>DATBZG010000218.1:0-8165 GCA_036513335.1 Solirubrobacteraceae bacterium | reverse complement strand
CCCGAATGAGAACTGGCGCGGCATGCGCGCCGGACAGTTCATCGGTCTCAGCGTGGGCATCGACGGAGTACGCGAGACGCGCCCGTACTCCCCAGCCGGTTCCCAGCACGATGCCGGCGGCCTCCTCGAGCTGACCGTCTCGACGCATCCCGAGGGAAAGGTCTCGCGCCATCTGCGCGATCACGCGAGGCCGGGGATGATCCTCGGCCTCAGCCAGGCTGAGGGCGAGTTCGTGCTGCCCGAGACGCTGCCCGAGCGGGTGCTGCTGATCAGCGGCGGCAGCGGCATCACACCGGTGATGGCCATGCTGCGGACTCTCTGTGACGAGGGCTTCGCCGGCGAGATCGGGTTCCTCAACTACGCGCGCTCCTCGGCGCTCGCGCTGTACGGCGCGGAGCTCGATCGCCTCGCGCAACGGCATCAGGGGCTTCGCGTCGCCCGCGGGTTCACGCGCGGGAGGGGGCAGCCGCTCGTCGGTCGCTTCCATCGTGAGCATTTGCCCGCCGTCATCTCGCAGCACGCCGATGCGGCGACCTTCGTCTGTGGTCCGCCGACGCTGATCGACGCGGTTCGCGCCGTTTGGCGGGAGGACCGTCTCTCCGAGCCGGTGGTGGAGACGTTCACCCAGCCGGCGGTCAGCTTCGACACCGACGGTGCGGAAGGCTGCGTCAGCTTCCGTGCCAGCGGATCCGAGGCCGCCAACAGCGGCCTGCCGCTGCTCGAGCAGGCGGAGGACGCTGGCCTCTTCCCCGAATACGGATGTCGTATGGGCATCTGCAACACGTGCAGTTGCCGTAAGAGCTCAGGCGTCGTGCGCAACGTGCTCACCGGCGAGATCTCGAGTGCCAGAGAAGAGCAGATCAGGATCTGCGTGTCCGTGCCCGTCGGCGACGTAGCCCTCGACCTATGAATCCCCACATAGAGAAGGAGCCAGTCATGTCCAATCCAGCGCCCAGTCTCACGTCCGAGCAGCTCGAGGCGTTCGGCCAGGAGCTCGACGCGATCCGCGCCCGCGTCGTCGCGGACCTCGGCGAGCGCGACGCCGACTACATCAACAAGGTCATCCGCACCCAGCGCGGACTGGAGGTTGCAGGCCGCGGCCTGCTGTTCTTGGGCTTCCTGCCGCCCGCGTGGCTCGGCGGCACCGCCGCGCTGTCTCTGTCGAAGATCCTCGACAACATGGAGATCGGGCACAACGTGATGCACGGCCAGTACGACTGGATGAAGGACGCGCGGCTGAACGGCAAGACCTTCGAGTGGGACACCGCGTGCCCAGGCGACCAGTGGCGCCACTCGCACAACTACATGCACCACACCCACACCAACATCGTCGGTAAGGATCGCGACATCGGCTACGGGATCCTGCGCATGTCCGAGGAGGAGCGCTGGCATCCGTACTACCTGGGCAACCCTGTGTACGCTGCGCTCCTGGCGATCTTCTTTCAGTACGGCGTCGCGCTGCACGACCTCGAAGCCGAGCGGCTCGCCGCGGGGGAGACGACCCTGGCCGAGAAGCGCGGAATGCTGGGAGACATCTGGCGCAAGGTGCGCGGCCAGACGCTGAAGGACTACGTGCTCTTCCCGCTGCTGTCCGGACCCTCGCTCCCGTTCGTGCTCGCCGGCGACGCGAGCGCCAACCTCCTGCGCAACCTGTGGTCGTTCACGATCATCTTCTGCGGCCACTTCCCGGATGGGACGCAGCAGTTCACCGAGGAGCAGGCGGAGAACGAGACCCGCGGCGAGTGGTACTACCGCCAGTTGCTCGGCTCGGCCAACCTCACCGGCGGCAAGCTCTTCCACGTGCTGGCGGGAAACCTCAGCTTTCAGATCGAGCACCACCTGTTCCCCGACCTTCCCGCTCACCGTTACGCCGAGATCTCAGCCGAGGTCAGCGAGATCACCGAGCGCTATCGCATCCCCTACAACACCGGGCCGCTGCACCGGCAGTTCGGCAGCGTGGTGCGCAAGATCGGCAAGCTCGCCCTGCCGTCGCTCCCCGGCCTTGGCGGCGGCGCGTCGGATCGCGCCGAGGACGTCGCCGAGCCGGGCTCGAGAGAGCTTCCCGCGGCCGCCTGATGGCGCTTGCCACCGAGGTCTCCGATGGGGCGTCGCTCTCCGCTTGCGCCCCCGATCCGTTCGAGGAGCTCGCCCGCGAGCTCGACGGCATTCGTGACGCCGTGCGCGCAGACCTGGGCCCGCGCGATCGCGCGTACATCACCCGTGTCATCCTCGCCCAGCGCCAGCTCGAGCTCGCGGGGCGCACGCTTCTTCTCGGCGCGCGGTTCACGCCCGCGGCGATCGCCGGTACCGCCGTGCTCTCGCTGTCGAAGATCCTCGAGAACATGGAGATCGGCCACAACGTGCTGCACGGCCAATGGGACTGGATGCGAGACCCGGTGATCAACTCCAAAGCGTGGGAGTGGGACGCAGCCTCCACGGCCGCCTCATGGAAGCGCGCGCACAACTTCACCCACCACGTCTACACGAACGTCCTCGGTCGCGACCGCGATCTGGGGTACTCGGCGATGCGGGTGGAGCCAGAGCAGCCCTGGCATCCGATCTATCTCACACAGCCGATCTACTTCTTCCTCATGGCGGCGGTCTTCGAGTGGGCCATCGCCGTATACGACATCGAGCTCGACTCCGTTCGCCGGGGCGAGAAGTCCCGCACCAGGGCGCGCGCGGAGATCGTCGCGCTGTTGCGCAAGGCGCGCGGCCAGCTCCTCAAGGACTACGTGCTGTTTCCCGCGCTCGCCGGTCGGCGTGGCGCGCGCAGGGCATTGGCCGGCAACGTCGTCGCGAACCTGATTCGCAACGTGTGGGTGCACACGATCGTCTTCTGCGGACACATCCCGGAGGGCGCCGAGACTTTCACCGAAGATCAGTACAGCGCCGAGACGCCGGGCGGGCGCTACCGGCGCCAGGTTCTCGGCTCGTGCAACATCGAGGGCAGCCGCCTCTTTCACCTGCTCAGCGGCAACCTGTCCTTCCAGATCGAGCACCACCTGTTCCCCGATCTGCCGAGCAACCGCTACGCGGAGATCGCACCTCGAGTGCGGGCCGTGTGCGAGCGCCACGACCTTCCGTACAACAGCGGTCGCCTCGGGCGCCAGTACCGATCGGTCTTTCTGAAGGTTCTGCGGCTCGCCTTCCCCGGCGGATGATCGGCCGCGCCACCATTCTCTCAATGTGTCCACAAGCGTGGTAATGTGGCCACATGCGTGAAGTCGGGGTACGCGAGCTGAAGCAGTCGTTGAGTGAGACCCTGCGTGCGGTCGTCGCGGGAGAGCAGGTACGTGTGACCGTACGCGGCAAGGCGGTGGCAGACATCGTCCCAGCGCGCTCCTCCGCTGGGAGCGATCATCTACGGAAGCTGGTCGCGGACGGGCGTCTGGTGGCGCCGTCGCGTGCGCGGTCGAGTCGGGCGCCGCGCCTCGCGAAGGGGCGCCGCAGCGCCTCCGCGCTCGTTCTAGCTGAGCGGGACGCCGAGCGCTGAACGTCTATCTAGACGCCAGTGCGCTCGTCAAGCGCTACGTGGCCGAGCCCGGCAGCGACTCGGTTCGGGACGTGATGGGTCGCGCTGACGGCTGGTTCCTGTGTCGCGTCGGCTTCGTCGAGACGGCGCGCGCCATCGGCCTGTCCGCAGGGCGCTCGCCGGTGCGGGCCTTCGAACGGGAGTGGCCCGCCTTCGGAGTCGTTGAGGTCGATCAAGAGCTGGTCGAGCATGCCTCGCGGCTTGCCGTTTCGCGGGAGCTTCGCAGCCTGGATGCGCTGCACCTTGCCGCGGGACTGCTGCTTGCCAACAGCGATCTCGCTTTCGCCACCTGGGATCGTCGTCTGCACTTTGCGGCAGCGGCCGAGGGCTTGACGGTGATGCCCGAACGCCTGGACTGATGTCGGGGTGGTCGTCAAGAAGGGCTTATCTCCGCTCTGTCGCGTAGGTTGTCCAGGCATGAGGCGACGGTCTTTTCTCGCGGTCGGTGTTGTGGCGCTGGTTTGCGCCGCATCGGCCTCGCCGGCGGCCGGCGAACCACCGACGGGCCCGATCGCGAGCGTCACCGCCGAGACCCCGATCTCCGCGGGCGGCGGCTGGCTTCTGTGGAGCGTCCCGGTGAGCGGTGGCTGGGGGCTCGACGCCTTTCACGGAGGTCGCGTCGAGTCGCTGCCTGTGGCTCCGCGTCTCCAGCCGTTCGATGTGAGCGTCGGGACGAACCTGCACGGTGCGCCCGTCGCGACCTTCTCACGCTGCCGGCGCACTCCTCGAATGCGTGACGTGGGTGAAGCGCAGGCGCCCGGCGGGTCGCTTGTGGAACCGCAATCGGGCGCGGGCTGTCGGATTCGTGTCCTGCGACTCGCCGGCGGGCGCGAACGCAAGCTCCCGATTCCTGACCCGGCCGGCGCGTCGGACACCACGCCGTCGATGTGGCACGGGGTTGTCGTCTTCGCGCGCAAGGCCCCCGGTCATGGCGACGTCTGGCAGGTCATGCAGTGGTCGCCCACCCACCCTCGTTCCTTGACGACGCTCCGTCACGGTGCGATCCCCTCGCGCTGTCCCGAGGAACACGGCGGATGCACTGCCCGGCCGGCCCACGGCGAAGTGCAGGCACTCGACCGCGACGGAGCACTCGTCACCTTCCTCTGGGCAGTCAGCGGTCCGGGCGTCGTCGGTGAGGGGGCTTGGGAAGTCCGCGTCGACAATCTCACCACCGGGCGCAGCAGCCTGGCGGCTGCGGGGTCCGGGCACGAGGCGTGCACCGGGCCCCCCGTGGGACTGGAATACATCTGGCCGCAGGCGCCCGTGGCGGCGGGTCATCTCGCCCTCTTCTCACAACTCGAGGGCTTTGCGTGCTTCAGCAGGTTCGCCTCGACGCTCGTCAGCTATCGGCCTGGAGCGAGCCACGCGAGCTCTGGTGTCCTCGCGGACGTCACGCTCGCAATCGCGAGGGAAGGGAGCGTGACCTATGGGCTCGTGCCGCCGCCGGCGCAGGCTGGGGCGGATAGTCCCATCTGCTCCGTTCTCGCACCTTGCACACTCGAGCGGCTCACGCAGCCCCTGTTGACAGCGGAGACGTATACCCCTACGCCGCCGTTCGAATGAGCGTAATCCACGAGATCCTGCCCGCTCGCTGAAGGTGCTGGTGACGCCGCGAGCCTAGCTCTGCGCCTGCCCGGTCGCCTCGCTGTGAGCGAGGAAGCGAGCCGCGACCTCGAGGCTCTCGTGGTGGCTGTCGGTGTGCCCGGTCACAGACAACAGGAACGGATCTCGGTCGAGCGCGTAGAGCAGCGTCGGCTCGAGCGTCCGCACGGTCGCGGTGCGCGTGACGTCGTGCAGGAGCGCGATCTCTCCAAACGACTCACCCACTCCCTGATGTCGCATAAGCACACCGTCCTGGACGACCTCCACGCGCCCCTCGGCGATCAGGTAGAAACGCTCGCCGACTTCTCCCTGCGTGACGACGTCGCTGTGCGCCGGTGTCTGCACGGGCACGAGGCGTCGCGCGAGTCCTTCCACGGTGGCCAGCGGCAGCGGTGCGAACAGGGGGCAGTTGCGGAGCAGCGCGAACTGCAGCTGAGGTACCCGTGCGCCGATCTCCAGTCGGCGGATCGCAGGCCAGCGCGTTGCCACGAGCAGCGGTAGGACGGCCCCGGTCAGCAGCAGCGCGTCTTGGAGGCCGATCAGCGATTCCAAGGCAGGGGCCAGGATCGCGCCCAGCCCGAGCGTCGCCACCAGCGTCGTCTCGAGGACGGCCAGCACACGCGCGAGGACGCGGTCGCCGCTCAGTCGTTGGATCGTCGCGATGCCGGAGGCCTTCACGAGCACATAGCCGAACCCGAGGCCGCACCAGGCAACCAACCCGAGTGCCACGTGCGCGAACTGGCCAAGGAGCACGAGCGGGATGCCGAGCACGAGGCCGCCGAGCGCGAGCGCGATCGTCAGACGCGAGCGTCCGAAGAGCGCGAAGGCTACGGCGCCCCCCGCAAGGCCGCCGGCGCCGCGGGCGATGTTGAGGTAGCCAACTCCCTGCGTGCCGATGTGCAGCAGGCGGATCGCGGTGACGATCACGAACACGCCGGACAGCCCGTCGATCACCGAGAGCGTGGCCATCATGCCCAGCACCAGACGCAGTCTGCTGTCGCTGAGCACTGTGTGAAAGCCCGCCGCCAGCGCGGGGAGCGGCCGCTCAGAGATGCGACGTGCAGGTCGCGCGTCCACGGGTATCCCGAGCATCAGCATCGTCGCGACGCAGTAGGCGCCGCAGCAAAGAGCGACGAGCAGCGCCACGCTCGTGGCCGCGAGGACGACGCCGCCGGCGCCGGCGCCCAGCAGGAAGCTGGCGGTGTCCACAGTGCCCATCACGGCCGTCGCCGAGGAGACCTCGCCGGGCGAGCGGGCGAGCGCCGGGATCAACGCCGCCCGCGCCGGCTGGTTCGCCGTCGAGACCATGCTGAACAGCGCGGCGAGCGCGAACACCACCGCCTCCGCGGCGCCCTCGAACACCGCAAATGCAACGGCGGCCAGCAGCAGTGCACGCGCCGCGTTGGTCACCAACAGAACACGCTGGCGGGGATAACGGTCGCCCGCGAGGCCCAGGACAGGCGCCGCGAGCACCGCGGGCCCGGCCTGGATCAGCGCAACGAGCCCCACGGCCGCTGTTCCGCCTCTGCGGAAGGCGTACACGCTGAGCGTGACCACGAAGGCCCACTTGCCCAGGGAGGTCGCCGCGGTCGAGATCTGCAGGCGACGCAGGGGCGTGTTGCTCGCGGGCATTCCGCGGCGGATCTTGGCGGATGTCCTTTGTAAATGCGCGGTCGAGCTGCCGCAGGCGGCGGCTCGGCATCAGCCGGCGGCGCCGCCGAAGCTGCGGGCGAACTCCACGAGGGTCTCGACCAATGGATTGTGGCGATCCTCGTGGCCGACCAGCGCGATCGTCGACGGCCGCGCGTCGAGCACCGGGATCACGACGAGCTGATCGGAGAAGCTCGCGAGCAGCTTGCCCACGGACGCCGGCACGGTGGTGATCGCGTCGCGCACGGCCAGCGATGCCAGCACCTCCTGGGGGTTGGTCACCCGGTCGGCGGTGACGCGCGGCGGCGATCCGCCACGCTCGTCGTCGAAGCTCCAGAAGCCGGCCCACGACGGCTCGACGAAAGGGTGAAAGCCGATGAACGTCTCGTTGAGCACTTCCGTTACACGAAGCCTCGCGTGGCTCGCCAACCGGTGCCCGCGCGGCACCACCACTACTCGTGGGTCCTCGCGCAGCGTGTGCGTCCACACGGACGGATCGGAGCGGGGCACGTGGCAGGCGGCCACATCCACCTCCGCGAGCCACGAGCTGGTGGGGAATGACGGGAACGGCAGCTCCTGGAAGCGGAGCTCGATCTTGGGATATGTCTGTGCGAACGTTGCAACGGCGTCGGGGCTGTCTAGGGCGGGCGCGCTCCCGAGGAACCCGAACATGATCGTCCCCTCGCTGGCCCGTGCAAGTGACTCCGCGACCAGCGCTGCCTCTGCCGCGGCCTCAACGGCGCGCCGTGCCGGCTCGTAGAAGCGCGCGCCGGCCGGCGTCAGTGTCACTCCTCGTCCCGAGCGGTCGAACAGCTTGAAGCCCAGCTCGTTCTCCAGCTGGCCGATCGCCTGGGAGACGGCTGGCTGTGTCATGAACAGCGCTCGCGCGGCTCCGGTCACCTGGCCGGCGTCCGCGACAGCGACGAAGCAGCGCAGCTGTCCGCGCCTGAACTGCGGCGAGCCCCCCATGCGAGGACTCTATAGGAATCCCCGAAACATCTATTGGACTTGTTTGAGCCTGTGCTTCAACCTGAAATCGTTCGGTGTGGTCGTCGGCGGCCACGGTGGGACACGCTTGGATGGGCCAGTCGGCGGGCGCCGATCCCTTCCGAGGAAGGTGTCGTGGAGGCGTCCCTCTCCTCCTGACGCACTGAAGTAGCGCGGGGGCCTCCTTCCCCTCCGGGGCCCCCGCGTGTACCTTCGCCGGTCGCCCAGGTGACGCCGCGGCGGCGATCGCGCGTTAGGGTTGGCCGATGCCGCAGGAGCCGGGCTCGATCACCAAGGGGCGAGCCGTCGCCGGCTACGTCGTGTCTGTGCTGCTGCCGATCGTGGGCTTCATCATCGGCGCAGTCCTCGTGAATCGACCCGAGAAACCCCT
>DATBZG010000217.1:0-2685 GCA_036513335.1 Solirubrobacteraceae bacterium | reverse complement strand
CAGGCAATCGATATCATTGCCGACTCGGTGCAGTTCCTGGGCTCGCGTGAAGAGGGCTCCGGCAGTGGAGGCTTCTCAGGAAACGGAGCCTCCAGGGGCAGTGACGTTCCCGTAGACGTAGGGGATTTCCAGCCCGCACCGGTCTCTGGCGCAGCCGGCGACGACGATATTCCGTTCTAGTCAGTACAGCGAGGTCTTTGTGTTCGTAGTCCCAGTCATGCCCCAGCAGCACCTCCCCGGCGAGCAGGCGCGCTGATGGCCAAGGCACGTGGTCGCGGCAAGCCGGTGCGCCGGCGCGACAAGAAGGGCGGTCCCGGCAGCGGGCGGCGCAAGCCGTGCCAGCACTGCCGCGACAAGATCGACCAGGTCGACTACAAGGACGTGGCCTCGCTACGGAAGTTCATCTCCGAGAAGGGCAAGATCCGCTCACGGCGGATCACCGGCTCCTGCCGACGCCACCAGGTGCAGATCGCGCGCGCGGTCAAGCGCGCTCGTGAGCTGGCGCTGCTGCCCTACGTGAACGAGGGCGGTCGCGACGACGCCCCCGGCGGCCGTCGCGAGCGCGGCGACCGAGACCGCGAACGCTAGACGCGCATGCCCGAAGCGATTCTTCTCAAGGACGTGGACGCGCTCGGCGAGCAGGGCAAGGTCGTGGACGTCTCGAAGGGCTACCTGCGCAACTACCTGATGCCGCGCAAGCTCGCCCAGCCGGCGACGAAGGGGGCGATAGAGACGATCCGCCAGCGCCAGGCGGCCGCCGAGCGGGCCGCGCGCGAGGCGATCGAGCGCGCGCAGGAGAACGTCAACCTGCTCAACCGCACAGTTCTCACGATCCCCCAGCAGGCGGGCGCGGACGGACGGCTGTTCGGTTCGGTGACCGCGCAGGACATCGCCAGCGCGATTCGCGAAGCGCGCGGGCTGAAAATCGACAAACGCAACGTGCATCTGCCGGAACCGATCAAGAACGTCGGGACCTACATGGTCGTGGTAGAGGTGGTCGACAACGTGACTGCCACTATCAAGACCATGATTGTGGCTAAGAAATAGGCGCTCCGCAGGTTGAGTCGATCGTCCCCGACCGCTGACGCGGTGGGGGGAGCGAGTCGACTCAACTGCTCCGCTTGGCCGAGAACGGCGACCGTGCGTGGTGGGTCCGTCCTTGCTTGATGCGAACATTTGTTCGTGCTTGGTCCGGATCAGTTTTTACTTCCGCGATTTGCGGGAACCAGCTCCGGGTCGGTGCCGGCGCGACCTAGACTCGGCACGGCTATGCCCATAATCGCCAGCCCTCAAGCCAACGGCGCCTCTGCGGGCGTGATCACGCCTCCGCACAACCTTGACGCGGAGCAGTCGGTGTTGGGGGCGATCCTGCTTTCCGACCGGTCTCTGTATGCGCTGGTGATTGAAGAGGGGTTGCGGCCTGATGACTTCTATCGCGAGCGCCACGGGACGGTGTATGAGGCGATGCTGGCGCTGTATAACGAAAGCGAACCGGTGGACGTGCTCACCGTGGTCGACCGCCTGCGCCAGACGGGCAAGCTCGATGGGGTCGGCGGCCCGGCGACGGTCGACGAACTGACAGGTGTCGTGCCGGCTGCAGGGCACGCTCGCCGCTACGCGCAGATCGTGCGCGAGAACGCGCTGCTGCGGCGGCTGCTGCAGAGCACTTATGAGATCCAGGAGAGCGTGCTCGGTCACGACGCGGCGCCGCGCGAGCTCGTGGAGCAGGCGGAGAAGGCGATGCTCGAGGTGGCGCGCGATGACCGCCAGCAGGACTTCAGGGCGATCGAGGAGGTGCTGCACGAGGAGCTCGACAAGCTGCACCGCCTGTCGCTGGAGGGCACCTCGCTGACGGGCACGCCGTCAGGCTTTAAAGACCTGGACGAGATCACCGGTGGCTTTCAGCCCGGGAACCTGATCATCATCGCCGCGCGCCCGGCTATGGGCAAGAGCGCGCTCGTGTGCAACATCGCCGAGAACGCAGCCGTCGAACACGGACGGCCGGTGGCGCTGTTCTCGCTGGAGATGGCAGAGGCGGAGCTCGCACAGCGGTTCGTGGCCTCCCAGGCGCGGATCAAGGGCGAGGAGCTGCGCAAGGGCCGCGTCGCCGAGCAGCGCTGGCCCAAGATCCTCAACGCCAGCCAGCGTCTTGCCGCCTCACCGCTGTGGGTAGATGACTCGAGCGACGTGGGGATGCTCGAGATCCGCGCTAAGGCGCGCCGCCTGCACAGCCAGTGCGAGGGGGGGCTGGGGCTGATCATCATCGACTACCTGCAGCTGATGCGCACCGACAGCCGCTACGACAGCCGCGTGACCGCCGTCGGCGAGCTCAGCCGCGGGCTGAAGATCCTCGCGCGCGAGCTGGGTGTGCCGGTGATCGCGCTTTCGCAGCTGAGCCGTGCGGTGGAGACGCGCCCGGACAAGAAGCCACAGCTATCGGACCTGCGGGAGAGTGGAAACCTCGAGCAGGACTCCGACCTGGTGATGTTCATCTACCGCGACGAGTACTACAACGAGGACTCCGAGCGTCCCGGCGAGGCCGACCTGCTGATCGCCAAGCACCGCAACGGCGCCGTCGGCAAAGTCACGCTCACCTTCCAGAAGGAGTACCCCAAGTTCATGAACTACGCCGGCGAGCGCTACGCCCAGTGAGCTGTCCACTTGGGATATGCGATGGCGACGGCT
>DATBZG010000216.1:0-5690 GCA_036513335.1 Solirubrobacteraceae bacterium | reverse complement strand
CCCGAGGCGGTGAACATGAACGGCCGCGACTGGATACGCAGGAACTCGACCACCTCCGCGGGCCCCGCGATCACGCCGCCACACGAAGCCAGCGACTTGGAGAAGGTGGCCATCCGCAGGTCGACATCGTCCTCGACGCCGAATAACTCGCAGCTGCCGGCGCCGCGCGCGCCCAGTACCCCGAAGGCGTGCGCCTCGTCGACCATCAGCCGGGCGCCGTACTCCTCGCACAAGGCGGCGATCTCGGGCAGCGGGGCGATGTCGCCCTCCATCGAGAACACCCCGTCGACGACCACAAGCGCGCCACTGTCGTCGCTGCGGGCCGCCTCCAAGCGCTTGCGCAGCAGGTCCAGGCGGTTGTGGCGGAACGGCCGGATCTTCGCGCGGGAGAGCAGGCAGCCATCGAGGATCGACGCGTGGTCGGTCGCGTCGACGATGACCGTGTCGCCGGGCCCGAGGATCGTCCCGAGCGCGCCGAGGTTGGCCTGGTGGCCGGTCGTGAACACGATCGCGTCGTCGGTCTCCATCCACTCGGCCAGCTCGCGCTCGAGCTCCAGGTGCAGCGGCGTCGTGCCGTTGAGCAGGCGCGAGCCGGTCAGGCCTGTGCCATAGCGGTGCAGCGCGTCCTCAGCGCCCTTCATCACGCGCTCATCCCCCGTCAGCCCCAGGTAGTTGTTCGACGCGAGCATGATCCGCGGTGCGCCCTCCATCTCAACGACGGGCATCGCCGGCGACTCGACCGTGCGGAAATAGGGCATCAGGTCAGCCTCGCGCGCTGCACGCAGCAGCTCCTCGCGTTCGTGGCCCCGGACCTTTGCGAAGACGTCTATGGAGGTTGGCATATAGGGTTCCGGCAGCGATGGCAGTTGAGATCAGGCCCGTGCGCGGCAGACGCGAGCTGAGCACGTTCATCAAGCTGCCGTGGCGGCTCTATCGTAACGAGCCCAACTGGGTGGCACCGCTGCTGAGCGACGTCAAGGAGCAGCTGGACCCGAGCAGGAACCCATTCTTCGAGCACGCCGAGGCGCAGTATTTCCTCGCGTGGCGCGATGGTCGGGCGGTCGGGCGCATCAGTGCCCATGTGGACCGCCACATGCAGGAGTTCCAGGGCAACGCCTGGGGGCTGTGGGGCTTCTTCGAGTGCGAGAACGACCCTGAGGCCGCACGCGGGCTGCTCGGTGCGGCCGAGTCGTGGCTGCGAGAGCGCGAGGCGGACACGATGGTCGGCCCGATGAGCTTCACCACCAACGACGAGGCCGGGCTGATGGTCCAGGGCCACGAGCGCCCGCCGATCATCCTGAACCCCTGGCACCACCCTTACTACCAGTCGCTGCTCGAGCAGGACGTCGGGCTGTCGAAGGTCATGGACCTGTACATGTGGAGCCTGACCGTCACCGGCCGCGAGAAGGTACACCCCGCGATCTGGGAAATGGCCGCGAAGGTAGAGACCGAGCACGGGATCGTCTGCCGCAACTTTCGCAAGAAGGACCTGGAGGTCGAGGTCGGCCGCTTCCTGGAGGTCTACAACGCGGCCTGGGAGCGCAATTGGGGCTTCGTGCCGCTGACCGAACGCGAGGTGCGCCACTACGCCAAGAAGCTCAAGCCGATACTCGATGAGAACTGGGCGATGGTGGCCGAACGCAAGGACACCGGAGAGGTCGTGGGCGCGGCGCTCTCCCTGCCCGACTACAACCAGGTGCTGGGCAAGCTGCGCCCGCGTGGACGGCTGCTGCCGTTCGGCTGGCTGACCGTGCTGCTCGAGCGGCGCAAGATCGACGCCGTATACGTGTTCGCGCTTGGGGTGAAGCCCGACTACCAGCACACCGGCGTGGCGGCGCGCTTCTACGAGATGCACTACGACGCGGCTGAACGCACCCCGCAGAAGGGCGGCGAGATGGGATGGATCCTGGAGGTCAACAAGCCCATGAACCGCGCCATGGAAGGCATGGGCGGCGAGATCGTGCGCCGCTACCGGGTCTATGAGCGCGCCTTGTAGCGATATCCCGCCCACCCGTGTCTGAGGCGGGGTCTAAACTTGGATGGGTGAGCGACTACCCGCAGTCAGCTGTCCCGGATGACGAGCCGGACAGCGCGCGTGACGGCGATCGAAGCGGCGCGCTACAGGTGGTGGCCGCCGAGGAGGCCGATGTGGTGTACGCGCAGCCGGTGACGGGCGCCCTGCCGGGCGACTTGCGTAGCGCTGGCGCGGTGCTTCCCGCGGTCCAGGCGGCGGCCGTTGCCGCGGGCGGCTTCGTCGCCGGAGCCGCGGTCGTGGGGCTCGTGCATCGCCGTCAGCGGCGCTCCAGCGCGCTCGCCAAGGGGCGCGGCACGCGACGCTCCAGCCGGGCGAGCGAGCTTGTGCAGGTCGTGGGCAGTCGCTCGTTCCTCGTCGATGTGCACCTCCTGGGTGGCCCCGGCGGGAATCGCTGAGCACCGCGTCGCTGGGCGAGCAGGTGCAGTTGCGCACGCAGGTAGCGCCGTGTGGCCCGTTCCGACTTCCGCGCTGGACGGGCGCCGACGGGATGCTGCGCCGTCGCGGCGGGACGCTCGAGCGCCTGCTGCACCACGACGAGGAGCCGGTCGTGGTGCGCGTGGCGCAGGCGAGCGCCGGAGAGGTGATCTTCGAGGCGCGTGCGGCCAGCTCTGACGCTGCCGCGTACGGGATCGAGCGGATGCGCTTCGCGCTCGCGGTGGACGATGATGTGCGGCCGTTCCTGGCCGGTTTCGCGCATGACCCGCTGATCGGACGCTCGCTGCGCCGGCGCCCGTGGCTGCGCGCGGGGCGCCGACCGGAGCCGTTCGAGGCACTCGCGTGGGCGATCTGCGAGCAGCTGATCGACTACGAGCGCGCGGCCGCAATCGAGCGGCGGATCGTCGCGGCTCTCGGACGTCGCTGGGTCGGCGGCGACGGTCGTGACGGTGGCTTGCGCGACCTGCCCGCCGTGTCGGTGCTGGCGGGAACTGCCCCGGCCCGCCTGCAGTCCTTCGACCTTGGCGCCTCGCGCGCGCTGGCGCTCGTGCGCTCCGCGCGCGAGGTGGCACATGGGCGTATCGACCTGCACAGCGCCGACCACGAGACGGGCTGGCGGCGGCTGCGCGCGATCTCCGGGATCGGCTCGTGGACGGTGGAGATGCTCGCGCTGCACGGGCAAGGCCGCAACGACCAGGTACCCGCAGGCGATCTGGGTCTGCTGAAGCTGGCCGGCCGCTTGCTCAGCGGCGGAGACCCGCGCGCTGTCGCGCGGGAGGATCAGGTGCGCGAGCTGTTCGCCCCATACGGCGAGTGGGCGGGGCTCGCCGCCATGCACCTGCTTACCCCGTGAGCCGAGGCGCCCCCGATCGACACGAGCCGGACGCCCTGCGGGCGCCCGGCTCGGTCACTGGCGAGACGAAAGCGGGACCTGGACATGGCTGGCCGTGCGTGGCTCACCTTTGTAGTCCAGTTTCACGCAGCTAGGATCATCCGCCGCAAACATCGTTCGAGCAAGTGGAAAGTCCAATACTTGAGTTTCGAGTGCTAGCGCGGCGCACGTGACAGCATCCCGGGGCGTCGATGAGCGAGGCCGTCGACGGCGCGTCGTGCCTTCAGCACGACCATCGTTGGGGCTGCAATCGCGCCCATACTGCGACGCACGCGCTCGGCGGCCGGGGATGCGCCCGGAGCCGACGCCGTGGGGGAAGACAGATAGAAGCTCGTCATCGCGGCGAGGATCGTCGCGTGCTCGGCGCTCTGGGGCAACAGTTCGGTCGCCCGCGTCGCCCGCGTGGCGATCACGCTCATGCGCACCGCGGCTTCCTCGGCGGAGACGTAGTGGTCGACCAGGCAGTGCTGGCCGGTCGCCGCGTCCTCGCCGCGGTCGATCAGGCTGTCGAGCAGGATGTGCAGCGCGCCGATCCACGGAAAATAGGCGCTCTCGGTCGCGGCCGCCTGGCCCGACTCGAGGATTGGCTGGGCGGCCGCTGCGATCAGCGCGAACACGCTCAACGAGGACGCGGCTGCCGCCGCGGTCTCCCACCAGCGCAGCCCTGTGCCGGTCGGGGTCAGGCTGCTCGCCCACCCGGCGAGAGCGCCGCGCGTTTCCGAGCTCTCTCCGTGGTTGAGGGCCTGATAGGCGACCATGCGCCTGGCGCAGCGCAGCGCCGAATCGGCGACCGAGGCGTAGGAGGGCAGCGCCCTGAGCGCGAAGCGGCAGCGATCGACCAGTTTGCGCATGTAGCCGTCGTCGCGCGCGCCCGCGGAGTGTTCGTAGTAGTCGGCATGCTCGCCCTCGGGTTCGAGCGCAGCCACCAGCGCCAGGTGCAGTTGGTGGCCGTTGGCGACCGGGTCGGCGCACGGCTGCTCGGCGAGCGTGTCGATGTAGTCGTAGGTGGCCTGGAAGGCGACGACGGCGCGAAGCACGCAAGCGCGGTGCGCGCGGGGTGCGAGGACCGCGAACGCGGCCGCGCCTTCCAGGTTCCCGCGCTCGCTCTTCTGCGTGAGCAGGGCGTGCCTGCGCAGCACCGGGTCCGGGATCTCGCGCGCATGATCGTGCCAGTGGCGGAGCTCGCGACTGAGCAGCGGGAAGACGCCGAGCCAGTATCTGGAAGCGGCTCCAGCGAACGCACTCGCTAGCGCTATGCGACTCCCGATCGGGGCGACCACACGAACAGTTTTGTCTGTTTGAGTTCTGCTACATCGGTTACTCTTGCAAGCTGGTCCGCGCCGGTGCGCGCGCAGCGGCCAATCCGGGGAGCGCGACCACGGCGAGCGCGATCGCCGCGAGCAGCGCGAGCGTGAGCAGGACGCGCCCGCCACCGACGGCGAACGGCGCCGGAAAGCCGGTCTCGACGCGCAGCCAGCGGCTGGCGAGCGCGTGGCCGTAGACCCCGGCGACGGCGCCCAGCGCGCAGCCGATGCTCAGCACGACAGCGCTCTCGAGCAGCAGCGCACGCCACAGCTGCCCGGTGACGTAGCCCTGGATCTTCAGCGACGCGAGCCGCGCTCGCCGCTGCCAGATCGCGGCGCTCAGCGCAGCCGCGACCGCCAGCGCGGCGGCGATCAGCAGCAGGCTCGAGATCTCGCTGAGCGCGTAGAGGCCCTGACGCGAATCGGACTCGTACTGGCGCCGGCGTTCGCCGAACGTCTGGACGCCGAGCCCGGGGCGGTGGCCGAGCGCGTGCACGACGGCGCTCCTTCCCGCTGCTTCGCTGACGCCGGGCAGCAAGCTCACCTCCAGCGCCGACGGTTGGTTCGTCCGCCAGTAGCGAGCGTAGTCGCGGGAGCTCATGATCACCGCGCCCGGAGACCAGCCGAGGTTGGTCGTGATCGCGCCGACCGCGAACGGCGCCGCACCGGTGGGCGTCGACAGCGTGAAGGGGGAGCCCACATGCAGGTTGTGTTCCTGCGCGAATCCGCCCGACACGGTCGCCCACCCTCCGGCTCTCATCAGGCGGGCCGCGCGCTGCTCGTCGCCGTGCAGGATCTGGCTCCTCGGGATCGAATCGCTGTCGCCGCTGGGCCGCGCGATGATCCACAGGCGTCGCCGACCCACGTCCAGGAAGCCGCCCTGGTAGACACGCACCGCCGCGACCCCCGTTGCGTGTTCGATCGCGGCGGTGGCGCCTTCAGGATTGAACGCGTTTGTGGTGAGGTCGTTTTCTCCGGTCGTCACCCACAACTGTGCCGTGTGCAGATATTCGCTGAAGCTTTC
>DATBZG010000215.1:0-2147 GCA_036513335.1 Solirubrobacteraceae bacterium | reverse complement strand
CGGCTTCCTCTTCGTGAACACCCTCTATCTGCAGACCGTGCGCGGGTATTCGGCGCTGGACGCGGGTCTTTGCACGCTGCCGCTGGCGGCCGCGGCGTTGGTGTGCAGCCCGCTGTCGGCGCGCCTGTTGAGCAACCGCGGCGCGCGGCTGCCGCTGTTCATCGCGGGCAGTTGCATGGTGGCGAGCGGGCTCGTGCTGACGAGACTCACGCCGAGCACCCCGCTGGGGCTCCTGCTGGGTGTCTACGCGGTATTCGGCGTGGGCTTCGGCTTCGTGAACCCGCCGATCACCTTCACGGCGGTCTCGGGCATGCCCAACGCCCAGGCCGGGGTGGCGGCCGCGGTGGCGTCGACCAGCCGCCAGGTCGGGCAGGCGCTGGGCGTGGCGGTGATCGGCTCGATCGTCGGCGCGTCGGTTGGCGGCGCGGTCGGCTCCCATCTCGCGAGCGCGAGCCATCCCGCCTGGTGGGTGGTCGTGGGCTGCGGCGTGAGCGTGTTCGTCGTGGGCGGCGTCTCGACGGGCAGTTGGGCGCGGCGCACAGCGCGGCAATGTGCAGAGCAGCTGCAGGAAGAGCGCCAGGAAGTGCCGCAGCCGCTACAGCCGGCATGAGAGCGGATGCCGGCGCCGATCGCCCTACGCTGTAGTGAGATGACCGACGCGAGCCAATCGAGACTGCCGCCCCGCGAACGGGGCCGCCCATTGCGCCTGCGCGACGGCAACCTCGCGGGCGCGCAGGACGACGCCCAACGCACGCCGGCAACAGGCGCGGTCCCCGACGCCCCGGCGCGCGCGCCGCGCGGCCCGGCGCGAGCCCGTCGGTGGCTCCTGCTGGGCATTCGCTACGTGCTGCCGGTGCTCGTGACGATCTGCGGCGCCGTGATCATGGCGTTTGGCAGCGAAACGGACCTGGAGGGCGGTGCGAGCATCGTCAGCGCGGGCCTTGCGATCTACTTCTTGAACTGGCTGTACCGCATCGGCGTGACGGGTGACCGCGAGCGCCTCACCGAGGAAGCCGCCCGCGACTACTTCTCCCGCCACGGCCGCTGGCCGAGCTGAGCGCGGGTATGACAGTTGAGCATCCCGGCAGCGGGCGGTTTCGCCAACCGTCGAAGGCCATCACGCACGGACCGAGGGAGAATTTGAAGGTGAGCTCAGGCGTGCAGACACCTGCGATCGACGACTATCGCCCGCAGGCGCCGTTCCTCGACGAGCTGTTCGAGCTCGACGGCACGCCGCGGCCAACGGCGCGCGCGCTGGTGGATGAGCTCAGGCGCCTCGGACCCGAGGGCCTGATGGAGGCCGGCCGCCGGCGCGATGCGATCTTCATGCAGCAGGGCATCACGTTCGAGACGAGCGGCGGCGGCGGGCCGAGCCATGAACGACCGTTTCCGCTGGACCTGGTGCCGCGTGTGCTCAGCGGCCAGGAATGGCGTGACATCAAGCGCGGCCTGGCGCAGCGCATCCGTGCGCTGAACCATTTCGTGGACGACGTCTACCACGCGCGGGAGATAGTGCGCGAGGGCCTCGTGCCGTGGCGGCTGGTGGTCTCCTGCTCGCACTTCGCGCGCGCCGTGCACGGCATCCGCCCGCCTGGCGGCGTGTACACGCACGTGGCGGGCTGCGACCTGGTGCGCCACAGCGACGGCACGTGGAAGGTGATCGAGGACAACGTGCGTATCCCCTCAGGCATCTCCTACGTGCTGGAGAACCGGGCGGCGATGGCGCGGCTGGTGCCGGAGCTGTTCGCCTCCTATCGCGTACGACCGGTGGACCACTACCCGCAACTGCTGCTGCGTGCGCTGCGCTCGGTGGCGCCCTCGGCTGAGAGCGAGGCGACGGTTGTGGTGTGGACACCGGGTCCGGCCAACCCCGCGTACTTCGAGCACGCGTTCCTGGCACGCCAGATGGGCGTGGAGCTTGTGGAGGCCTCTGACCTGGTGGTACGAGACGACGTCCTTTACATGCGTACGACGCGCGGGCTGGAGCGCGCGCACGCGGTGTACAGGCGTCTGGACGACGACTTCGTCGATCCGCTGGAGTTCCGCGGCGACTCGTTGCTGGGCGTGCCGGGGCTGGTGCGCGCCTACCGCGCGGGCAGCGTGGCGATCGCCAACGCGTTCGGCACGGGCGTGGCAGACGACAAGGC
>DATBZG010000214.1:0-2581 GCA_036513335.1 Solirubrobacteraceae bacterium | reverse complement strand
GGTCGCGCTGGCTCTGACCAGCGGGCCGGCGATGGTGCAGGCCTACCTGTGCGGCGCGCTGTCGGGAATCGTGCTCGTCCCCATCTCCCACCGCTCGACAGCACCCGAGATCGCACAGCAGCTCAGCGAGACGAACACGGTCGGGATCATCCACGGACCGGAGCTCGCGCCCGCCCTGGAGACGCTGGGCGTGCGCGAGTCGGGGATGAAGGTCGTGCTGAGCCACGACGACCCCGACGCGTTCGTCGACTGCGGCGATGCGGAGCCCGCCCCGCCGTCGCTGGATCGCCTCTCGCCCCTGGATCAGTACTGCATCATGTACACGGGAGGCACGACCGGCTCCCCCAAGGGCGCGATCCAGACGCATCTGAGCTGGTACTGCTCGATCGACGCGGTCGTCACACAGTGGGGCCTAACCAGCGAGGACGTCCAGCTGCAGGCGCTGCCGATGTGTCACGTCTCGTGGTTCACGACGGCCGCTGCGCTCGCGGTCGGCGGCAAGTCGCTGATCCTGAACCGCTGGAACGCGGTCGACGCACTCGACGCGATCGAGCGTCACCGCGCGACGGTGCTCAACATGCCGCCCACGATGATCGTGGACATCATGGACGAGCTCGATCGCAACGAGCGCGACCTGTCCAGCCTGCGCTTCCTGTCAATTCCGGGCGTCGTCCTGCCGACCGACCTGTACGAGCGAGCGCGCGCCCGCTTCGGCGACATCCTCGGCACCGTCTACGGCATGACCGAGACGTCGGGACCGGTCACGTTCGTGCTGCCAGGCGAGATGGTCGGCACCCGCGCTGCCTCCGGTGGGCGCCCGAGCAAGGACGTCATCCTGAAGATCCTCGAGCCGGAGGTCACCGAGTTCGCCAACAGCAGCGGCCTGCCGACGGAATCCGGCGAGATCGGGCTCGGCGGTCCGCACGTCGTCAAAGAACACGCCAACGGCAACCTCGCAATCGAGGATGGAGAGTCGCTGCTGCGCACCGGCGACATCGGCGCGATCGACGAGGAGGGCTTCCTCTACGTGGTCGGCCGCAAGAAGGACATGGTCAAGAGCGGTGGCTACAACGTCTACCCGCGCGAGGTCGAGGACGTGTTGATCTCACACCCCGCCGTGGCCGCCGCCGCAGTCGTCGGTCGCCCGGACCCACGCTGGATGGAAGCGGTCCACGCCGCCGTCGTGTTGCAGCCGGACCTCGACGTCGACGTGGAGGAGCTGCGCACGTTCTGTCGCGGGCACCTCGCCGGCTACAAGGTGCCCAAGAGCATCCACAAGCTCGACGCCCTGCCGTACACGACATCGTTCGGCAAGGTCGACAAGAAGGCGATCGTGGCACACATGGCCGAGGTGGAAGGCACGTCGTGATCCAGGCGCAAAGCAGCCCCGCGCTGGACCGCGACGAGTCGATCCCGACCTACGCGCAGCTGGCGGATCGTCCGGGCTACCCGTCCGGCTCCAGCTGGGGCGTGTTCGGCGACTCCGACGAGCACGGCACGCTCAACTTCCTCACCGAGGACAGCGCGGCCGCGGCGGCGGCAGGCGTCAGTCGCGGCGCGGTCTTCAACCTCGACTACCCGCTCGACGCGTTCCCCGACGGCCCCGTGCGCGGGCGCCGGACCGCGCCGGCGCACACCGTCTATGACTTCGGCAGGCTCCCCGACGGCACGCACGGCGAGATGCCCGGTCCATCGGGTGTGCTCGACGACTACCTCGACGGCTTCTACCCGCAGTCCTCCTCGCACATCGATGCGCTGCGCCACGTGTCCCACCCCGACCACGGCCTCTACGGCGGCACCACGCGCGAGCAGCTGCTCGCCGGCAGCCCGCGCCTGGGTGTCGGTCACTGGGCGGAGCGTGGCATCGTCGGGCGCGGCGTGCTGATCGACGTGGCTGGGTTTCGTGCCGCGCAGGGCAGCCCGATCGACCACCTCGCCGCCGAGCAGCTCGGCCCCGAGCTCCTCGACGAAGCGCTGGCCGCTCAGGGTGTCGAGCTGCGCCGCGGCGACATGATCCTGCTCAACACCGACTGCGCCCGTCATATGCGCACCTACGCGGAGGACGACGAGATGGCGTTCCGCAATGCCGGCATCGCGGTGACGCGCGCGATGCTCGCGTGGCTGTGGGACCACCAGATCTCGCTGATCGCCGCCGACAACATCGCCGTGGAGCCCACCGCGCAGTGGGAGGGCCACTCCGACTTCGGCACAGGCCGCAGTGGACGGCTTCACCCACAGTTGATCGCGCTCCTGGGCTTCGTCGTGGGCGAGCTGTGGAAGCTCGAGGAGCTTGTCGCCGACAGTGCCGCCAGCGGCGTCTATGACTGCCTGCTGGTGGTCAAGCCGCTCAATCTTCCCGGCGGCGTCGGATCGCCGGCCAACGCGACCGCAATCAGATGAACCTCTGAGAACAGGAGAACCTACGATGGGCACCAACACACTGGAGCTTCCCGAGGGCATCGCCGGCAGCCCCGCCCAGGACCGGATCGGAGCGGGTGACGCTCTACAGAGCCCTGTCTCCCCGTCGGTCGTCGACGTCTCGAACTTCGCCGATCCAGAGCAGCTCGAGCGTGAGCTGCGT
>DATBZG010000213.1:0-10330 GCA_036513335.1 Solirubrobacteraceae bacterium | reverse complement strand
CACCTCGGGCTTCGGCTCGAAGCTCGCCTGGCTGGCCGACCACGACCAGGAGATCGTGTTCATCGGGCGCGACGACGCGGACGGGCGGCGCGCGGCGAAGCTCGCGCTGGCGGTGGGTGTGCGCAACATCGCCGGCCTGCTCGCGGGAGGGATGACCAACTGGCGCCAGGAACGCCACCCGGCCGAGCACACCGACCGGGTGGCCGCTGCGGACCTGCGCGGCTGGCTGGCCAAGGAACCCGAGCTGCAGCTGCTGGACGTGCGCGAGCGCCACGAGTGGGATGCCGGGCACGTACCCGGTTCGGTATTCACCGCGTGGCACGACATCGTGGGCATCCCCGACGGGATCGACCCCAATCGCCCGATCGCGGTGATCTGCGCGGGCGGCGTGCGCGCGGGGACCGCCGCGAGCCTGCTCGAGCGCTTCGGAGCACACGACGTGATCCACGTGGTCGACGGCGGCGTGCCGGCTCTCGCGGAGACCGGCGTGCAGCTCGAGTCGAGCAGCGGATCGCCCGTCGGCGCGGCCGCTTAGCTTTCCCCGCGCTCGATCGCGTCCAGGTGCGCGACGTTCGCGCGATCCTCCCCCTCGATGCTCGCCTCGCTTGAGAACCACGCATCGAGGATCTCCGAAAGCTCTGCATCGGAGGTGGCGCGCAGGCTGATCGCGAGCACGTTGGCGTCGTTCCAGCGGCGCGCGCCGGCGGCCGTGGGCGCGTCCAGGCAAAGCGCCGCGCGCACACCGTCCACCTTGTTGGCGGCGATCGACGCGCCGGTGCCCGTCCAACAACACACGATCCCCTGTTGCGCGTGCCCGTCCGCCACGTCGCGCGCAACCGCCTCCGAGGCCCACGCCCAGTCCTCGCGCTCGCCCTCCGCCAGCGCACCATGCAGGAGCGTCTCGTGGCCTCGACGCTCGAGCTCGCCGAGCAGCAGGCCCGCGACCCCGGTCAGCTCGTCGGCTGACGCGGAGACTCGCATCAGCGGCTCTCCTCGACTTCGGGCACGATCGCGCCGTGCTCCTCGCGCGCGGATGCCTCCTGCACCAAGTCAAGGAACAGTCGATGCAGCCGGTCGTCGCTCCCGAGCTCGGCGTGGAAGGCGACCGCGATAATCCGGCCCTGGCGAGCGGCGACCGCCCGCCCGTCCACTTCGCCGAGGACTTTCACCTCGGGACCATGCTCTGCGATCCAAGGAGCGCGGATGAAGACACCGTGGATGGGACCGCCCGGAACGCCGTCAACGTCCACATCCGCCTCGAAGGAGCGGACCTGGCGCCCGAACGCGTTGCGCTCGGCACGCATGTCCATCACACCCAGGTGGTCGCGATCGAGCATGATCAGCCCCGCGCATGACCCCAGGATGGGAATCCCGCCCGCCCCCCCGCGCGCGGCCAGCTCGCGCAGCGGCTCCGCGAGTCCCTCGCGCGCGATCCCCAGCGTCATCGTGGTGGACTCCCCGCCGGGTATCACCAGACCGTCCAGACCGTCGAGGTCGCCAGGCACGCGGACCTCGCGCGTGTCCGCGTGTAGCCCCTGAAGCATCCGCTCGTGCGCCTGGAACCCGCCTTGCAGCGCCAGCACTCCGATCAGCGCAGGATGGTCCTGGGCGACCACTTTTGATGCAGCGCTACCAGCCGCGCTGAGCGAGGAGCTGCTCGCTCTCGAGCTTTGAGCTCTCGAGGCTCTCCATCGCGGGGCCGAGGCCCCGAGACGCCTCGGTCACGCGCTCGGCGTTCTGCCAGTGGGTGGTCGCCTCCACGATTGCGCGGGCTCGCGCAGGCGGGTCCTCGGACTTGAAGATGCCCGAGCCGACGAACACGCCTTCGGCGCCCAGCGCCATCATCAGCGCGGCATCCGCCGGCGTGGCGATGCCGCCGGCGCAGAACAGCACGACCGGCAGGCTGCCTCGGGCGGCCACCTCGCGTACGACGTCCAGCGGCGCCGCGAGGTTCTTGGCGAAGGTGGGGATCTCGTCGGAGCCGAGCGTCGTCAGCGTGCGGATTTCGCCGTTGATCTGGCGCATGTGGCGCACCGCCTCGACGATGTCGCCCGTGCCCGCCTCGCCCTTGGAGCGGATCATCGCGGCGCCCTCCCCGATGCGCCGCAGCGCCTCGCCCAGGTTGGTGGCGCCGCACACGAAAGGCACCTTGAAGTCCCACTTGTCGATGTGGTTGGCCTCATCCGCGGGGGTGAGCACCTCGGACTCGTCGATGTAGTCGACCTCCAGCGCCTCCAGCACCCGGGCCTCCATGAAGTGCCCGATGCGGGCCTTGGCCATCACGGGGATGCTGACCGCCTCCTGGATGCCCGCGATCATCTCGGGGTCGGACATGCGCGCGACACCGCCGTCGCGGCGAATGTCAGCGGGTACGCGCTCCAGCGCCATCACCGCGGCGGCCCCCGCCTCCTCGGCGATCGTGGCCTGCTCGGGCGTGACCACGTCCATGATCACCCCGCCCTTCAGCATCTCCGCCAAACCCGTCTTGACGCGGAATGTTGCCTCGTCTCTCATGGCTCTAGTTTGACAGCCCGGCCGCGTTCCCGGCACTCGCGCGCCGCGCCACGGGCGCGAGCTGCCTCCAGAAGACCGTGCGCGTCTCCCCCGGGCCCGCATAGTCGGCGGTCTCGCTCGCGGTGAAGCCCAGCGCGCGGTGGAAGGCGATCGAGCGCGTGTTGATTGGCTGCGTGAACGCCTTCAGCGCGTACGCCTCGTGCTTGCGTGCGAGGACCTCGAAGCGTGCGTACAGACAGCGCGCGAGGCCCTCGCGGCGATGACCCTCACGCACCGCCACGAGGTGGATGTAACCGACGCCTGACGGCGTCAGCAGGCCGAACAGGTACGCGATCACCTCTTCGCCTCCGGCCCCGGCCGCCCGGCCCCTGTCGCCGCGGATCACCAGCGCGGTCTCGCCGAAGTCGTGGACGAGCAGCGGATGATGCAGGGCCGGCAGCTCGCGATCGCCCCAGAACTCGCGCGGTTCGTTAGCAACCGCGGCGAGATCGGCGATCGTGGCGCGCTCGGGCTCGCGGCTGACCGGAGCAGGACTTTTCGCGAGAGCCGCCCTCGCGCGCGCCAACAGGGGTCGCACCGGAAGCTCCGCTCCGCGCGAATTGCGCGCGGCAGCGCGTGTGAGCTCGGCCTGGCGCTGACGTGCGATCTCCGCGTTCAAGCTGTCTCTCGCCATTGACATACCCCAATCGATCGGCAACACGTCAATTGCTGGACCATAACTACTTCAATTTGAATTGCAATATCCTTCAATTTGCGATTGAATGACGGTGTGACGCTGACGAATCGACTCGAATCGGTGGATCGGGCGGCCAAGCAATCGTTAACGCAGCAGCTCGTGGACGTATTCGCGGCCGCGATCGCCGCGGGCGAGCTGAAGCCCGGCGCAAAGCTCCCTCCCACCCGCGAGCTGGCGGAGATTGCGGGTATCAACCAGCTCACCGCCAGCCGCTGCTACCGGCGCCTTCAGGAACAGGGGCTCGTCGTCTCGACCGTCGGTCGCGGCACGTTCGTGCGCGCAGGCGCAGGCGCGGGCGCGGCCGCGGGCGACGCGTCAGACGAGGCCGACGTCTCCTGGCAGACCTATGCGCTCGCGCCGGCGCGCGACGGGGACGCGGGACGGGCGATCGAGGAGGCTGCCCGCCACGCGCACAGCCCCGGGCTGATCGCGCTCTCGGTCGGCTACCCCTCCCCCGAGCAGATCCCCGTCGAGCAGCTGGCCGCAGCCGTGCAACACACGCTCGAGCGCGAAGCGCTCGCGAGCTTCGAGTACTGCCCGATCGAGGGCATCGACGAGCTGCGCGCCCAACTCGCGGCGCTCGGGCGCGAACGCGGTCTGAGCGACGAGGCCGACAGCATCCTCGTCACGACGGGAGCCAGGCAGGGGCTGACGCTCGTCGCGCGCGCGGTCCTGCGGCCAGGCGACGTTGTCGCGTGCGAGTCACCCACCTACATGGGACTGATCGAGGCGCTGCGCGCAACCGGAGCGACGGTGATGCCTGTTGACGTCGACGCAGACGGTTTCGACGTGGACGCGCTGGAGCAGCTGCTGCGCGGGCACGAGGTGCGTCTCGTGGCGCTGCAGCCGCGCGGGCACAACCCGACCGGTCGCGATCTCAGCGCCAAGCGCCGCGCCCGCCTGCTCGAGCTGGCGGCGCGTCACGGCTTCTTCGTGCTCGAGGACGGCGTGTACGCGGACCTGCGTTATGAGGGCGCTGACCCCGGCCCGCTGCGCGCGCTCGACCCCGCGCACGTGATCTACGTGGACTCGCTGTCGAAGACCGTCGCGCCCGGCCTGCGTGCCGGCTGGGTCGCCGCCAGCGGCCCCGTGCTCGACCGCGTGATCGCTGAGAAGCGCGATGACGACGCGCACTGTGCGACGCTCCCGCAGCAGGTGAGCGCGCGCTTCCTCGCCGAAGGGCGCTACCAGAGCCAGGTGGCGCACGCGCGTGAGCTCTATCTTCCGCGGCGCGAGGCGCTGCTCGAGGCCCTCGACCGCGAGATGCCGGGGCTGGCCGGCTACGAGCGCCCATCAGGCGGTGGCCACATCTGGCTGACGCTCGAGCAGGCGCGAGACGACGAGCAGCTCTACCGCGCGGCCCTCGCGGGTGGCGTCAGCTACACGCCCGGGCCGGCGATGCTCGTGCAGACCCCGCGCGCCACGCACCTGCGGCTGTCGTTCACAGCGCTCACACCTGAGCAGCTGCGCGAGGGGGTGCGCCGTCTCGCCCGCGCGATCCGCTCGGAGCCGCACGCGCCGCGCTACAGACACACGCTGCCCGTCGCGTGACCGGGTAACGGCGCAGGCGGTCCTCCGACGCGAGCACGCGGCAATACTTCGCCCGTGCTCATCAGAGACGCAACGGCAGATGATTGGCCGGCGATCTGGCCGTTCCTGCATCTGATCGTGGCGGCCGGCGAGACGTTCAGCTACGACCGCGAGCTGACCGAGCGGGAGGCTAGAGCGATGTGGTTGCTGCCAAGCCCGGGCCGCACGGTGGTGGCGGTCGCCTCTGACGGAGAGCTGCTGGGTAGCGCAAACATGGACGCCAATCGGCCTGGCCCGGGAGCACATGTAGCCAGCGCCAACTACATGGTCGACCCCCGGCACGCCGGTCGAGGAGTTGGACGTGCGCTCGTCGGGGAGACGCTGGACTGGGCGCGAGACGCAGGCTTTCGCGCGATCCAGTTCAACGCCGTCGTCGAAACCAACGAGCCGGCAATCGCGCTGTATCGCTCCGCCGGATTCGAGGTTCTCGGGACGGTCCCCGAAGGCTTCCGCCACCCGCGAGCCGGCTACGTGGGACTGCACATCATGTATCGCCGACTGTGACCCGGAGCCAAGCCGAGGACAGCTACTTCAGCCGGAAAGCCTTGATGCGGTCGTCGTACTGCGCGGTGTCCTGTGCGTAGACGCCGTAGGCGAGCGCCTGGATGATGCTCAGCAGGGCGGTGTGTGACCGCACGTACGCGGGGCTGTTGGAGGAGTAATAGAGCTTGATCTGCGCCAACTTCGCCACCTCGGAGAGGGTCGCGTCGGTGATCGCCGCAGTGCGTGCCTGGCGGTGGCGGGCGAGCTTCATCGCGCGCACCACAAGCGGATGCGGACGCCCGGCCGAGAGGCCGATCACGAGCGTCGCATCGTCGATCCGGCCGAGGCGGCTGAGGGCCTCCTGCGAAGGGCTCGCGACGACGTCAACGCGAAGGTCCAGCAGCATCAGCAGGTGGCGCAGGTAACTGGCGAAGAACGCCATCTGGTCGGTTCCCGCCACGAGGACTTTGTCCGCCTGCACGATCGCATCGATCAGTGCATCCACAGAGGTGCGCGAGACCTTGCGCGCGGTGTCCTCCACGTTCAGATGATCGGCGGCCAGCGCCGCCTCGAACTCGTTCTGGTCGAGTGAGAACAGCGGCGCGGAAGACGAGCCTGCACCCGTCGCCCCGTTCTTGGCCGCCTTGGCGTTCACGCGCCTGTATTCCTCGCGCGCCGCCGCCTGCAGCTCAGGGAAGCCCTCGAAGCCGAGCGCCTGCGAGAAGCGCACGACCGTCGAGCTCGAGGTGTTCGCGCGGCGCGCGAGCTCCTCCGCCGTCTGGAAGGCAGCCTCGTCGAGATGGTCGACGATGTACTGGGCCACGTCCTTCTGCGAGCGCGAGCACTCGTCGAAGCGCGCCTGGATGTACTTGGAGAGACTCTGGTGCTCGCTCGTGCCCCCGATCGGGGAGCTCGGCTGAGCGGTCTCTAGATCGCCGTCTCGCTCGGCGGTCTTCGTGGCTGCACGCTTCATCGGCGCTTCTGTTCGACATGTGCGACCCGCAGTCCTTCCCCGCGAGTCGCAGGTATTGGTGATCTAGTGCGGGGTAGGAGGCGTATACAAGCTGAGCCAATGCACACCGCAGCCGCGACAATCCCCGCAATATCGCCCGATTCGCCGCGCGTGCGGCACATCTGGGAGCGCCCGTGAGGATCGCGATCGTCGGCGCCGGCGTCTCTGGCCTCTTCGCGGCGCACCTGCTGCATCGCGATCACGAGATCGTCCTGTACGAGGCGAGCTCCTACGCGGGCGGGCACGCGAATACGGTTCGCGTAGAGAGCGCGCACGAGACGCACGACGTCGACACCGGCTTCATCGTGATGAACGATCGCAACTACCCCAACTTCAGCCGTCTGCTCGATCGCGTCGGCGTCGCGCGCCAGTCGACGCACATGAGCTTCTCCGTGAAGGCGGAGGAGGAGGACTTCGAGTATGCGGGCACGCCGGGAGGGCTGTTCTGCCAGCCCAGCAACATCGTCAGCCCTCGCTTCCAGCGGATGCTCGTCGAGATGCTGCGCTTCAACCGCGAGCTGCGGGCAATGCTCGCAAGCGAAGCCCGCACAGGAGAGTCGCACCCCGACGAGTCTTTGCAAGCGTTCCTCGAGCGACGGCGCTTCTCGCGCGTGTTCGTCGAGCGGCTGATCGTCCCGCAGGTCTCAGCGGTGTGGTCGGCCGACCCCCGGCAGTTGCACGCGTTTCCCGTTCGCTTCATTGCAGAGTTCTTCGCCAATCACGGGATGCTCGGCTTCCGTAATCGGCCGCGCTGGTCCACGATCGTCGGCGGCTCAGCGCGCTACGTCGATGCGGTGATCGCGCCGTTTCGCGAGCGCGTGCGCCTGAACACGCCCGTGCGCTCGGTCACCCGCCACGACGATCACGTGGAGATCGCCGCGGGCGGGTCCCATGACGGCGCCGCCACCGAGCGCTATGACCAGGTGGTGCTCGCCACGCACTCCGACCAGGCGCTGGAGATGCTCAGCGACCCCTCCGCGCAGGAGGTCAAGCTGCTCGGGGCGATCCCCTATCAACGCAACGAGGCCGTCCTGCACACCGACAGCAGCCTGCTCCCGCGCCGGCGTCGCGCGCGTGCCGCGTGGAACTTCCACCTGCTGCGCGAGCCCAAGCCGCTCAGCACCGTCACCTACTACATGAACCACCTGCAGCGGCTGCGGGCCGATCGTGACTTCTGTGTGACGCTCAACCGCACGGAGGCGATCGATCCGGAGAAGGTGATCCGCACGATCTCCTACGCGCACCCGGTGTACACGCCCGAGGGCGTGGCCGCCCAGAAGCAGCACGCGACGATCAGCGGCTTCGAACGGCGCACGCACTACTGCGGCGCCTACTGGGGTTGGGGATTTCACGAGGATGGTGCGCGCAGCGCGCTGCAGGCATGCGAGCCGTTCGGGGTGAGCCTGTGAACAGCTGCCTGTACGAGGGCTCCGTGCGCCACCGCCGTTACGGCACGCCCAGCGACGAGTTCCACTACCGGATGTTCATGGTGTGCCTCGATCTGGAGGAGTTGCCCTGGTGCTTCGACGGGCACCCACTTTGGTCGGCTCGACGTCCGGCGCCGGCCTGGTTTCGCCGCGCCGACTACCTCGGCGATCCGCGCACTCCGCTCGCGCAGTCGGTGCGCGAGCTCGTCGCCGAGCGCACCGGCGAGACGCCCGAGGGCCCGATCCGACTGCTCACGCACCTGCGGTACTTCGGGCACTCCTTCAACCCGGTGAGCTTCTACTACTGCTATGACCGCCACGGCGAGCGTGTGAAAACGGTCCTCGCCCACGTCACCAACACGCCCTGGGGCGAGCGCCACGCCTACGTGATGCCCGTCGAGCACACCGCCGACCACGGGACCGTGAAGCTGATGGGCGGCCAGTTCGCGAAGGCGCTGCACGTCTCGCCGTTGATGGGCATGGAGCACACCTACGACTGGCGCCTGACAGAGCCGGGCGAGCGCCTGGCCGTGCACATCGCCTCCCAGAGGCCGGACGGAGAGACGGTGTTCGACGCGACGCTCGCGCTCGAGCGCCGGGAGCTGAGCGGCAAGGAGATGTCGCGGGCGCTCGCGCGCCATCCATTCCTGACGATGCGCATCATCGCCCGCATCTACGGGCACGCCCTGGGCCTGCGCGTGCGCGGCGCCAGCTACTTCCCTCACCCCCATGGCGCGCCGAGCGCAGCCAGCACGCCGCTCGATCACGCCGAGCGCAAAACGGCGGTGTCGGCATGAGCGCGAGAGAGATCGTCGCCCGCAGGCCGGTCTCGCTCAAGCGCCCGCAGGGGCACTGGCTGCGACGCCACTCCGACAGCGCCGCGCGCAAGCTGGTGCTGCGCCTGCTCACGCGTGTGCGCGGCGGCGAGCTCGAGCTGATCGAGAACGGGGTCAGCGTGCGCTTTGGCGCGATCGTGCCCGAGCATCCGCTGCGCGTGGTCGTGCACGTGCGTTCGCGGCGCTTCTACCGCCAGCTGCTCCGCGGCAGCATCGGGCTGTGCGAGTCCTATATGGATCAGCTGTGGGAGTGCGATGACCTCGTGGGGCTGACGCGCCTGGCCGCGCTGAACGTCGGCGCGCTCGACGCCTTGCGCAGGCGCCTCGCGCCGGTGCTGATTCCCGTGCAGCGCTGGGCGCGCTGGCTGGCGCGCAACACCCCCGGGCGCTCCCGGCGGCGGATCGCCGCTCACTACGACCTCGGCAACGATCTGTTCGCGCTGTTCCTCGATCGCACGATGATGTACTCCTGCGCGGTCTTCGAGACGCCGCAGGCGACGCTCGAAGAGGCGTCGCTGGCAAAGCTCGAGCGCGTCTGCGCGAAGCTCGACCTGCGCCCCGAGGACCATCTGCTGGAGATCGGCACCGGCTGGGGCGGCCTCGCCGTATATGCCGCAAAGCATTACGGCTGCCGCGTGACGACCACCACGATCTCGCGCGAACAGCATGCATACGCCTGTGGGCGGGTGCGCGAGGAGGGCCTCGAAGACCGGGTGACCGTGCTGCTCGAGGACTACCGCGAGCTCACCGGCACCTACGACAAGCTCGTCTCGATCGAGATGATCGAGGCGGTCGGGTGGCAGTACTTCCCCACCTACTTCCGCCGCTGCTCGGAGCTGCTCGCCGAGGACGGCGCGATGCTGCTGCAGGCGATCACGATCGACGACCGCGCCTATGACGTGGAGAAGGCGGGCAAGAGCTTCATCAACACCTACATCTTCCCCGGCGGCTGCCTTCCCTCGATGGAGGTCATCTCGCGCTCGCTCGCGCGCATGACAGACCTGCGCCAGGTCCACCTGGAGGACATCACCGCCCACTACGCCACCACGCTCGCGCACTGGCGCGAACGCTTCCTCGGAGCAACCGACCGGCTCACGGAGCTGGGCTACGACGAGCGCTTCCGCCGCCTGTGGGAGCTCTACCTCTGCTACTGCGAGGGCGGCTTTCGCGAGCGCCGGATACAGGACGTGCAGCTATTGCTCGCCAAGCCCGGGTACCGCGGCGAGCCGGCGCAGGTAGTGTCCCTCGCTGCATGAGACGCAGCCTGTTCGAGGACGTTCACGAAGACTTCCGCGCCAGCTTCCGCACGTTTCTCGAGCGCGAGGTGCTGGGCGATGATGGCCGCTACGGCGAGTGGGAGCGCGCGGGGATCGTCCCGCGCGAGACCTACGAAGCGGCCGGCCGCGGCGGCTTCCTCGGCATGGCCGTGCCCGAGGAGCACGGCGGCGCGGGCGCCGATGACTTCCGCCTGAACATGGTCATCGGCGAAGAGTGCCAACGCGCCGCCGTGGGGAGCTTCGGCCTGGGCTGCAGCGTGCACACCGACATCTGCCTGCCTTACTTCCTCACCTACTGCGACGAGGGGCAGCGCGCGCGTTGGCTGGCCGGGGTCGCCCGCGGCGAGCTGATCGCTGCGATCGCGATGACCGAGCCCGGGATCGGCTCGGACCTCGCCGCGATGTCCACCACTGCAACGCGCGAGGGCGATGGCTACGTGGTGAACGGCTCAAAG
>DATBZG010000212.1:0-24234 GCA_036513335.1 Solirubrobacteraceae bacterium | reverse complement strand
GGGTCGCGCACAGCCATGTCCCGCGTTCCCCAGGGCTGGTCGGTCGGCTCCTGCACGATCTCTGCACTCGAGGCCTTGAGCTTCTCGAAGGTCCCGTCGAGGTCATCGGTGTGGAAGTGGACGCCGTTCAGTGCGCCCTTGGCGAGGAGCGCGGCGAGCGCGTCGCTGTCGGCGGGGCTGCCGTTCAGGTAATTGGTGAGGACGATCGACACGTCGGGCTGTGAGGCGGCGCCGACCGTGATCCAACGGAAGTCTCCGCGGGCGACGTCGTTGCGCAGCTCGAGCCCGAGCGTGTCCCGGTAGAACGTGAGCGCGACGTCGGGGTCGTGGACCAGGACGAAGCATGTGGAAAGAGTGAGGTTCATGCCGGCAACGCTAGTGCGCCAGCGCCGCCTTCGCTTCTCCGATCCTGCTCGGCGTGCGGCTGGGGCGGGTGAGATCCCTGGCGACACATCCAGGCACGCTCGCGAGCGCGCTGTGGTCACGAGCCCGGTAGGCCGTTGGCGTCGCACCAACCAGCTCGGTGAAGCGCGCGCTGAACGAGCCGAGCGACGAGCACCCGACGGCCACGCAGACCTCCGTGACCGACATCTCGCGGCCACGCAGCAGCGCCTTCGCTCGCTCGATTCGACGCGTCATCAGGTACGCATATGGGGTCTCGCCGTACGTCGCGCGGAACTGCCGCGAGAAGTGCGCGCTCGACATCAGCGCAGCCCGCGCGAGCGCGGCGACATCGAGCGGGCGCGCATACTCGCGGTCCATGAGGTCGCGGGCGCGGCGCAGATGCGCGAGGTTGGCGAGGTCTTCCGGCGACACGCTGCCCAGCGTAGTGGCGTGCCGGGAGGGAATGACCGCCGGCAGGTCAGGTCCGGGAGGCGGCGCCCGCCGCCCCCTCGACACTTCCGCGGCGGCGTCGCAACATCGCCTGCTCCCAGAGCCACACGACCACGCCCAGACCGGCGAGCGCCCCGCCGAGCGCCGTGACAGCGCTCCATCCGTCCGCGTCATAGAGCGTGGACGCGAGCGCCGAGGAGACTGCCGCGGAAGCGAACACGGCCGTCATGTACGCGGTCGTGAGTCGACTCCTCGCCTCGGGCACCAGCCGGTAGATCACGCTCTGGTTGGTGATCTGTGCGCCCTGGATGCCGAGATCGAGGATCGCGATCCCCACGATCAGGGCCCCCAACGAGCTGCTGCCCATGCCGATCAGCAACCACGAGACGGCCATGATCAGGAAGAACGAGCCCGTGGAGCGGTGGTGGCGCCCGCGATCGGCGAGGCGACCGGCAGCCTGGGCGGCGAGCGCTCCTGCCAGTCCGACCAACCCGAACAGGCCGATCGTCGCGTCGCCATAGTGGTAGGGCGACCCGGCGAGCAGGAACGCGATCGTCGTCCACAGGACGCTGAACTGGCCCATCCCGAGAACGCCGTAGAGCATCCTCACCCGGAGCGTGGGCTGGTCGGCCACGAGACGACCAACGGATCGCAGAAGAGCCGGATAGGAGAGGGTCGTGGTGGGCTTGACTTCGGGCAGCGCGGCACGCAGGACCGCGCAGAGCACGAGCATCAGCCCCGCTGAGACCGCGAACACCAGACGCCAGCCCCCGGCCTGCGCGATCAGCCCGCTGGCCGTCCGGGCCACGAGGATGCCCACCAGCAGCCCGCTCATCACGTGGCCCACCACCCGCCCGCGCTCGTTCTCAGCGGCGAGCATGCTCGCCATCGGAACCAGGATCTGGGCGACCACCGAGGTCAGGCCGACCACGAGCAGTGCGGCCGCGAGCAGGATGAAGCTGGGGCTCGCGGCTGTGGCCGCCAGGGCGAGCGCGGTAACCAGCATGATTCGCGTGATCAATCGCCGGCGCTCGAGCAGGTCGCCCAGAGGCACGAGCAGCACGAGCCCCGCCGCGTAGCCGACCTGGGATGCCGTCACCATCAGCCCGGCGGTGCCGTCTGAGACGGAGAAGTCGTGCGCGATCGTGCTCAGCAGCGGCTGTGCGTAGTAGATGTTCGCCACGGCCGCGCCGCACGCGACCGCCATCAGCAGCACGAGGGTCCTCGAGAGCGGGCGCGGAACGCTCATGGAGACCTGGTTGCTCATACAACCAGATTAGAAGCCACGGCGAATCGCTTCGAGGAACCTGCGCTCCGCGGTTGTCTCAGGCGCCGAGCGCGAACAGCGGCCAACGTCCGGGCACGCCCTTGAGCTCGTGAAAACCGCGGTCCTGGAACGCGAACGGGCCACCGACGACCGTCCCGAACACTGTGCCCGAGACGAGTACCTCGCCAGCGCTGGCGAGTGCCCCCACGCGAGAGGCGATGTGGACCGCCATGCCGCCCACGTCCTGCCCGATCAGCTCGCACTCGCCCGTGTGCATACCGATTCGCACCTCCACCCCCAGGTTGCGGGCCGCCGCGGTGATCGCAAGCGCGCTGCGCAGGGCGCGCGAGGGTGGCCCGGCGAACGTGGCCAGGAAGCCGTCGCCGACGGTCTTGACCTCGCGCCCGCCAAAGCGCGCGAGCTCATCGCGCACGTCGCGGTCGTGCTGGGCCAGCAGGTCGCGCCAGCGCCCGTCGCCGACCCGGGCCGCGTGCGCGGTCGCGTCGACGATGTCGGTGAACATCACTGTCAGCAGAGCGCGCACCGTCTCGCTGCCGCTGCGGACGCCGGTGAGGAACTCCTCGATCTCATCGACGATCGCGTCGCTGTCGCCGATGAACGGGAACGAGTCGATCCCGTCGAGCTCGACGTAGCGCGAGCCCTGGATGTGCTCGGCGAGGTAACGCGAGTGGCGTACGTCCCACACGTGCTCCTTCGGCCGATGCATGATCAGCGTCGGCACGCGGATCCTCGGCAACAGATGACGGACATCCATGTCGACGAGCGCATTGATGATGACCCGCGCCTCGCCCGGGCTGGCGGCGAGGCGCTGCATGCGCGCGAACCAGGCGCTCAGCGCCGGGTCACCGGCCATCGAGGGCGCCCACATCGCCATGGCGTCGCTGTTGGCCTCACCCCAATTGGCGATGTTGCGCTCGCTCAGCACCTCGCGCTCCTCGCTCTTCATCGCCCAGTGGTAATCGGGAGCCCACGAGGTGCGGGCGATCGACGCGTACATCATCAGTGCGCCGATCCGCTCCGCGTGCTCGGCAGCGAGCATCGCTCCCACGAGGCCGCCCTGCGCGTAGGTGAACAGTGCCGCGCGTTCGCTTCCGGCGGCGTCGAGCACCGCGAGTGCATCGCGCGCCTCCTGCTCGAGCGTGTAGGTCTCGAGCACCCGCTCGGACAGACCCGTGCCGCGGCTGTCGAACAGGATCAGGCGGCCGAACGTCGCCAGACGTTCCAGGAACCGTCGGTTGGCGGGCGCCTCCCACAACTGCTCCAACTGGGTCAGCCAGCCCGTCAGGAAGAGCACGTCCAGCGGACCCTCGCCGGCCACCTGATACGCGATGCTCGCCCCGTCGCTGCGTGCATAGCGGGTTTTGGGAACCACTACGCCTCTTCGATCAGCGAACGGAAAGCGGCCGCCGGCTCGACAGTCGCGCCCGCCGCGTGGACCCTGTCCGACAGCCACAGGTCCGACGTGACCACCCGGATCGCGCGCGGCTCGGGGTCGGCGAGCAGCAGGCGGACGATCTCATCGTCCGCTGAGTCCCGTCGCGGTCGCGGGGCGTGAGCCACGACGATCACCGTCGAGCGGATCGGCGGCGAGGGCGGTTGCTCGAAGACGACAGTGATGTCGGCGCCACTCGAGGCGGCCCAGCGCTCGAGCATGTCCACGAGCTTCACCATCGCGGCGTGACGATCCCTCCACCACGCGTCCGGTCGCGTCCCGATCACATTCATCCCGTCCACGAGCCAGCGCACCGTGAGCAAGCCTACAGTTGCAGGGAATGCGCCTGGAGGGCATCCACACCGGAGACATCGTCGAGGTCGACCGCAAGGGCCGGCGATTCCACGCGGTGGTGACCGGAAGCTCCCCCGGAGGCCTCGCGATCCAGCCCACCGACCGTCGCATCAACTACTACACGTGTCGCAGTCGTGAGGTCGTCGGGCATTGGAGCAAGCGCGGTCGTCCGAACCAGACGAGCGAGCCGCTGCGACCTTCACCGCGCCAGATGGAGATGGACCTCTTCCAGCCTTCGCAGCCGCTCCCGGACTGACGCATCGGCTCTGACGGTCACGAGCGCAGATGGGCTGCCGCGGCGTCCTCGAGACGGTCGTCCCCCCAGAACAGCTCCGTGCCGAGAACGATGGTCGGCACGCCGAACACCCCGCGCGCGATCGCGTCCTCGGTGACGGCGCGCAGCGAGTCCTTGACCGTCTGCTCGGCGATCGCCGCCTCGAGCTCCTGCGCGGCGATGCCCACTCGCCCAGCCGCCTCGAGCACGTTCTCGAGCTCTCCGAGATCGCGCCCCTCCAGGAAGCACAGGCGCATCGCCTCGAGCGCGAACGGCTCGAGCAGTGCCCGCGACCCGGCGTAGGCCATCGCGCGAGCGACGAGCAGATCGCTCGTCGGCCACGGCTCCGGCCAGCGGATCGGTCCCAGGCCAAGGGCCTCGGCGCGCTGCTCGCAGTCGGCGATGCCCGCCGCGCGTTGCTCGGTGAGCCCCCAGGAAATGCGACCGGCCGCCTTGAATACCGCGCCTGCGAGAACCCCGCGCCACTGCGCATCCGCGAGGAGCCCGTCGACCCGCTCGGCGGCGAACCACGAGTAGGGCGACATCGCCCCGAAGAAGAACAGCGGCGCATGATCAGCCACCTGCTTATGATCCACGATCGGGCTTTCGCCGGCGTTGTGGTGGGGCACGCAGGCGACGCCGGCGCCTACCGTCCAGCCTACCGGCGCCCGGACCAGACACAATGCACCAATGCACGAGCGACCGCCAGCCATCGAACACAGAAGGCTCGAACGGGCGATCATCCTGCAGCTACTGAACGAGCAGGGTGTCGCGAGGCTCTCGCGCGCGCAGCTCGCGGCGGCTCTCGGGCACGCGGAGGAGACGCTCGTCGGGCCGCTGCAGAGCCTGACTGACGCTGGCGTCATCCACAGCGAGGGGTCTGAGGTATGGGCCTCGGAAGCTGCGAGACGCCTGGACGCTCTCGGGCTGATCGCCATCTGATGCCCGCGTGAGCGACCGCGTGCTCATCCTCTCGTGGGAGTACCCACCTGTGATCGAGGGTGGCCTGGCGCGCCACGTACGCAAGCTCGCAGAGGCGCTGGTCCGCCAGGGGATCTGCGTAGACGTGCTCACGCGTGGCGTCGGCTCCGAGTCAGATCTGCAGCGCACGAGCGTCCAGCACAGCGCCGGCGTGACGGTGCACCGCGTACGCGAGCCCAGCTGGCCGCGAGACCTCGACCGCTTCGTCGCGTGGGTGGAGCAGATGAACGAGGACATGCTCGCCGCCGGCGCGGCGCTCGCGAGCGAGCACTCCTACGACCTCGTCCACGGCCACGACTGGCTGGTGGGACGAGCCTCGGCGGCGCTCGCAGACAAGCTGGACGTGCCGTACGTGACCACGATCCACGCAACCGAGCACGGCCGCCATCAGGGGTGGGTGGACAAGCCACCGCAGTCGCACATCCACTCGGTCGAGCGATGGATGGCGCGCCGCGCGGACAAGGTGATCGTCTGCTCGTACTACATGCGAGGACACGTGGCGGACATCTTCGACATCGACGAGCGGCGGGTTGCCGTGATCCCCAACGGAGTCGATCCCAGCGAACTGCGCCCCACAGGTGACCTGCAGGCGCTGCGCAGCGAGTTCGCACGGCCGCACGAGCGGCTAGTGCTCCTGGTGGGACGACTGGTCTACGAGAAGGGCTTCCAGCTCGCGCTCGAGGCGCTCCCGAGTGTGATCGAGCGCGTTGGCGATGTCCGCTTCCTGGTCGCTGGGAGCGGCACCCACGAGGCCGAGCTCAAGGCGCAGGCCGAGCTGTTGGGGCTGGGAGAGCACGGAACGTTCCTGGGCTGGATCGGTGACGACGTACTGCACTCGCTTTACCGGATCGCGGATCTGTGCGTGGTGCCTTCGATCTATGAGCCCTTCGGGCTGGTGGCGCTGGAGGCGATGGCGTCTGGCTGCCCGTGCATCGTCGCCGACACAGGTGGCCTGCGCGAGGTCGTGCCGGGGGGCGAGCGCGTCGGGCTGCGCTTCGATGGCGGTGACGCCGAGCACCTGGGGGTGATGATCGAACGACTGCTCGTGGACGGGGCTTTGCGCGACCGTCTCGTCACGCAGGCGTCCGAGCACGTCCTGCGCTTCGATTGGGATGACATCGCCGCACGTACGCGGGGCATCTACGATGAGCTTCTGGAGCTTGCTCCGCGGGAGGAGATCAGGAGGGGATGACGCCGGTGCTCGAAGGTTTGATGCAGAACGACTTTCCGCTGACGCTCAACCACATCAGGCGGAGATTGGGCAACGGGAACCACGGCTCGGAGGTGGTCACGCTGGCCGACGACGGCGCGAGCGTGAACAGCGTCACGCACGCGGAAGTCTCCGCGCGCATCGATCGCCTCGCGCGCGTGCTGCAAGGGCTCGGCGTCAACCAGGGCGAGCGCGTCGCCACGTTCGCATGGAACAACCAGCGCCACTTCGAGCTGTACTTCGCCGTCCCGTGCACGGGAGCCGTGCTGCACACACTGAACATCCGCCTGTTCGAGGAGCAGATCACATACATCGTCAACCACGCCGAGGACAGGGTCATCTTCGTGGATGACTCGCTCGTACCGATGCTCGAAAAGCTCGCTCCGAGCTTCGAGACGGTCGAGCACTACGTGGTGATGGGAAGCCAGCCCACCAGCCCACCCGCCCACCCACCCACCGACGGTGAGCTCGGTGGGCTGCCGAACGCTTTGTACTACGAGGACCTGCTCGATCAGGCGGGCGACGGCCCGTTCGACTACCCCGAGCTCGACGAGCGCCAGGCGGCGGCTCTTTGCTACACGAGCGGCACGACCGGAAATCCGAAGGGCGTTCTTTACTCGCACCGCTCCATCAGCCTGCACTCCACCGTGACCTTGGCCACCGACGGCACGGCGATCTCGCGCTCTGACCGAATCCTCGCTGTTGTGCCGATGTTCCACGTGAACGCGTGGGGGCTCCCATACGGCGCCGCCCTCGCCGGCGCCGACCTGATCCTGCCCGATCGTCACCTGCAGCCCGAGCCCCTGGCGCATCTGATCGCCGCGGAGCGCCCGACGTTGATGGGCTGCGTGCCGACGATCTTCCAAGGTCTGCTCAGCTACGCCGACGAGCATCCCGAGATCGACCTCTCGTCGCTCTCGAACGCTGCCTGCGGCGGCTCGGCTGTGCCGCGGCAACTGATGAAGGACTTCGAGGAGCGCCACGACGTGCGCATCTTCCAGGCCTGGGGCATGACCGAGACGAGCCCCGTGGCCACCTACTCGCGCCCGCGCGAGCGTGCGCACGACGACGTCTACTGGGATGAGCGTGCGATGCAGGGACGCCCGCTGCCGTGGGTCGAGCTGCGCCTGGCAGACGACGATGGCGGTGAGGTGCCGTGGGACGGGTCCTCCACGGGCGAGATCGAAGTCCGGGGTCCGTGGATCGCCTCCCGCTACTTCGCCGACAGCTCCGAAGACGAGAAGTTCGCGACCGGCTGGCTGCGAACCGGCGACATCGCGTCCGTCGATGAGCGCGGCAACGTGCAGATCACCGATCGCTCCAAGGATGTGATCAAGTCCGGCGGCGAGTGGATCTCCTCGGTCGAGCTCGAGAACGAGCTCATGGCTCACCCCGCCGTGGTCGAGGCGGCGGTGATAGCCAAGCCCGACGAGCGCTGGGCCGAGCGGCCGCTGTGCTGCGTGGTGCTGCGCGATCCTGGCGCCGCCAGCGCGCAGGATCTCGTCGAGCACCTGCAGGGAAGGGTCGCCAAGTGGTGGCTGCCTGACGAGTTCGCCTTCGTCACCGAGATCCCGAAGACGAGCGTCGGCAAGTTTGACAAGAAGGTGCTGCGCAGCAGGCTCTCCGAGGGGACGCTCGACGGCCGCGTACTGGTCGCCTGAATGCCTCTCAGAGGGGGATTTGAGACTCCAGCTGCCCGCAGTGAGCGTTCGCCGGCTTTTATCGCGACCGCGATAGCTGATACACCTTCTCGGATCGAGGGCAGGCGACTGCCCAAAAATGGCGAACCAGAGACGATGCCTTGCCACAGAGAACGGAAAGCACAAGCACGGAAAGAGGCCCTGGAGCAGGGCTGCAGTGTTCAACACACCGACAATGGGAGGTTGGCATGACTCGGACCGACGTCATGGCCTCGAGCAGGCCAAGGACAGCAGGCGCAGCCCCGTCGAGTAGGAGATCCACGAGCGTCGCGCGCAGGCTTTCTGCGCTCCCGGTAGTGCTGCTTCTGGCGCTGGCCTTGGTGCTGCCCGCCGCGGCGGCAGCTGGAGAAAAGTCTGGCTACACCCAGAAGACCCCGACGACGAGCACGAAAACGACGCCGAAAACTGGGACGCTTCCGGCCAAAGAATCCGAAGAACCGGCCAAAGCGCCGGTCGCCGAAGCCGAACCTGAAAAAACCACCAGCGCGAGCCCCACGACCGAAAAGGCGACCACCTTGCCGTTCACGGGCTTTGACCTGAGCTGGGACATCGGCTTCGGTGTGGTGCTGATCGCAGCAGGATTCTCGATCCTGGCGATGCAGCGTCGCCAGCGTCGCCACCCGCAAAGCTGAGCAGAGCGAGCTTCAAGAAGCGCGCTGCGGTCGCCGGCAGGCAGAGCCGGCGACCGTCGCTCGCCTGTCGCCTATGAGCGGTAGGTGGCGTCCCGCGAGAGTTGGGCTCCGCGTCCGGCGCAGTCGAACAGCGCAAACGTAAAGACCGTCGCCGGTGGGGGTCCGTGCCAGCTTTGGTGGGGCACAAGCCTGCACGAGCGCAACACGGCCTTCGTCGCGAGGTTCCCCCCGCGCGAGGCGTAGGCGCCGCCGAGCACCACGTAGCGCGCTTCGCCGCGCTTGACCAGACGCGCGAGCTGGGGCCCGTCGAGTACCGGGTCGCCGCCGCTATAGCCGCCGAGTGCTCCGGCCCGCATCCCCAGCAGGATCAGCGGCGCCGCGGTGGGTGAAGCATCGGTGAGCACCGCCCAGCGGCTGGCCGGCCGGTGGCTCTCCACATAGCTCATCAGGGCGCGATCGACGCTCAGTTCCGCGTGGCTGATGCCGAGCGGCCCTGTGGCATTCGCTTCGCGTGGGCCCGCGGCCGGAAATGTGCCTTCGACGGGGCCGAGCCAACTCGCCGCGGCAAAGACCGTCGGAGCGACAAGCAGCACGCCAAGCGTGAGGGCGATTCCCGCGGCAACCAGCTGGCGGCGGACTGTCATCGCGACTCCTGCAATCGCTCCGACGATCAGGACCGGGACGAACCAGCCCATGTAGTGCTGTTCGGAGAGGATCACGATCTGCACGGCGACGCTCGCCACGACGGCGCAGGGCAGCAACAGCATGCCGCGGTGCCGGTGGCGCACGAGCCACGCGAACGCCGTCGCCCCGCCTCCGACCATCACTGCGGCGCCGGGCCCCATAGCGGATACGTAGTAAGGGTGGACGATGCCTTTGGAGAAGCTCAGGATCGCCGCCTCCACGAGCATCCAGCCGCCGAACACGATAAGTGTCGCGAGTCTCGGATTGCGCCGTGCCCGCTCGCCTGCGAAGGCCGTGATGCCCAGCGCGATCAGCCCAAGCAGAGCGAACGGGAGCAGCCACGCTGCCTGGTCGTTGAGCGCCGATCTGAACAGGCGCAGCAGACCGGGCGACCTCGCGAAGAACAGTGGGGTTGCGAGCCTGCCGTTGGGCAGATACTTGGATGTGGGCGGCGGCGTGACCGGGAGCGGCTTCAGCGCGTCCTTCGTGTTGGCAGCGATCGTATGCAGCACAGGTGCGCGCTTTGAGCCCGATACCGCGCGGACGGCGGAAGCGTGGCGTCTCAGGGGCAGCCCGGGCTGCATCCGCGGCGCCGCTCCTTCAGCCATGGGCACCTGCCCCGGCCCGCCCACCTCTCCTTCGACCCTGCCGAAGCCGTTGTAGTCGAAGGTCAGGCCGAGCTCGGTGTTGTTCGTCGAGCTGCCCACGTACGGGCGCTGGGAGGCGGGTGTGAGTTCAACGACGGCGATCCACGCGAAAGACACGATCAGCATCACCACGCCGGCTGCGAGCAGCCTGGTGAGGCGCTGCGCGACAGGCCCAGGGGCACAGAGGAGATATCCGAGCGCGATGCCCGGGAGGACCAGGTAGGCCGCGAGTGTCTTGGTGTTGAAGGCCAGCCCCACGATCACCGCGCAGCACAGCAGCGAGCGCCAGCGACCGGTCTCGATCGCCGAAAGCGCCGCGCCGCAGGCGAGAATCAGCAGCAGTATCAGCAGGGGGTCGACCCCGTTGTCCCGCGACACGGCCACGAACGACGGGAACACCGCGAGCGCGAGCGCGCTCCACAGTGCGGCGGGCGAACCCAGGCGCGGAGCGATCACCCGATAGAGCACCGCCACTCCGATCGTCGAGAGGATCGCCTCGGGCAGCAGCAGGCTGAGCGGGGAGAAGCCGAACACCTTGGCGCTGGCGAGTTGAACCCAGACCGCGAGCGGCGGCTTGTCGATCGTGACCAGTCCGCCCGGGTCGAAGGAGACGAACAGGAAGTTGTGCAGCGAGTGCAGCATCGACTTGACAGCCGCCGAGTAGAACGTGTTGCCGTATTCGTTCTGGGCGAGCTTGTTCGTGTTCAACACGGCGGACAGCACGAGGATCGCGCCCAGCAGCGCGTGCCTCGGGCGCGCCCTGCCAGCCAGCGAGCGCAGCCGATTGCGCCACTTGGCCGTCGTGGAAACTTCGATTGGAGGAGCCGCTAAGTGCATGCTAAAGAGCGTCCCGGTTCGCGAGTAGGGCCGGCAATGCCTCGCGCAGGGCACGAAGGTGGGCGGTGTCGTGCGCGGTCCGGTCGAGCAGCAGCGCGCCCTCGATCGCGCTGAGCAGCAGGCGCGCTTGCGCTGCCGCCGTTTGCCGGTCGCGGGTCCGTGCCAGCGCCAGCTCGAATACGGCCTCCCACCGCGCGAACGCGCCGGCAGCGGAAAGTCGCAGAGGCTCGCTCACGCCCGCGGCGTCGATCGCCGTCGGTGCGACCGGGCATCCGTCACGCGGATCCGCCTCGAGCGCGCCAATCAAGGCGTCGAGCCAGCGTTGCGTCGCGGCGACGACGTCGTCGTCGGCGTCAAGCGTGCGCGCCAGTGCGTCCTCGACCTGCTCCGCAGCTGCCTCGATCGCTGCCTGCGCCAGTTCCTCCTTGCCGTGGGGGAAGTGGTGATAGAGCGACCCGTTGGCCGCGCCGGCGGCCTGGAGGAAGTCGCTCACGCTCGTCCCGGAGTACCCCTGGCGGCGTAGCAGGCGCCCGGTGGCAGCGACGAGCTCGGCTCGGTGGCGATCGGGGCGAGACATCCGAGGATGATAGTGGAGCGAGTGCTCTGATAGGCTCTGGAGCAATCGCTCCACAATGGAAACGGAGATCGCCGATGCCGATGATCGATGTGTATGCAGCTGCAGGGACGTTCGCCGAGAGGCACGTGCTGGCGCAGGACCTCGCAAACGCGGTCATGCGCTGGGAGCAGGTGCCGCCGCTGGCGCTTTTCGCCAACAACACGGCCGGCTTCGTGCACGAGCTGCCGGCGGACTCGATCTCAAACGCCGCGGGGGAGAGCGACTACGTCCGCGTGCAGGTCCTGACCCCGGTGGGCGTGCTCGATCGCGACAAGCAACTCGGCGTCGTCAGGGAGCTGACCGAGATCGTGGCCGCCGCCGCCGGCGATCCGACGCTCGCCGAGCGCACGTGGGTGCTGATCACCGAGTCACCGGAAGGGGGCTGGGGCATCGGCGGGCACGCCAACACCGCGGCCGACATCGCCGGCCTGGCGCGCAGGGAGCTGGCGGGCGAGTAGCGGCGCGGGACCGACGCCGCTCGCGTTCGCAACTACGATATCTTCGCGGCGTCGGGCGGATGTGGCGGAATTGGTAGACGCGCACGGTTCAGGTCCGTGTCGGGGCAACCCGGTGGAGGTTCGAGTCCTCTCATCCGCATTGGTCGTACGCGAGCCAACAGGTTGGCGATCGGCGGCCTGTTGCGCAGCTGACGCGCCGCCAAGGCTTTGGTAGCCTGCGGACAGCCGTTTTGCGCCGCTATCGTCCAGGGGACTAGGACGCCGCCCTCTCATGGCGGAAACCCGGGTTCGAATCCCGGTAGCGGTACTCGCTCGTTCACGTAGTAGCGGACGGGCCGGCCCTGACCGTCAGCGGCTCGCGCCTTCGAGCAGCTCGCGGCTGCCGATGGGCAAAGACTCCGCGCGGTCACCCACCGATAATTGGAAAGCATTCATCCCCGGGAGGGCGCTGGGGCGAGTCGCTCTCCGCGGGGCATGTACACGCCTGTCCCCATAGCGTCCTGGTAGTTCAGTATATTCCCCGAGGTCGGAGCACTTCTGGATAGTGGACTCCGGTCCACAGTTCCTGGGAGAATCTATTATGACCTCTCAGGGTCAACCCCCGAATTGACACCCCCAAAGTTATTCGAACCAGCGGGAAAAAAGTCAGAGACGCGTCTCGACTTAAGGGTCTAGACCCGTGAATCTCCTGTATGTACGCGGGCACGCTAGTGCCTGCTCAGACGCGAAGTCCAGTAGAGCGCCTTGGCTCGAGCGGACCGGACTGTTCACTATCACTGGCGAAACAGACGACTAGGCGGGAAGACATGACTCTTATGTACAAGACACGTACAGCAACACCGCGATTGCGCCCCGGACCGGGGGGGTTGCCTCGCGGACAGGTGACACAGATACAGCGCAGCCGCATGCTCGCGGCAGCCGTCGAGGCGGTCGAGGAGGTCGGCTACGCGCGGATGACGGTCGCGCAGGTCATCAGCCGTGCCCGCGTGTCGCGCAAGACGTTCTACGACGTTTTCGCCGATCGGGAGGACTGCTTCCTTGCGGCCTTCGAGCAGGCGCTCAGCCAGGCGCGAGTGATCGCGCAGGAGGCATACGAGCAGGAGCCCAGCTGGCGCGACGGCGTGCGGGCGGCTCTGGCGAAGTTGCTGTTGTTCATGGACGAAGAGCCCGGTCTCGCCAAGCTCTGCATCGTTGAGGCGCTGGGGGCGGGCGAGCGCGTCCTTGAACGCCGGGCGAAGGTGCTGGACGAACTTGCCGAGGTCATCGATCGCGGGCGTGGTGCCACCAACGCCATGCGCGAACCACCGGAGGTGACTGCGGAAGGCGTTGTGGGCGCGATCTTCGCGGTCCTGCACACGCGCGTGCTCGAGCACGGTGAGGAGCGCCTCACCGACCTGCTCGGCTCACTGATGAGCATGATCGTGCTCCCGTACCTCGGAGCAAGGGCAGCCGGGCGCGAATTGGCAAAGCCACCGATGGAGGTCCCGAAGACGAGCGGCTCGCGCCCGCTCGGGCGCCACAAGGATCCGCTCGAAGGCCTCAACATGCGTCTCACCTACCGAACCGTACGCGTGCTGATGGTGATCGCCGAGCATCCGGGGGCCAGCAACCGTGAGATCGCGGAAGGCTCGGGCATCGTCGACCAGGGACAGATCTCCAAGCTCCTGAACCGCCTCGCCCGGCTGAAGTTGGTGGAGAACCATGGCGAGGGGCAGGAAAAGGGAGCCGCCAACGCCTGGCACCTGACGCCGCGCGGGGCGCAGGTGGAGCGAGCGACGCGACCACGCTGAACGTAGATAGCCAGCCCCGGCCTGGGGCTGGTCCGCGCGAGCCGGGTCGGGGAGCCCGGCGGGCGCGGCGCTTGATCTGAGGCCCACCCGCCCCAGGTCGTCCTGCGCGCCGTCTTCGGTCGGAGGGAGAGGCAGGTGCTTCGCTTCCTGCTGTGGCGGCTGCTGGGTCTGCTCGCGCTCGTCGCGGGCTTCGCGCTGGTCGGCTGGTTCCTGGACGGAGGGCCGGGCAGGCTCCTGCGGGGGGAGCGGGCCGTGGACGTCCCGCACGCGCTCGCGGGTGCTTTCCTCGGCACGCTCTCGAGCTGCGCCGCCACCGCGTGGTCGTGGGCCCCGGTCAAACCGACGCTTGCACTCGGGGCGGCGTTCCTCCTAGGCGTTGCGCTCCTACGAGTGCGTGCGCGCGCAGGTCGCCATTACGTGCGCTTGCAGGTAAACGCCTACCGCACCGATCATGCCAGCGCCCAGGAGCTGGTCAGCATGTTCGGCGTGCTGCACAAACGACTGCTGCGACGCTGGTGGCGTCGGCTGCTTCTGGGCCAGCCATCCCTGGCGTTCGAGGTCCACAGCAGAGGCGCATCGGGGAACGCCGGATGGCTGGCTGTCAGTTGCCCCGAGGAGCAGGCGCGGATGGTCGAGGCGGCGCTGCAGGCCGCGTATCCGAACAGCCGGCTGCAGCCGACCGAGACGGCCCTCGGCTGCCCGCCGGTCGTTCTTCGCGTGAAGAAGCACGCGGACTTCATCAAGCGTGTTGCGACGCCGGAGCGCTTCCAGGACGAGCTGGAGCCGACGGTGAACAGACTGCTCACGGTGATGGGAGCTTGTGGCGAGCCGGCGTTCGTTCAGATCGCGGCAACACCGACGCCGGCGCTGTTCGAGGCATTCGCCAAGCGGCGCTACAAGCACCACGAGGCGCGTCTCTCGCGTGAGCGCAGGGAGCACCTGTTCGTGCGCGACCGCTCGCTGGTCGAGGACGCGGAGCTACGAGGAGGCCTGGAGGTGCAGCACAAGCCACTGTTCTTCGTCGATCTGCGCGTGATCGCGCCGACGCGCACAGCGTGCGAGCGGATCGCCTCCGAGCTGCGCGCGGGCGGCGGCGAGAACCGACTCGTGGAGCGCGGTACGGCGATCCGCCACGGCCTGCTCGGCCTCTACGCGCGTCGCGTCGGCAGGGGGGAGGGCAACCCGCTGCCCTCGTTTCGCAAGGGCGTGTTCGCCTCGGCTGAGCTCGCGCTCATGTGGCAACTGCCGTCCGTCGACTACCTCACGGTTCCCTTCCGGCGTACGGGACTGCCGCTCGCCCCAGCCTCACCGATGATCTTTCGCCCACGCGATCGCGGGGGCACCTTGCGAGACGCGCTCGGGGCGGTCTCGATCCACCCGGAGATGCGCAAGCAGAACACCGCTGTGCCGGGAACCGTCGAGCAGGGCAAGTCGAGCTATCTCGTGGCCAGCGTCGCCGAGGACCTGCGCCGCGAGCGTTGTGCGGTGATCGTGCTCGACCCCAAGGGCGATGCTGCCGAGGCTGCCGTCAGCCTGGTGGCACCGGAGCGCACATGCACGCTGCTGGATCTCTCCCATCCCACATGTGGATTCAACCCGCTGGCGGTGGACGCGCCGGCAGACGTGATCGCCGACTACGTCGTGGCAGCCTTGAAGAATCTCTTCACAGACGCAGACATTCGTGCCTCCTCTGACCGCTACCTGCGCAACGCGATCATCGCGGTCCTTGCCTACGACCGCACGAGCACGCTCTGGGATGCCGCGCGGCTGCTTTCCGTCGGCGAGGAGGGATACGCCTACCGGAGCAGCGTCGGGGCGCGCGTAAGGGCGCTGCCTGAGTTCAAGGAGATCTCGGAGTTCTTCACGGCGGAGCTGACCGCTCAGCTGACGGACGCGCGCAGCACGACCACGGCAAAGCTGGACGCGCCGGTTAACAAGCTCGCGCGGCTGCTCAACTCCGCCTCCATCAAGCGGGTACTCCTCAACGACTCGTTGATGGTCGACTTCGACCGTGTGATCGCCGAGCGGGAGGTGCTCGTCGTCAAGGGTGCCCTTGGGGCGATGGGGGCAGGCAACACCTCCGTGCTCATGCAGCTGCTCGTCGGAATGCTCGACGCGGCGCTCGCCCGCCAGCAGGATCTCGTGCCGGCAGAGCAGCGGGTGGCTGTGGCGCTGAAGGTGGACGAGGCGCCGTTGGTGATTAACCGCGGCTTCGCCGAAACGATGGCGCTGAAGCGCTCCGCGGGCCTCGAGACCGTCGCGTGCTGGCAGGCCGACGCCCAGTGGACCGAGCGAGAGGTCCGCGAGCAGCTCGATGCGTTGTTCGCGCATCGCGTCTATTTCGCCACCGCCTCCGCCAGCGACGCACGCGCGGCGGCTGCGCTGACGATGGCCGAGTTCTCCGACACGATCAGACCGGGGATCGAGCGGCTGTCGACTCTCGGGCACCCCGACGTGCGGCTGCACCTTCCCAAGCATCATGCGATCGCCAGCTGGGTGACACCCGAGGGCCGGCAGTCGCCGTTCGTGGCTGAGACGATCCCGCTGGTCCTCGACCGCGAGCGGCTGGCGCTGCACGCCGCTCGTCAACGCGAGCGCGGCGCCCGCCACCGCAGCGATCTGCGCCAGCCCCACTGGGACCGCGCCCGCCGCGTCGAGAGCGACCCCCAGACCTCCGATCCACATGCGAACGGCGGGCCGCCCGCGGCCGGCGCTGCGCTTCCCCAGGACCGTGACGTGACACCGGCCAAGACGTTGCCGTCCACGCCCGCAGCGAGCTACCGCGAGCTTGTGGAGCTCGACGGCGCTCACAGTGTCAGGCCGGTCCGACGCGGGGAGCTCGGCCAGGCGCTCGAGCCCGACCGGCTGGATCTGGAGATGCTCGCGTTGATCGCCGAGCTGGGGCACGTGCTCACCAGCCAGCTGCACCGCCGCTTCAATGCGGGGCGCGCGGCAAGCACCACGCAGCGGCGACTCAAGCGCCTCTCCGATGCGGGCATGGTGGAGCGCCTTCAGTTCCACCGCGGCGACGGCGGCGGGATTCCGATGTGCTACACGATCGCCGCGGCCGGCGCGAAGGCGTTGGAGGCCCACGGTCTCCGCGACCCGTCCATCGGGGAGGTGGTGGCGCGCGCTCGCGCCTCGGTCCTCGCGCGAGGACCGGGCACCGATCCGGACGGGGCGATCCTGCGCCGGGCGCTGCGCGAGGTCCACGTCGCCGGCTGGGCGTTGGCGCTCGCGCAGACGCTGGACGGTGAGCACCCGAGGCTCCGCGGCCCTGGAGAAGCGGCGCTCTCGCCCCCGACCCGCTCGGGTGCGGACGGTCGCGTCGCGCTGTCCCCGAGCGACCTGCGTCTGCCCGGCGGACGCACGCCGCACGACTTCCTGCGCGAGGACCCAGACGGCCGGCCCATCGAGGTCGATCGCTTCGAGACGATCAGACCCGATGCGATCGTCGAGGTGCCGGCAGCCGAGCACCGCCAGATCCCCGCCACTGATGTGATGATCGAGCACGACGATCGTCTGGCGGTCGGACGCGGCGCCGCGAAGCTCCAGCGCTACGAGCACTTCCTGACCGGCTGGTCGGTGCACACACCGCGTTACGGCCCGCGCGCACAGGTGCTGGCGCTCGTCGTGTTCGTCTGTCGTGACCGCGCCCGTGCGCGCGAGTGCGCGCGTCGCGCCGACCTCGTCCTGCGCGCGTGTCGCGCCTACCCGGGCGAGTACCCGATGGACTGGGAGTACCCGGCCAGAGACCAGATCCTGTTCGTGGCCGAGCGCGACGTACACGAGGGGCTTCTGCGTGCCTACGGCGTTCCCCGCCTGCCGCCGCACGTGCGCATCGGCGCGGCTCACGGCGACCCTCGCGCCGGTGAGGCGAGCATCGAAGCTCGCGGCCTGCTCGCTGCGCGCGGCCCCGCCGCGCCTTCGGCCGTTAACGACGAATAGAGCCCCCGGGCCCAAAGCGGGGGACGCCGTGTTGGGCATCCCCCGCCGTTCTTCAAGAGTTGGTCCGCTCGCCCTCATCCGGGCGTCAGCGACTCAGAAGACGAGCTCGTGCTCCTCCGCGCCAACGCCTACAAGCTCTCGCTCAGCGCCGCCATCGGACGTGTCCTCGCCGTCGCCCGGCTGCTGTCCTCCGGCCCGCTCGCCCGGACCGTCGAGGAACTGGACCGTGTCTGCGACCACGCTCACTGCCTGGCGGCGCTCATGCTCGGCGGTCTCCCACTCGCGCCACTCCAGACGCCCGTCGATCGCCACACGACTTCCGCGGCGCATGTAGTGCCCGACGCTCTCGCCGGGAGCACCATATACGCTCACGTCGAAGAAGTTCGGTCGCTCGACGTACTCGCCGTCGGCCTCACGCCGGCTGGAGTTGCATGCGATCCGAAGACTGCAGACGCTTGAGCCCGAAGGCAGTGCGCGCAACTCGGGGTCGCGGGTGAGACGCCCAACCAGAACGACGCGGTTGATGCTGAAGTAGGCCATGATCGGTCTCCATTACTCGTTGGTTGACCCCCCGACCGCCAAGCTACGTATCGCTTGGGACGGTACTCGCGGACGGCGCCGACGATGGCGCCTCGGTGCCGACGAGCGCATCCAATGCCACGGCAACGACGCGCTCTCGTGCCTGCGCGCCGTCGATCGCCCGTTCGAGGGCCCGCCACACCTCGGGCGCGGCGAGGTAGAGCGTGCCTGCGACGCACCGGCAGCGCGCCCACGCCTGGCAGATCTCTAGCAGTCGCCGTGGCGCCTTCACGGTCAGCTCGACCTCCACTGCGACCGGCAGTCGCAGACCGGGACCGGCCGGCCAGAGCACGAGGTCGGGACGGTGCAACGCAGCGGCGCGCGCCGCCCCGAGCGACGCGCTCGCCAGCGCTTCGCCCGCGTCGCGCTCATCGCGTCTGAGCTCGCGCTCTCCCATCACGTCGTGGTCGGGATATGCCAGCTCGAGGGCCGCGGCAACTTCCGCGCAGGCGATCGCATGCGGCGCGTTGGCGACGCTCACGCGCGAGGGCTCCAGTCCCCGCAGGTCGGTAACGCGTAGGCCGGCCCGAGTGACCGAGTAGAGCGTCGGTGCGTTTGCGAGCACGCGGCAGCGGCGCAGCAGCCCCGCCCGCTCGCCGCTCAGCAGCAGACCCCTCGCGGAGGCGAGCGGGCGCGCCTGGCGGTGCGCCACGGCCTCCGCGGTGACGGCGCCCAGGCGTCCTGTCCAGCGCACGACCTCTAGCAGCTCGGGCGAATGCGATGTGTGTGAAGAGCTCATCTCTCGTTCTCCTGTTCTTTGATGTGTACGGACGACCGGCCTGCGGTCCGGTCTCGAGGTGCCTGTGGCCGTGAGTCAGCGTTGGGGCGGGAAGATCCGCACGATCCGCGAGCTTCCCCCGTGCTCGAGCACGAGGACGGCAGCCCAGCCGCGTCCGAGGCTCAGTACGCGGCCCGGGTCGAGCACCTGCTCGCGGCCGCGCGTACGCGTCGCCTTGCCATCGCTGTGACGCGACACGCGCCAGGCGCCCCTCGTGCCGGCGATGCTCGAGATCAGCTCTGTGGAGCTCGGTACCACCTGACGGTGGGCGATCAGGACCGAGAGGTTGCCGAGCACCTGCTCCAACAGCCGCTCGCGCCCGGGAGGCCGCAAGTCCGAGAGCTCCTGGGTTCCCAGCAACAGGCTGAAGCCGGCCGAACGGGCGCGACCGAAGAGCCTGACGACCTGCTCCGCGGCCACCGCCGAGAACTCGTCGATCACCACCAACGTCGGCACCGGCCGGGACTGGGATGCCGCCACCACCGTCTGCAGGTCCTGGACGATCGCCGCCCCGAGCATCTGGCCCAGGAGTGGCCAACGATCCGATTGGAGACTGAAATACACGACGGCACGCTCCCGCACGGCGGCGAGCAGCTCGAAGCGACCGGCTCCCTCAGTGTCAGGGTCCAGCCACGGTCCGACATCGGACTCGGTGATGATCGCCAGCCTGTCGCGCACGCCGGCGAGGTCACTCCGTTGACGCGCGGACAGCGAGTCGAGATACGCGAACGTGGGGTCGGCCTGGGCTCGAGGGAGCTCGCGCGCGAGCGCCTCCAGACGAGTCGGGTCGAGGTGCTCGACGATCGCCCGCAGGCTGACCTCGATCTCAGCGCTGCGCAACGCGCGCACCGCGTGGCCGAGGTAGCGCTGAGCCTGGCGCAGGTAGTGAGGCTCGGTGAAGTGCTCTCCCGCGAGCACCTTGTCGGCGATCTCGCTGGCGCTGCCGCGAGCGAACGGGTTGTAGATGCGCTCGCCGTCGGGCGTCCACTCGATGAATGACCGTCCCGCGTCGATCGTCGCGTTGCGCAGCTGCTCGCGCATGCCGCGATCGCCCTTCGGGTCGATCACGACGACCGACATGCCCTCGCTGATCGCGTGGTCGGCGATCGACGTCTGGGTGACGGTCTTGCCCGAGCCGGTGGCGCCCACCACGAGCGCGTGGCTGCCGCCATCGCTGCCGCCGAACGGGATCGACACGTCCCGGCCGTGCTCGTCCACGCCCAGCACCAGAGCGCGCCGGTCTCCCCGCGGCCTGGCGCTCCACATCTCCTGGGCGCGCCCGTACGACGCCCGCACGAGCGGGCGCAGCAGCTCCAGCGGCGTGCGTCGGGCGTTGGCGAGCTCTGCCAGATCGGCGCCCGCGTCGAGGTCTTCGCGATGCCAGCGACGGCTGCGCACGCTGGCCAACAGACATGCGAGCGCGAGCGTCGAGGCCTGCCCGGGCAGGCTCGGCTCGCAAACGAGCAACAGCGCAAGCGCGCCGGCCGACCAGCTCCAGTGCAGGTGGTGGGCGCGCATCGCTCGCGCGAGGAGCATCCCCAACACGACGCCGAGCACGCAGTGGATCGCGGTCCCGTACAGCCAGTGCGCGAATTGGTCGGCGACCATCGGCGCACCGCCTTCGTGTTCGATGGCGAATTCGGATGAGGGCATGACGCCACTCCTTCCTGGGACGGCCGAGACGGCCGTCCCGCTGAGGCCGGCGCCAGCCGGCCATGGTTGGTTAACGAGCGATGGCGGACCACGAGGTCCGCCATCGGGTGCTGGTGCACGGCGTCCCGGGCGGGCTGCCACGCGCCTTCGCATGCAGGCGAAAGCCGGCACGCAAGTTGTTGAGATGGAGCTGCGTCGGCCGCGCGAGGCGCGCACGGCGCTCAGGTGAGTCGGTAGCCGACTCCCCAGACGTTCGTGACCCACTGGGTCCTGCCGTGTGCGGTGAGCTTGCGCCGCAGGCGACTCGCGTGGCTGTCCACCGTGCGGGTCGAGCCGCCGCAGCGGTACTGCCAGACCGCGCGCAGCAGCTCCTCGCGGGCGAACACTCGCTCCGGTTCGCGGGCCAGGTGGGCCAGCAGATCGAACTCCATGCGGCGGAGATGCACGATGCTCTGCTCGAGCGTCACGACGCGCGCGGTCGTGTCGATCCTCAGCGGCCCCACGTCGATCACTCGCTCCAGGGCGGAGCCGCCGTCGGTGCGCCGCAGGATCGCCCGCAGCCGGGCGCGCAGCTCCAGATAGTCGGGCCGAGCGAGAAAGTCGTCCGCTCCGGCCTCGAACGCTCGCAGCAGGTCGAGCTCGCGCGCCTGCGAGCCCATCACGATCGCCGGCAGCGCCCGGTCCCAGGGCTCGTGCACGTACTCGCAGCGGCGGATCTCCTCCAGCAGCGCCAGGGCACCGCGAGGCGAGTCGAGCGACCCCAGCACGGCAAGCCGCGGCGTATGTGCCACCGCCAGCACGCGCGCGTGTTCAGCTGTTCGGGCGAGCTCGACGCTGAAGCCGTCGGCGACGAGCTGGTCGGTGATCGCGTTGCCCAGCTGACGGTCGGACTCGACGACCAGGATCGGTCCCTCCAGCTGCGTGTGCATCAGAGCTCGACCTCGCGCGGGCTGATGCCGAGGCCGCTGCGTGCGATCAGCGCAAGCACGTCGCTGTGGATCCAAGGAGTCGGTGCGCTGTGTCCGCCCTCCGCGAGCACGCCGATGCGACGTGCCAGCCAGCTGGTCTCGCCACTCTCGTTGCCCTTGCGATCGCGCTTGACCCTTCCGCAGCGCACGGCGATCTCGCTCATGCTCAGCTCGCCCCGAGTGACGCGGTGCATGACGGCATCGCGCAGCAGGCGGTTGAGGACGATCGGGCTCTCCCTGACGCGCACGAGCTCGGCCCGCAGAATCGTGGTCGAGGTCTGGTTGCTCTCGGAGTGAAGCGACAGCGCTCGGATCGTGATCGCGAGCATCGGCTCGTAGCTCTCGAGCGCTGCGATCGCGTCCCGCAGGCTCACCTGCTCGAGGCAACCGGCGCCCGCCTCGGGCGTTCTGCACCAGCGCAGCGCCGGGATCGACATCTTCTCGGCGTCGACGAGCTCGAGCGAGTAGCGACGGCCGCGCCCGTCCATGGGTTGGGTCTCGCTCGCCGTGGGCGCATCTGCGGCGCCTGCCTCGGGCTCCTCGACGAACGGTGCCGTGCGCGCATCCTCGGCGGTGAGGGTGCGGCAGCGGCAGCGATCCGCTTCCGCGCCGCGCAGATATTCGGCGCAGACGATCGCGGCGTTCTCGGTAGGCTCGTCCGCGCCCAGGTGGGCGACCAGGCGAGCGTCCTCGAGCGTCGCCCGGTCGCGGTCGACGACGAGCAGGCTGCCGCGGGCGCCCGCTTGCGCGACGAGCTCCCGCGTCCGGCCGTAGTGGTTGGTGTAGTTCCCCAGTGCTGGTCGCTCGAGCAGCGCCGCGAGCGGTCTGGCGACGCGGGCTCGCCGGCGAGCCTTGGTCCTGCGGGTGCTCGCACGGCGTGGCGCGGCGGGGGACTGCGAGAGGGTCTGGGTCATGGCGTTCTCCTGGCCGGTCGATCGGCTCGCCCGAGGGCGGCCCGATGGTGTGGATGCAGCGGCTTCTAGGTGCGGCTCGGCAGTCCGTCAACCCGTCGCGGACGGCGCTCGAGCACGTCAGAGCACGGCTCCGAGAACCCCCTAAGGGGGTCTCGGAGATCTCCTGCCGGGAGCGCTCGGGCGTCGCTCAAGCTGGCGCGAATGCGCTCACCGATGTGAGCCGAGCTTCTCGGATGAGAGCGTGCCGAACGAGGTCGGACGGCAAGCTGATCTGGCTGTAGGACGCCCGCTGGTGCGAGCTGTGAAGGGCTCGGCTGGCGCCGAGCAGGCACGGGGAAAGGGGGAAAGGGGGAAGCGACCGTAGCGAAACGGGGTGCGTCGTTCCCGCGTGTGCTGTTTGCGCAGCCAGTCGCGCTGCAGTTGGCCTCTAGATTTGGCCGCAGTTTGGCTCTGGAATGCGCCATTGCGGGGTTGGCTCCCGCAGTCGCCCGCTGACGGTGCGCCTGGGCGACTGCGTCTGATCGGCGCCAACGGGGATGGCGACTGCAGCTGGCACCCACCCAAACGCGCCCAAAGGATGGGAACTGCACGGACGCGGGCGCGCCCGATCGCACCCAGCCGCGACAGCGCGTAGACTGGCGCGCCGCAGCACTGCCACACAACCCCCCACGTCACCCAGGGAGCAAGCTCCGATGCCCGTGAACAAGACCGCGATCGGTAAGACCTACGAGCCCGTCCTCTACGCGGTGGGCCGCGAGAAGATCAAGGAGTACGCACGCGCTGTCGGAGAGACCAACCCGCTGCACCTCGATGTCGAGGCCGCGCGCGCGGCCGGCTACGCGGACGTGGTGGCGCCGCCGATGTTCGCGGTCGTCTACAGCGCGCCGGCCGTGGGTCCGCCGATCTTCGACCCGGAGATCGAGCTCAACTTCGCGATGATGGTCCACGGAGGCCAGGAGTTCCTCTGGGGCCCGCTCGTCGTTGCCGGCGATGAGGTCACGACGGTCGCGAGCGTCAAGGACATCTCCGAAGCGGACGGGCGCGGCTATTACGTGTTCGAGTCGATCTCCACCAACCAGCGTGGCGAGCAGGTCTGCCGCGGGACATGGACGAACATAGTTCGAGGAGTGTGATCGGAATGGCAGATCTTCAGGCGGGCACCAAGATCCCCGAGGTGCGGGTCACGCCCGACAAGTACCTGACTGTCCGTTACGCGGGCGCCTCAGGCGATTTCAATCCGATCCACACGGACGAGGACTTCGCCAAAGCGGTCGGGCTGCCGGGTCGCATTCTGCACGGCCTGTGGACGATGGCGCAGGTGGCCCGGGCGCAGACCGAGGCTGCAGGCGGCCCCGGGCATCTGAAGCGCCTCTCGGTGCAGTTTCGGGGCATGGGCGTCCCCGAGCAGGAGGTGCTCGTGACCGGCACGGTGCGCGAGCTCGCCGACGGACGCGCCGTTGTTGACACGGTTGCCGAGCAGGCCGGCAAGCAGATAATCCGAAACGCCGAGGCAGAGCTCGAGCTCTAGCTGTAGCGCGCGCCTTTCGGCGCCAGCACGCCGCCTACAATCAAGGGCATGCTGAGTCCCCGTCAGGAGCGGATCCTGTGCAAGGTCGTCGAGGACTACCTGCGCACGGGTCAACCGGTCGCCTCGCGA
>DATBZG010000211.1:0-29587 GCA_036513335.1 Solirubrobacteraceae bacterium | reverse complement strand
CGCTTTCAGGAGGTATCACCAACCACAACTTCCGCGTCATGCTCGGGGGCGAGGACTACGTCCTGCGCATCCACGGCAAGGATACGAAGCTGCTCGGCATCGACCGCGAGTCCGAGCGCATGGCGAGCAAGCTCGCCGCCGGGATCGGGATCGCGCCGGCGCTCGTGGCGGCGTTCGACGACTGCCTGCTCACACGGTTCATCCCATGCGAGGCCGTCGGCCCGGCGGAGGTCGCCGCGAGCGTCGAGCTCCTCGCGCTCGCGCTGCGCGCGTTCCACCGCTCACCCGTCCAGCTGCCCTCGCGCTTCTGGGCGCCGGACCTGCTCGAGCAGTACGCCGGGCTGGTGCGCGGCCGGTCCGTGAAGCTGCCCGAGGAGTACGGGCAGGCCGCCACCGTCGCAGCCGAGATCGCAGCAGCCGCGCCGCTGCGCGACCCGCGCCCGTGTCACAACGACCTGCTCGCCGGCAACATCATCCAAGCGCGCAGTGGCGAGGTGCTGATCGTCGACTGGGAGTACGCCGGCATGGGCCACCCCTGCTTCGACCTCGGCAACCTGTCCGTCAACAACGACTTCAGCGAAGCCGACGACGAGCGGCTGCTGCACGCCTACCACGGCCATCCGCCGACCGATGCGCAGCGCGCGACGCTGGCGCTGATGCGGATCCTCTCCGACGCGCGCGAGGCCGCCTGGGGCGTCTTGCAGGCGGAGGTCTCCGACCTGGAGTTCGACTTCGCGCGTTACGCACGCACGCACTTCGAGCGCCTGCAGGCCGCGACCGTGCAGCCACAGCTGCGCGAATGGCTCGCCGCCGCTAGCGCCGAAGCGGCCGAGTGGGACATCGGAGAGGAGCCCGGTGGTCAGGCCGCGTGAGCTTCCTGAGCGCGCACGCGTGGTCATCATTGGCGGGGGCGTCGGCGGGACCTCCATCGCCCACCACCTCGCCAAGCTGGGCGAGCGCGACGTGGTCCTGCTCGATCGCAGCGAGCTGACCAGCGGCTCCACGTTTCACTCCGCCGGGCTCGTCGGCCAACTCAGATCGAGTGTTTCGCTGACGCGCATGATGATGGACTCCGTCGAGCTCTACCGCACGCTCGACTGCGGCTGGGTACAGTGCGGCGGCATCCGCCTCGCCTGCACGCGCGAGCGCGAGCAGGAGGTGATGCGCCAGGTCGCCTGGGCGAAGACGTTCGGCCTGCCGCTCGAGCTGATCTCCGCCGATGAGGCACGCGAGCTGTTTCCGTTGATGAGCACCGACGGCGTGCGCTGCGCCTCCTACCTGCCCAGCGACGGCTACCTCGACCCCTCGCTGCTGACGACCGCGCTCGCCGACAGCGCGCGCGCCGGCGGCTGCCGGATCTTCACCCACACACGCGTCACGGGCATCGACGTCGACAGCGGCGGCATAGGAGGACGTCGCGTGCGCGGCGTGCAGACGGAGTGGGGGCCGATCGAAGCGGAGGTCGTGGTCAACGCCGGCGGCATGTTCGCCGCCGAGCTCGGGCGCCTCGCCGGCGTGCGCGTGCCGATCGTGCCGTTCGCGCACGAGTACCTCGTCACCCAGCCCTTCCGCGAGATCGGGGTGGGTGGGGATCGCGTCCATCTACCCACGCTGCGCGACCCCGACCTGCTGATCTACTTCCGCGAGGAGGGCGGAGGCCTCGTCATGGGCGGCTACGAGCGTTACTCCGCGCCGTGGGCGCTCGACGAGCACCTCCTGGACGCGATCCCGCCCGACTTCAACGGGCGTCTGCTGGAAGAGGATTGGCAGCGCTTCGAGGAGATCGCGATCAACTCCCGTAAGCGGGTTCCTGTGATGGACGAGATCACCGTCACCAAGCTGATCAACGGACCGGAGGCGTTCACACCCGACAACGAGTTCTGCCTCGGCGAGAGCGAGGTGCGCGGCTTCTTCGTCGCCGCCGGCTTCTGCGCGCACGGCCTCGCCGGCGCCGGCGGCATCGGCAAGGTCATGGCCGAGTGGATCCTCGAAGGCGAGCCCGCACACGACGTCTGGGAGATGGACATCCGCCGCTTCGGCGCGCACTTCCGCTCGCCCAGCTACACCCTGAAGCGCGCCAAGGAGGTCTATGAGACCTACTACGACATCCGCTACCCCGGCCACGAGCGCCTGGCTGGGCGCCCGCTGCGCACCTCCAGCGCCTACCCGTGGCACGCCGAGCACAGCGCCGCCTTCGGCGAGAAGTCAGGGTGGGAGCGCGTCAACTGGTACGAGTCCAACGCGCCCGCGGGAGACGAGTCGCTGCGCCCACGCGGCTGGGCGGGCATGCACTGGTCGCCGGCGATCGGCGCCGAGCACCGCGGCGTGCGCGAGCGCGCCGGCCTGTTCGACGAGTCGTCGTTCAGCAAGCTCGAGGTCGCCGGGCCCGGCGCCGCGGAGTTCCTGCAGCGCCTATGCGACAACGACGTGGCCCGCGACGTCGGCGCGATCACGTACACGCAGATGCTCAACCGCCGCGGTGGCATCGAGTGCGACTTCACCGTCACGCGCATCGAGGAGGAGCTGTTCTCGATCGTCACAGGCACCGCCTTCGGCAACCACGACCTCAGCTGGATCCGTCGCCACGCCCCCCACGACGGCAGCGTGCGCTGCGCCGACGTGACCGCCCGCTGGGCATGCTTCGCGCTGTGGGGGCCGCGCGCGCGGGACATCCTCGCGCCACTGACCGACGATCCGCTCGAGTTCCCGTACATGAGCATGCGTGAGCTGGTTGTCGGGGACGTGCCCGTGCGCGCGCTGCGAGTCACCTTCGTGGGTGAGCTCGGCTGGGAGCTCTACTGCCCCACCGAGTACGGCGCCGGGCTCTGGCGCACCTTGTGGCAGGGCGGGCAGGGGCACGGCCTCGTGGCCGGCGGCTACCGCGCGATCGACTCGCTGCGCCTGGAGAAGGGCTACCGCGTGTGGGCTGCCGACATCACGCCGGACGAGAACCCCTACGAAGCGGGGCTCGGCTTCTGCGTACGCAGGGACGGCGGCTTCATCGGCGCCGCCGCACTCGGCGTCGGCTTCTCCGAGAAGGGCGACGGACCACGTGCACCGGAGCGTCGCCTGCGCTGCCTGGTGCTCGAGGATCCCCGCTCCGTCGCGCTCGGCAACGAGCCGGTGCGCATCGACGGAGAGGTCCTCGGGCGCGTCACCAGCGGCGGCTATGGCTACACGGTCGAGCGCTCGATCGCCTATGCGTACGTGCCCGCCGAGGTCGAGCTGGGCACCGCCGTGGAGGTCGACATCTTTGGTCGCTGGGTGCCCGGCACGGTCACGCGGGAGCCGCTGTTCGACCCGCGCGGCGAGCGCATCAGGAGCTGAGCGCACCCGTACCCGCGTCGGTGCCGGTGTCGCGCGGCGTCAGTCGACCGGCACGAGCCCGCGCTGCGGATCCAGCCGTCGCGCGGAGGCGGTCGTGTGGAAGACGACGTCAGCGGGCCCCGCCAGCAGGCCGCCGAGGTCGCGCATGAACGCGGCCGTGTGCGGTTGGGCGAAATGGCTCTGCAGCGCACCCTCGTCCGCCCATTCCTCCACAAACACGTAATGATCGGGCTGCTCTAGGTCCTCGTACACGCGATAGCTGCTACAGCCCTCGTCCTCCCGTGAGCTGGCACACATCGTCGTCGCGACCTCGATGAACCGCTCGCGGTTCTCCCCAGGTACCTGCGCGCGGCCGGTGACGACGATCACCTCGCGGATGCTACTGCGGCGTCGCGGCCTGGGATGCCTTGGCGTGCGGGCTGAGGTCCTCGATCGTCAACGGGTGCGCGGGAGCATCGCGCAGGAGGGTGTGCGCGCTCACCTGCAGGGCATCGTCGATGTGAACCAGCTCGCCCGGCTCGAGCGCTCGCCAGCCTGGGTCGCTGTCCATGCGCTCGCTGGCCAGCACCACCAGCGGTCGGGACGCGCCCTGCTCGGCGTGCACACGCGTGCCGAGGCTGCTCTCGTGCCTGAGCGGCTCACCGGGGGTGCGCTCGAGAATGTACAGCGGGTGCGTGTCCGGGTAGCGCAGTGCCCACACACCGTCCTCCTCGGCGAGGACGAAGTTGATCGCGAACACTGGCAAGTTCGCGGCGACCCAGCTGCAGGCGCTCGCTATACCTGCGTGAACATCACCTTCGTGAGCTGCGGTCTCGCGTGTGATCAGCGCAAAGAAACGCTCGGAGTCCGTATCGCCTTTGACCAGGCGTAGGTCATCGCCAAGCTGCGCCTCCAGCGCGGGCAGGTCCTCGATCACGCCGTTGTGGGCGAACAGCCGGCCCTCCTGCTCGAACGGGTGCGTGTTGCGCAGCTCCAAAGCGCCCGTGGAGGCGAAGCGAATGTGTGCCACGAACGTCCTCGCGGAGACTTCGCGCGCCTCGCGCGCGAAGCGCCTGTCGCTGTAGGCCGCGTGCGCCTGCTTGCTGACGTGAGGCGCGCCGTCGGCGTCGAACCATCCGATCCCCGTGCCGTCGGGCTCGCGATGGCTCTGCACGGAGAGGCTGTCGGGTGCGTCGAGCAGCCAGAACGTCGCCTTGGTGGGCTCGCTCCCCGCGCTCATTCCAAACAGGCGACACACGCTCAGGCTGAAGCTACCGTTTGGCTCGCACTCGTGTGGTTAGGGGGTCTGCCGTCGCGCAGCAGCAGCTCGAGGTCGTTGGGGTGCAGCGGTCGCGCGAACAGGAATCCCTGGGCGAGGTCGCATCCCTCACGTTGCAGCTCACGGACCTGGCTGTGGTGCTCTACGCCCTCGGCGAGCGTCTCCAGGCCCAGGGCCGCTCCCAGCTGGATCAGGGTGTGGGTCAGTGCGTGCGCCTCGCTGGACAAGGCGAGGCCTGTGATGAAGGTGCGGTCGATCTTCAGCGAGTCGACCGGGAACTGACGCAGGTAGGCGAGCGAGCTGTAGCCGGTGCCGAAGTCGTCGACCGCGATGCGTATCCCGAGCGTCTTCAGCTCCGCGAGCAGGTGCGCCGTGGCGTCGGGGCTGCGCATCAGCGCCGTCTCGGTGATCTCCAGCGTCAGCGTTCCGGGGTCGATGCCCGAGTCCGACAGCACGCGGCGCACCTCCTCGACGAACTCAGGGCGTTCGAGCTGGCGGGCCGAGACGTTCACCGAGATGTTCAGGGGGTACCCGCGCTGCTGCCACGCGACGCTCTGGGCGCACGCCTGCTCGAGCACCCAGCGTCCGATCGGGATGATCAGGCCGTTGTCCTCGGCGATCGGGATGAACACGTCGGGCGAGACCACTCCGCTGGTGGCATGGCGCCAGCGCAACAGCGCCTCGACGCCCACGATCCGCTCGCTCTGCAGATCGACCATCGGCTGGTAGACGAGGAAGAACTGACCCGTCTCCAGCGCATCCGCGAGGTCCGTCTCCAGGTGGATGCGATCCTGAGCCGCGACCTGCATCGCCGACTCGAACTTGACGTAGCCGTCCTTGCCGATCGCCTTGGCCTTGTACAGCGCGAGATCCGCGTCCTGCATCAGCGCTTCGGCCGACGCCGGCCGTCCGGTCGCGATGCCGATGCTCGCGGTCAACGAAACCGCCCGGGTGGGTCTACCCGTCAGCTCGATCGGCTGGCGCAGCACGTCCAGGATCCGCTCGGCGACCATCTCGGGGGCGGCTTCCAGGCCGAGTGCGTCGACCAGCATCACGAACTCGTCGCCGCCCAGGCGTCCGACGGTGTCGCTGTCACGCAGGACGGCGTTCAGACGTGCACCCACGTGCCGCAGGATCTCGTCTCCGGCCTGGTGACCGTAACGGTCGTTGATCTGCTTGAAGCCGTCGATGTCGACGAACAGGGCCGTGACGGGGACGTCGCGGCGGCGTGCCCGCGCCAGGATCTGCTCGGCGCGGTCGAGCACCAGGATCCTATTGGGGAGGTCCGTCAGCGGATCGTGCAGGGCGAGGTACTCGAGCTCGCCGGTGCGCTCGCCGACGAGTGTCCACGCGCGCTGGCGCGATCCCGACAGCACGCGATGGAGAAGGAACACGAGGATCGTGACGAGCAGGCCAAGACCCAGCGCGAGCAGGCCGCGCAGGTCCGGTGAGGCGAAGGCGTTCGCCGTTCCCGTCGTCTCCAAGACCCACCCTTCTCCCAGTTCGCGTGTGGAAGCGTAGCCGGGCGAGCGTTTGCCAGGGTGGGCACCCGCCGTGCCGATGAGCTGCAGCGGGCCGCCGATGTTGCGGTGGTAGAGCGCCAGCGTCAACGAACGCCGGCCCGTAAGCACGGAGCGGATCGTGGTGGAGCTGTCGAAGGTCGTCGCGATGAAGCCTCTTACCGCTGCTCGTCTGGCCGAGGGCGTCGCGATCGAGGCTCCGCGCCTGTAAACGGCGACGGCGATCGCGACGAGTGAGCGGTCGCCTGTTTCGGGCAGCGCGGTAACGATGAACGAGCCGGAGTCGGTCGTGATCCGGACCAGCGCCGGATATGGCGTGCGTCCGGCGCCCGCAGCCGCGGGTGCGCAGTAATCGAGCAGGCCGTTGTACAGGCTCGGCGCCGCGCCGCTGCCGACGATCGCGCTCGTCGGGCAGTAGCGCGAGCGTCTGCCTCGCGGGAGGATCTGAAGATTGTCGCCGAGAAGCCTTCTGTACGCCGGGTCCGCCTCCGCCTGGCGCAGAAATGCGGTCAGGCTCCTCGCCGGCACGACCCGGATAAAGGCGGCGACCACGCCCGGGGAGGGGGGAGCGCCGCGCTGGAGCTCCTCATACCACTGCTGGTACTGGGTCTCGCTTTCCTCCGTTTCCATGGCGGCGTGAGCGCGCATCGTGCGTGTCAGCGCGACATCGGTGCTCAGTCTCGCGGCCAGCGCGCTGCCCAGGTCCTCCGCAGTCGACTCGAAGGACCTCCGGTTCGCTTCGACCGCGCTCGAGCGCCACTCCGTGGCGATCACGATTGACGCGGAGAGCCCGAGGATCAGGATCAGCCCACCGATCAGCGCCGTGCGCACGCGGTTGGACGACACGCGGGGCCGCCTGCTGAGCGCCGAGGGCAGCGACCCGTCGGTCGCTGTCTCCTCGTCGCGCTCTTCGTGTGGCGGGTCAACCCGCCCTGAGCTCATCAGCTCGCCAACATCATTGTCCCTCAGCATCGGCAGATCCCATGCAGAACGCGAGTGTGGATTGGTTCTGTATATTCGGATCGGCGCTGTTGGCTGCGAGACAGCCCCTTCCGGGCATGACAGGCGCTCCAGCGCGCTGGACGTGTGTTCGAGTCGCCGGCCCTCAGAGTCAAGCTGAGTCGGCGAAGCGTCGGGTAGAGCAGAGGTCGACGAGACCGGGGAGCCATTCCCCTCCTATCGCGGCGCTGGACGCCGCAGTGAGGAGACGCCCATGACACGAGGCGTCCCACCGAAGCACGAGCCGCCGATCAGCGACTCTCTCGCAGCACCTCGGCCGTCCGCGTGCGGCGCCACTCGGATCTACCGCGTAGGAGCGCTCCTGCTGGGCGTCGCGTGCAGTCTGCTCTTCGCCGCCAGCGCGCTGGGTGCCACCGCAACCGTGGGCCTCGGTACCGCGGCCAGCTTCTCCGTCCTGGGCGGCTCGACGGTCACCAACACGGGCCCCACGACGATGTTCGGCAGCCTCGGCCTGAGCCCTGGCTCGTCGGTCACCGGCGCGCCGCACGTCCTCGGCGAAACCCATGTCGACGACGCGGTGGCAATCGGCGCCAAGAACGCGCTCACTGCCGCCTACAACAACGCCGCATCCCGTCCCAGCAACGGCTCGGCCGGCACCGACCTCTCCGGACAGGTGTTCCTCCCGGGCGTGCGCACAGCGAGCAGCTCGCTGCTGCTCTCATCCGGGACCGTCACCCTCGACGCCGAGGGCAACCCCAACGCGGTCTTCATCTTCCAGATCGGCTCGACGCTGATCACCGGCTCGAACACCCGCGTGCTGCTCACGGGCGGCGCGCAGGCCTGCAATGTCTTCTGGCAGGTCGGCTCCTCCGCCACGCTCGGGACGGGCACGAGCTTCGTCGGCACGATCATGGCCTCGGCCACGATCACCGCCAACACCGCCGCCACGATCCACGGCAGGCTGCTCGCGAGCACCGGCGCGGTGAACCTGGACACCAACACGATCACCACCTCCAACTGCGCCTCCAGCACGACCGGCGAAGGCGGCGGAGGCGAAACGAACACCGCCGCGGAAGTCGCCGCGGGGATTCCTGGGGTAACCGCGCCCTTGAGCCCGAGTAGCACCCCAGCCGCTCCTCCGACCACGACTGTTCCGCGCCCGCCGATCGGATCGCGGACCACGGGCAAACACGGCACATCGCGCAAACGCAGGCACAAGAAGCCGTCCAAGCGACACCCCAGCGCGCGACCGGCCCTCCCCAACAAGCGCGGCGCCTTCACGGGCTGAGTCGATGATCGATACAACCCCGAACCCAGCGGCCGGATCGGCATATGGACGGCGGCGCTCGCGACGACTCGCGCGGCTCGTCCGACTTGCGCTGGCGAGCGCTTGCCTCGCCGGCCTGGCCAGCACCGAGCTGGCAAGCCCAGCAGTCGGCGCCGGTGCGCCGGCGCGGGTGCAGGCAACCACGGAAATCGTCGCACTGCTGGTCGGGCAGGTGGCCCACCAGAAGCCAGACGCGAGATCCCCCGCGGTAGCGCCGGTGGCCGACCGTCGACCGATTACGGGCGAGCAGACGACGCTGCCGGTGCTCTCACGCACAATCGGCGCCGGGGGCACACAGTGGTTGCACGTGATGCTTCCCGGTCGCCCCGACGGGTTGAGCGGATGGATCAGCCAAGCCGGCACGCGTCTGCTGGTGACCCCCTGGCGGATCGTCGTCGACCTCGCCTCTCGCCGCGTGAAGGCCTATCGCGACGGCAGGCTCGCCGGAGATTTCAAGGCCGTGGTCGGGAAGCCCTCAACACCCACGCCCACGGGAGAATTCTTCGTCGAGGAGACCCTGCGAATGGCGTCGTCCGAGCCGGGCGGCCCCTACGCGCTCGCTCTCAGCGCACGCTCGAACGTGTTGCAGGAATTCGAAGGCGGTCCAGGCCAGATCGCGATCCACGGGCGGGAAAACCTCGGCGGGACACTAGGCACAGCCGCCTCCCACGGCTGCATACGACTCGCCACTGCCAGTATCGACTGGCTGGCCGAACGCATCGTGCCGGGCACGCCTGTGACGATCGACGCGCGCTGAGCGCAGCGTCTGGTCAGTGACCTTTGCGGCCTATCCCAGCTCGTCCGGGCCGTGCCGATGTGGCGCGGCAGACCTCCGGGACGTTGGCTTCGCTGGTGAACACGGGTGCCATCACGCTGCCGGGGGTCAGCGAATGTTTGTGGCCGAGCAGATGACCGACCTCATGCGTCACCGTCAGGCAGAACATGTTCCAGTCCGCGACCATGGATCTGCGCGTCGGCCACTGCCAGTGAGCGAGTGAGATCGTGCAGTCCGTGTACGTGTTCGCAGGCGCTTCGAGATCGTTTTCTCCTAGCGAGGAGTTGAACGTAACCCAACCGTCTGTGGTGGGTTCGAGGCTGGATGGCACGGGGAGGTTCGTGAGCACCGCGATCTGTCCGCCACATGGCACCGCGTCCCAATAACTCTCGGCCACGGCCGTGGCGAGCGCCACGGGACCACGTGTCGCGAGCTTGTCGAGCGCCAGCAGTCGAGAGGAGACCTTCGCCGGCCGCACGCTCGAGGCGTGGGCGACGGCAGTCGCGGGGAGTATGAGCGCCGCTGCTATCAGTCCGGCGAGGAGAACGCGAGCCATACCTACCATCCTGAGGCCGCCCGCCGGTTGGCTCTTCCCCCTGTAGGGGGGATCTCAGGGTGAGCGGCGGGGGAGGCGCGGGGGATGGCGGGCTCCCCCTCGGTCGTGTTTGTGTCGATAGGAAACTGTGCGCATGGCGCACATGGAGCTTCTTGAAGCCGATTACCCACACCACCCTCGTTCTCGCTCATTTCGACGATCTCCTCGCCGGCGGGCTTCGTGAGCTGATCGAGGGCGATTCGAGCCTCACGATCCTCGCCGCCGACGTCGCACACGACCGCATCTCCGTCGTGCTCAGCGCACACAGACCGGACGTGGCGATCCTGGACCTCGACGCCCTGAGGACCCTGGCGGAGGTCCGCGAGCTGAGCGCCCTGCACCCCGACACGCGAATCGTGCTGCTGGCCGGCGACCCATCGGAGGCGCAGTGCGTGCAGTTGCTCGCATTCGGCGCGAGCGCCTGCCTCGGCAGAGACACACAGTCACGCGACGTGCTTCACGCGATCCACCTGGCCTCGCGAGGGCTCCAAGTGACTCCACGGTCGACTCCCGGCGCGGCCCGCCCGTCATCCGCCACGGGGCAGCTGCTGACCGCGCGCGAGGTCGAAGTGCTCCCGCTACTGGCGCAGAACCGCTCGAACGCCCAGATCGCCGTGGAGCTCCAGGTCGGGATCGAGACGGTGCGCACCCATGCGAGCAACATCTACCGCAAGCTCGGCGTTGCCTCCCGCCGCGAGCTGCACCCCCCCGCGCCACGTGCTGGGCGCGAGCCGGGCCCATCCTCATCGCAGGCTACGCTATTTCGGTGAGCGCGAGCGAGCTTCAGACCGTCCCGCTCCACGGGCGCTAGGACGCGCATCGGACAGGGATCGAGCGGCTGCCGGTGAGCGATGAGCTAGCGGAGCTGATGGTCACCGACCACACTGCCTGGCGGGAGTGGCTTAGCGTGAACCACGACGGCGTGGGCGTGTGGCTGGTGCTGGCGAAGAAGGGTGTCACCGAGCCGACGCGACTCACCTACGACGAGGCGCTCGATGAGGCTCTGTGCCACGGCTGGATCGACGGCCAGGTCCGGCGCCGGGACGATCTCACCTACCGCCAGCGTTTCACGCCGCGGCGCGCGCGCAGCTCATGGTCGCAACGCAACGTCGGGCTGATCGAGCGGCTGAGCGGCGAAGGGCGCATGCATGATGCGGGCGTCGCCGCGGTCGAGAGCGCCAAGCGAGACGGTCGCTGGGATACCGCCTACGCCGGCCAGGCGACGATCGAGGTCCCGGCCGATCTCACCGCGGCGCTGGTGGCCCAGCCAACCGCCCTCGCGATGTTCGAGACGCTCAGCTCGCAGAACCGCTATGCGGTCCTCCACCGGATCGGGCAGGCCAAGCGCGCAGACACTCGCGCCAGGCGCATCGAGCGCTTCGTGGCGATGCTTGCGCGAGGGGAGACCCTGCACCCACAGGGCACCGGCGGGGCGCGCCAGACGAAGCGAGACCCCAAGCCCGGCTAACTCGCGGGAACGCTCGGCGCGACCGCGAGCGAGGCGGCGCTGACGCCGTCGCGGAAGAAGGCTTCCGTGGCGGCCACGTCAAGTGGGCGGGCGAACAGGAATCCCTGGCCGTGGTCGCAGTCCTCGTCGCGTAGGAGCGAGAGCTCCTGATGCTGCTCGATCCCCTCGGCGAACGTCTCTATCGAGAGCGCCTTGCCGAGCTGCACGAGCGTGCGGATCAGCGTCTCGCCCTCCTTGTTGTGCTTGAGCCCGGAGATGAACGAGCGGTCGATCTTCAGCGCGTCCACCGGGAACTGCTGCAGGTGCGCCAGCGATGAGTAGCCCGTGCCGAAATCGTCGATCGCGATCCGCACGCCGAGCTGCTTGATCGCGGTGAGTCGCCGGACGGTCTCCTCAATGTTGCGCATCAAGGTCGTCTCGGTGATCTCGATCGTCAGCGCTCCCGGATCCAGCCCGCTGTCGCCGAGCGCTTCTTCGATGTCAAGGATCAGCTGGTCGGTGTCGAGCTGGCGTGCGGAGACGTTCACCGCCATCGAGATCTCTGTGCCGTCCCGACGCCACACGCCTGCCTGCTGGCAGGCCTCGCGTAGTACCCACCGACCGACCTCGGTGATCAGCCCGGTCTCCTCGAGCAACGGGATGAAGGCGTCCGGCTGCACAGTACCCCGCGACGGGTGACGCCAGCGGATCAGCGCCTCGACACCCGTGGGCCTCATGTCGCTCAAGGCGAACGTCGGCTGGTAGGCGAGGAAGAACTCTTCTCTCTCGAGCGCCTCGTGCAGATCCATGTCGAGTTCCATGCGGCTCTGTACCGCGTCCTGCATGCCCGACTCAAAGACCGCGTAGCGGTTCTTGCCGTCCCACTTCGCCCGGTACATCGCGATGTCGGCGTCGCGCAGCAGGTCCTCGGCGGATGTGCGCTTGCCGGCCGCGATGCCGATGCTGGCGGTGATCGTCAGGCGCGTCTCGCCGTCCTCACCGAGGTTGAAGGGGTGCTTGAGCGCCTCCAGCAGACGCTCAGCGACGAGCTCGGGGCCAGCCGCCAGCGACAGCTCCTCGGCGATCACGACGAACTCGTCGCCGCCGAGGCGACCGAGCGCATCGACGTGGCGCACGACGCCCTCCAGCCGCGCGGCGACTGCCCGCAGCAGTTCGTCGCCGACGCCGTGGCCGAGCGTGTCGTTGATGCCCTTGAAACTGTCCAGATCGATGAACAGCGCGGCGACCGGTGTCTGGTTGCGCGCGGAGCGGGCGAGCATCTGTTCCACGCGGTCGAGAATCAACGTGCGGTTGGGCAGGCCGGTCAGCGGGTCGTGCGTCGCCAAGAACGCCAGCTCCTCCTCGCGACGGGTGAGCTCCTCGTCCGTGCGACGCCGCTCCGCCTCAAAGCACTCACAGATGCGCAGCAGGCTGAACTCGAGGCTCAGCTGGAGCATGTTCAGCGCCTGCGTGAGTGCCTCCGGCGGCGAGCCAAGCTCGGCCGCGCCGTCGCGAAGGATGTCGGACATCACGTTGCGCCACCACAGGCTGCGCCTGGTCACCTCGTTCAGTGATGCGGCGCGGCGGGCGGCGAGCTCGCCGAAAATCTGTGAGGTTTCACGGGCGGCGTCATTTGTCACCTGCACGTCCTCGCCTGCGATCCAGCGCGCGACGGCCAGCGTCGAGCTCACACATATCTGTTCGAAGTGCTTCTGCACGGGCGCGTCGACGACTTCACCCGAGTCACCGGTCTTGGCAACCGTTTCCGCGAGCACCTCATCAGCGCGCGCCAGCAGCGCGGCGCCGAGACGATGGACGTCGTCCGGACTCGTGGCGGTCATCTCAGCTGGGCGCGTCGGTTGCGCGCGGCGTCGGCAGAGCCACGCCAAACAGGCTCTCGATGGACTCGGCCGGAGTCGGCTTGCCCATGAACAGGCCCTGGGCCATCGTGCAGCCCATCTCCTCGAGGTTGGCCAGCTGCTCGAAGGTCTCGATGCCCTTGGCGATCACCGTCAGTGACAGGTCGCGACCGACGATCAGGATCGCCTCTAGCAGCCACGTGCGGTAGTCCTCGTCGTCGGAGGCCGCGAGGGAGCTGCGGTCTACCTTCAGGAAGTCCAGCGGAAGTCGCCGCAGGTCGGAGTGGTAGGCGTAGCCACTGCCGCCGAAGTCGTCGATTGCGATCAACACGCCCAGGCGCTTGATCTCCTCGAGGCGAGCGACGGCCGCGTCGACGTCTGTCATGACCGTCGTCTCAGGCACCTCGAGCGTGAGCAGCGATGGGTCAATACCCGACTGCTGCAGCGCGCGGCGCACATCCGTTGCGAACCCTTCGCGATTTAGTTGGTTGGTGGAGACCTTCACCGAGACGCCCACGGCGTGGCCAGCGACGTTCCAGGCGGCGGCGCATGTGCAGGCCTCCTCGAGCATCCACCGCCCGATCGGCACGATCAGCCCGGTTTCCTCGGCCAGGGGCATGAAGTCGGCGGGCGCCACGTCGCCCTTCTTCGGGTGCTGCCAGCCGATGCGCGCCTCCAGGCCCGCGACCCTGCCGCTGGTGAGGTCGTAAATCGGCTGGTAGAGCAATGAGAACTGTTTCTCGGCGAGTGCCGCGTTCAGCTCCACCTCGAGCACGCCGCGTCCCTCGATGACCGAGCGCATGTTGGCGTTGAAGAGGGTGTAGCGGTCCTTGCCGGCCGCCTTGGCGGCGTACAGAGCCAGCTGCGCGTCGCGCAGGAGGTCATCCGGCGCGGAGTAGCGGCCAAAGGCGAGGCCGATGCTCGCGGTCATGAAGAAGTTGGGGCCGAAGTCCTCGAGCTCGAACGGCTTGTGCAGCGACTCGATCACCCGCCGTGCCAGCGCGTCCAGGCGCGCGCCGCGCGCGGCAGACTCGACCAGGATCACGAACTCGTCGTCGCCGAGGCGCCCGACAGTGTCGCCGGCACGCACGACGTTCTCGAGCCGTTCGGAGACGTTCTTCAGGAGCTGGTCGCCGGCGGCCTCGCCGAGCTTCTCGTTGACGTCTTTGAACCAGTCGATGTCGATGAACAGCGCACCTACCAGCAGGCCGGATTGGCGCCCGGCGCGAGCGAGCATGATCTCCGCGCGATCGAGCATCAGGGGGCGGTTGGGCAGCCCGGTGAGGGGGTCGTGCAGATCGTCGTGCGGGAGCTCGGGAGCCACGTCCTGCGCGATCGGAGCTGCACCGCGCCCGGCGCCGAGCACGAGCACCAACAGACCGATCAGCAGGCTCAAGACGATGCCGCCCACGAGCAGCGCCGTCGTTTCACCATTGGCGAAGAGCCCGGCGGGGATCGGGACGGCGAAGCTGGTTATCGTCCAACCGTTCTGAAGGTTCGTCGTCGCGTTGCGGGCACCAGCCGGTGGCGAGCCGTTGGTGAAGGTGAGGCTGCTCGCGCCGCTCTGGTAGCTGAGGTGAGTCGCGATTCCGGGATGGCCTTCCAGCACGGCCTGCATGAAGACGGTGGGCACGAGCACCTCGCGCAGCCATCCGACGGAAGCGGCCGTGCGTCCGAAGACGGTGTGCGGCGTGGCGTTGCCCCGATAGACGGGGGTAACGATCGCGAGCGCCGGCTGGCCGCCGGAGGAGATCACCGTGTAGCGGCTGAGGCCCTTGTCCCTGTCGCTCAACAGGCCCGGCGAGAGCGCGCAGTAGTCCTGGCCCACGGGACGCGCAAGCGAGGCGCTGCGCACCAGTTCGGCGGTCGCCAAGCAGTAGTAGTGGTGATCGCTGGCGGGGATCACCGGGAAGGCTTCCGCGATCGCGGGTGCGACCCCCGGCGTGGCGGGCTTCAGCGCGCGGCCGGTGACGTGGGCCTCGAACGTCCCGAGCTGGGCTTTGCGGACGATCTCTATCAGCGCGAGGTTGTCGAGCTCCGGGAAGCGGCGCAGCGTCCTCGCCCACTTGACCCAGCGCGCGAACGCAGCCGGCGTGGCCTTGGCGTTGCCAGCGAAGAACGTGCCCGCGCTGACGGCGAGCTCTTCCTCTCGTTGCAGCGCAAGTTTCGTGGCCGCCGCCACGGAGGTGGCGTTCTGTCCGAACGCAGCACTCTGCTTGTTGGCGTCGTGGCGCGCGAGCGCATGCGCGCCGAAGATCGAGGCGACCGTCCCCGCGACCACGCAGAGGAGTGCGAGGGCCGCCCACCCCGCCCTGCGCGTGCGAACCGCCTGGCCGAGACGGGCGAGCCCGCTGTTGGATGTCTCCTGCGGCTCGGCGGCCTCGGTTGCGCTCGTGTCGGGTGTGCTCGTGTCCGCCGTGTGACCGTTCGCGCTCTGTGCGTTGGCGAGCTGCGCCTTGGCGATCTGCACTGCGGGGCGCTCCACCGGCGCGTGCGGTCCCGCCGGCTGAGGCACCTGCTCGCCGGCCTCCGGCGCAGGGGGAACGGCAGCGAAGTCTCGCTCGTTGTTGTCGTTGGGGGTTTCGCTGTCTGACATGGAGCTCTCGTGCTGCTCGCAACATCCGTCCGCGCGTTTACGCCCTTGGCCCTGATCGAGCCCAGATGCGGCTACCCATCTGAATGCTGCGTCCATCTCGACAAATAGCCGAGAAAGGTTTACCCCTGCAGATCGGCTTGCCGAGGGCGTGGGAAGCGGCCGGGCCGCCGCTTGGCGCCTCGCCGGGCTCGCGGACCCCTCAAGTGAACGACCGGTGACCACGGGGTGAACATCTCGTGATTGCCTGCATCCGTTGAAATCAGGGCTGGTAGAACGCGCGGGCCCACACTCGAGGAATGGAGACCCTGTGCGTCGCCTCAACGCCCTGCTTTTCACAACGGTCGTGCTGCTCGGAGCCGTCGCGAGCGTCCTTCTGAGCGCAGCTACGGCGTCAGCCGCCGAACCCGTCACGACGACCTACACGCCAGGGGCTCCAGTCCTCGACACGATCTCCGGTGGGCCGTGGAACACCTCCCAGGGCGACCCGTCGGCGGGCGGCGAATACCCGAGCTCTGACCTCCTACCCACGTTCAGCTTCGGCGGTCCGGAAACGACGCTCGGTGGCGTCAGCGAGCCGAACCTCGCCGTCTACCCCGCCGCCACCGGTTCGGTCCCCTACCCAAGCGGCGTCGCGGGGACGCCCGGACCGCTGGATGGCTACTGCAGCAGTCTCGGCGCAAACCCCGAGACCGGCTCCCCCGTCTCCCAGCCGGCGGGCAGCGTCCTGCCGTTCGCGCCCTACTACTTCCCCGATGTGGTGCGCAACGCCGACGGCTCGCTGACCGGCTACTTCGACTACCGGCCGAAGGACGCGGACGAGGCGATCACGGTCGCGCGCTCGACCGACGGCGGCAAGAGCTGGACGAGCGAGGGCGAGGCTCTCGAGCAGAACCACGGCTACTGCCCGACCGCCGACACCAACGACGACGGACAGGGCCACCCCTACGTCGCCGCGATCGGCGGCTCGACCAAGCTCTACGCCCTCAACCGCCCCGCCGGCGACTACGAAGGCGTCGGGCTGCTCGTCCACAACGTCGAACCGAACGCGGCAGACCCGCTCGCAGGGCTGCCGTCGAGCGAATCCGTGGGCATCGACCCGAACACCTACGCGGAAGCGGAAGTGGAAGTCCCGACGAGCGGCGGTGTCAGCATTCCGGTCTCGACGCTCGGTGGGGAAGGCTCGCCCGAGCACATCGTCGCCGGCCCCTACGAGGACTACAACGCCGCCTCCCCGTCGAAGTCGCTGATCACGTGCACGGGCACGAACCCGGCGCCGATGGAACTGACGGGCTGCACCGTCTCCGGGGCGAGCGCGCTGACAGTGAAGGTCAAGGACGACATCGTCCAGGTGATCGCCACGGTGAGCACCGCCGCCACGATCCCAGCCGGGCCGAACAAGACGAGCGGGGAAGGCGGTCTGGAATCACTGAAATTCACGAACGCCAACACGATCGTCTCACCCCTGACGACGTTCATGCTCAACGAAAACGCGCCCGACCGCCTCTACGTCGACGGTGACACCGTGTACTGCACCCAGTCGAACGCGAACCCGACGACGAAGGTCGAGGACTGCACGAACACCAGCGGCTCGCCGTTGCCTGTGAGCGTCGGCGCAGCGATCACGTCCGATCCGATCCTCCCGCCGGACGCGTCCGTCACAACGGGCCTGAAGGCGCCCGACGGCATCGTGGGCACGCTCCCGAGCTACCCGGGCGCGCCGTCCGGATCGACAGTGGTGCTGTACACACAGAAGGTGCTTGCGTACTTCATCGTCGGCACGACAGACGGCTTCGTGAGCGGCTCGACGTACAAGGCGGGAACGATCTCCCTGCCGGCCACGACGATCACCTACACACCGTCGGTGCACCCGAGCGAGCCGCTGCCGACCAGCGAACCGTTCAAAGTCTATGTCGGCACCGAAACGGGCAAGCCGATCCAGGAAGTGACGTGCACAGGCTTCACGCCCGCCACGCAGACGGGCGTTCCCGCCGGCAGCTACAACCTCACCGGCTGTGGCGGAGGCACGGGGTCGGTCAAGGAAGGCAACTGGATCGGAGGCCCGCACGCCGCGATCGCGCCGATCGAAACGCTGGAAAAGATCGGCGAGGGCAAGAACACCTCCAAGGGGCCCGAGAAGCTGTTTGGCAACAACGAGGACCTGACAGTTCTCCGCGCGGCTTACACCAACAACGGCATCAACTTCACAGACCTGGGGCCGATCAGCGGCTCGACATCGGGAACGGGGAACGACAGCGGCTCCTACAACGACGTCTCGAATCCCGACCAGCAGACAAGCCCCTCGAACACCAGCCCGACCGACCTCGCCCCTGGCGAATCTGACACCACCGAGCTGCGCTTCGTCGGTTCGCGCGGGACGATCGTCACCAATCCCAACGGGAGCTACGGGATGTTCCTCTCAGGCGCCTGGGCTACGGACGGCGACAGCGACGCGTTCAACCAAATCTTCTACACCTCCTCCGCCAACGGCAAGGAATGGTCGGTGCCCAAGGTGGTGCTCAGCACCGACTACACGTTCTCCGCATCGGCCGCGCAGGACGAAGAGTTGGCCAAAGGCGAAGGCGACCCGCTGGGCGTCAGCGCCTACTACTCCGGGCGCGCGTACGGGCCGGCCGTCGTCCAGAACGCCGACGGCTCGCTGACGATGGTCTTCTCCGGATACCGCTTGCCCAAACCGATCGAAAAGGCTGGGACAGTCGTCGGAACCAACCCGACGGACCGCTACAAAGTCGGCGAAAAAGACCCCGCGCTCTACCGCAACATTCTCACCGTCGAATTGAACTCGGCGACGTCGCCGGGCGTGAAGACGAGCACCACGGTCGCATCTTCCGACGAAGGCACCGGTCTCGTCGGCGCACCGGTCACATACACGGCAACGGTGGCGCCGGTCCCACCCGGCGCAGGCACCCCAACCGGGAAGGTCTCCTTCTCCGACAGCTACGGGCCAATCGAAGGGTGTGAAGCCGAGACCCTCGACGAGGGAGGCCCCGACGCGGTGACCTGCGCGACCACGCTAGTTCACCCCGGCGCAGACGAAGTTACCGCCGACTACGAAGGCGACGCCAACTACGAAGGATCCTCCGGGGCTGTCGCCCAGACCGCAGATGAAGCTCCCACGATCACCTCGGCTGAAAGCACGACATTCACGAAAGGCGTGGAAGGCATATTCACGGTGACAGCGACGGGCACGCCGCAGCCGACGATCAGCGAGAGCGGGGCGCTGCCAACGGGGGTGCGGTTCGAAGATGGCGTTCTGTCGGGGACACCGACCCAGACAGGAACGTACGAAGTGACGTTCACGGCGAGCAACGGTGTGGGCACCGAGGCGGTCCAGAAGTTCACGCTCGAGGTGCTCGGCCTGCATGTGACGACAACCTCGGTGCCGTCGCTGACCAAGGGCGTTAGCTACAGCTACCAGCTGCAGGCGGCCGGCGGGACGCTCCCGTACAAATGGAAGGTGACGTCGGGCTCGCTGCCGGCAGGTCTCAAGCTTTCCGGCGCGGGGATGATCGTTGGCAAGGTCAAGGCTAAGACAGACCCGAGCGATCACCCGTACACGTTCACGGTGACCGTAACCGACCACACCAAGAAGGCGAGGCAGTCGTCGAGCTCGGCCTTTACGCTCAACGTCTCCTAGGTCGAGCGACCGCGGGGCCCGAGGCGCGACTCACAGTGACCGCAGGGCCGGGAGCAGCTCGCTCTCGGCCCACGCGGCGAACTTCGCCTGGCTGTCGGCGCCGATCTGTATGAGCGCAACCCTGGCGCGGGGCGCGAAGCAACGCGAAAGAACGTCAGTCAAGACTGATCAAGCTAGACTGATGAGTTGTGGCCGCTTCACCTCCCGACGACGAGCACCCGCACGCCGAGCAGCGCGATGCCGGTCTGAGCCCGGAGCAGATCGCTACCGAGGTCCGCGGCACGCTCGCGGTGCTTTACCGCCGGATCCGTCAGACCAAGAGGATCGGCGACCTGACGCTGCCGGAGAGCTCAGCGTTGAGCCGACTCCAGCACAGCGGGCCGATGACCGCCGCGACGCTCGCCAAGCTGGAGCAGATCAGCCCCCAGTCGATCGGTGTGACGGTCGCCGCGCTGGAGGCAAAGGCCTTGATCCAGCGCAGCGCCGATCCCGCCGACGGTCGCCGTGTGATCCTGTCGCTCACCAGCGCCGGCGACGCAACCGTGCAGGCTCGGCGCGCCGCGCAAGACCAACAGTTCACCCGTGCTCTCAGCGCCCTGAGCGCCGAGGAGCGGGTGCAGCTCCTGCAGGTGATGCCGGTCCTGGAACGGCTTGCGGATGAGCTCTGATGCCCGCCAACCTGAGACTGTTCCGGATCCGGGCGTTCTCGGCGGGCAATCTGGCGGGGTTCACGATGGCGCTGGCCCGCGGCGGGCTGCAGTTCATGATCGTGATCTGGCTACAGGGAATCTGGCTGCCCCTACATGGCTACAGCTTCGTGAGGACGCCCCTCTGGGCGGGCATCTACATGCTGCCCCTTACCGCGGGCTTCCTGATCGCCGGCCCAATCTCCGGCGCCCTGAGTGACAGATTCGGCTCACGCGGGCTGGCAACCGGGGGCGCGGCGCTGACCGGCGGCGCGTTCCTCGGCCTGATGCTCCTGCCGGTGAACTTCCCCTATCTGGTCTTTGCGCTGCTGCTCGCGCTGATCGGCGCTGCGACCGGGATGTTCGCATCCCCCAACTCGTCCTCGATCATGGGCAGCGTGCCGGCTGCCGAGCGCGGCGTCGCGTCCGGCATGCGATCGACCTTCCAGAACTCGGGCACCGCGATCAGCATCGCGGTGTTCTTCACCCTGGTGATCGCCGGGCTCGCCTCGAGCCTGCCTACGACGTTGGACGCCGGGCTGTTGCACGCGGGCGTTCCCCACGCGGTCGCGGCGAAGCTGGCAGCCCTGCCGCCGGTCTCCTCGATGTTCGGCGCGCTGCTGGGGATCAACCCGCTCGAGCATCTGCTCAGCCAGCACCACGCCCTTCACTACCTGTCCCCCGCGGGCCGTCAGGCTCTCACCGGGCGGGCGTTCTTCCCGCATCTGATCTCCGCGCCGTTCAACGACGGCCTGGTCGTCGTGTTCGCAACCGCCGGCGGTCTGTCGGCGGTGGCAGCCGTCGCCTCGCTGATGCGTGGCAGCGTCCTCACCACAACCCAAGGAGCAAGCACATGAGCACCGATGCAGTTGAGCCGATCGACCCGTCCAAGACCGCCCTGCTGGTCATGGACTACCAGAACGGGATCATCCCGATGGCCCCGCACCCGGAGGAGCTACTGGTCGGCGCTCGCGAGGTGATCGATCTGATGCGCTCCCACGGCGCGACGATCGGCTACGTGCGTGTCGGCTTCGCCGACGCGAGCGAGATCGGTGGGGCAATGGGCAAGCGGGTGGGCGGGATCGCCGCGCTGGAGCACTTCCACGCCGATCACGCGAACACCCAGATCCACGCTGACCTCGCACCGGAGGACGGCGACATCGTCGTGCGCAAGGTCCGCGTGGGACCGTTCGGCAGCACCGACCTGCACGAGCAGCTCCAGGCGCGGGGCATCGACACGCTCGTCCTCGCCGGCATCTCCACCTCCGGCGTGGTCCTGTCGACGGTGCGCGACGCCCACGACAGGGATTACCGCCTGATCGTGCTGGCCGACCTGTGCGCCGACCGCGATCCCGAGGTCCACCAGGTGCTGATCGGGAAGGTGTTCCCGGGCCAGGCCGAGGTGATCAGCGCCGCGGAGCTGCATGGGCTGCTGCATTAGAGCTGCAGCGGGCGAGTGGGCGATCCAGGATTCGAACCTGGGCGCTTGCCTAGGAGCGAGCCAGAAGACGGTGTTGGCGGAGCAGCCGGTTATTCCGGCTCGTAGTCTGCCGTTTCGATCGACTCGGTAAACGAAGGTTGTTCCTGGGGGCCAACGTTCGAAGGTTCTGACAACGGTTCTTGGTGAATCCAGGCCGCTGTGGCGTCGCCGTTTGCGCTGAGTGTGATCGAGGGGGTGAAGCTTCCGACGGGCGAGATTGCGACTGGTGTCTGCCAGGTCCCTTGCGGGCTAAGAATCGAGGCTTCAATCACGGGCCGGGCGGGGCCGACACTGGCTCCCCATACGGCCATCAGCAGACCGCTGCTCGGGCCGGCGGCGACCTGCGGGGTAAATGTTGAGCCCCTTCCCGCCGGCGCCACCGGCTTTGCCGCGCTCCAGCGTCCGCGGACGGGGCGCGTCGCAGCTTCCACAGTCGTCGCCGCTGACTGGGTGCGGGTGAAGAGGATCGTCGCATCACCGCGCGGGTCGACCGCGGCTGTGGGGCCGGTATCCTTCTGGCGCGAGATCGTCACCGCATTGGTGAAGTGCCGCCCGGCGAGGCGGGTCGCGGCTTCTATAGGCCTGATGTTTTTTCCTTCCTCGCGCCAGACCACGACGGCGTCACCGTCAGCGTTCGCCGCGAGCTGCAGTTCGGTGACGGGCCCCTTTCTGGAGAGCGTCTGTATCGGGCCCTCGGGCTTGCCGTTGGCTCCGAGCACGAGAGCCTGTACACGCTTACCTGGTTGGGCATGGACCCACGCGATGATCATCTCCCCGCGTCCGTCGATCACGACCCTCGGTGCATCCACACCAAGACTGGATATACCCGGCAGCGCGCCGGGCGCGCGCCAGTGAGCACCCGGGCGCCGAGTGGCGAGGCCGAGACCAAAATTCTGCTCGTACACGACCGCAGCATTGCCGCGAGCGCCGACGGCCAGCTGAAACGCGTCTGCTCGCGGGCCGCGCTGGGAGACCTTGGCCGTGCGGCCCCAGCTCCCGCCCACGGGATGACTGACAGCTTCCACCCGCGAAAGGCTGCTCCAGGCCGCCGTTGCGTTTCCGCTCGAGTCCATCGCCACTTCCGGGGCGTATGCGCCCCCCTGTCGCGGCCCACGCAGCGTGACCGGTGAAGACCACGGCGCGTTCGCCCGCCTCGTCACGGCTTCTACGCCAGACAGCCTTCCGTTGAGTTCTTCCTGGCGATGCCAGGCCACGACGGCGTCCCCGAACACGTCTATGGCGAGCTGCGGCCTTTCATACTGCCAAACCTTGGATGACGCGACCTTCTGCGGCACGCTCCAGCCGGCGGCATGAGCCACACAGACAAAAACGAGCGTGTACCCCGCCAGTCCAAGCACCCCGGCGAGGCACCACCGCGCGACACACCGCCGGCCTCCGCTTGGAATAGGAATCAACTAACGAACCCCACTTTACATACGTCCGGCCAACCCTGTTTCTGGCGTTCCCGATCGGGAGATTTTAGGGATCCACCGTCTGCAACGCAGAGTCCTTGCCCGCTACGAAGGTACTCCGCTTCGATAAAGGCCCACTCGTGACCTCAATGGGACGAAAGGTCGAAAACGCGCTCCTAAGCGCGCCGGCCGGAGTCCAACGGCCGGAGCTAAATTCCGCGACTTGCAGGCCATTCGTGAGTGGGCGATCCAGGATTCGAACCTGGGACCTCTTCCTTATCAGAGAAGCGCTCTAACCAACTGAGCTAATCGCCCTTTGCCTGCAAACACGCACTTTGGCCGGGTGCCTGATCAAGACAGGTTGCCGTGAATGGCACAATCATGGCACTTGTGTCAGGCTTTGGCTCGGTTGCGCGGTGCATTGTGGGCCATGTTACCGACGCGGCGCGCACGCCAGCGAAGCGACCGAGTGTGCTCAAACAGCCCGCGCGCTGCCGGCCGCGGGGCTTCGCCGACACGCAGCGGGAGGGGTCGATCATCGCCACGCGCAAAGGCGCCGTCGGCAGCGTCGCGGTCGCACCACCGGCACCCCTGGCCCATACGGGCGTCACGCGCACGAAGCTCCCTTTCGGGCGCATGGTAGATGCGTGGCGACAGCCGCGTCCGCGGCGCGAACATCCCGGTGGCGGCGAACTGGAAATCGAGCATGGCGAGCGCGACCGCGGCGCTGTTGAGAGTGATCACCGAGGGATCACTGAGGCTCGCGAGCGGCTCGTCAACGTAGGTCTGCGCGCGACGTTCTGCGCCGTCGAGTTGCTCCTTGCGAAGAGCTTCGCTGTCGATCGCGCCACCGCATTCGAGGCACGGCCCGCCGAAGTCGATAGGACGATGCATCGCATACGCGAGCTCGATGTTGCCGGCACGGTCGCTGACCACCTTGGCGCCGACCTGCGCACCGGGGATGAGGTACTGATGGCAGAGAGCATTGACGGCGAAGCGGGCAAACTGCGTGTCGGTCGCCGAGAAGATGAAGTCGCAGGCAAGCAGCTTGCGAGCGTCCTCGGCGTAGCTGATGTCGCCCGCCGCGGCGATGACTTCGACGTCGGGATCGATCTTCGCAACCATTCGACGGAGGACGTCGACCTTCAGGTGTCGGCGCCGCGCGTCGCGCGGTGTCGCGCCGACGATGCGCGAAAGGTTGCTCACGCTCACGCGGTCGAAATCGATGATGATGATTCGACCAACACCGAGATGGGCGAGGCTTTGGACGAGTAGGGAGCCGCCACCGCCGCCGCCAGCAACCCCCACCGTCATCCGGCGGAGCGCGTGCTGACCGTCGGCACCGAACATCAGCACCTGACGGGCGAATCGCGCCGACGGACCCTCGGTGCTGCGCGGTTCGGGCGCCAGGCGGCGCATGCGCGCCCCTACGACGTCGACGTGGTCGAGCTCGAACACACCGCCGCCCGGCGTCCACACCTCGCCGGCCACAGAATCGGTTCCGAGCACGAGTGACGCGACTGGCTTGGCGCCGGTCATGTCAATCATGTGCGGATGCGCGCGGGCGTGTGTCGCTCGGTCCGGCCCACTGAAGCCGACGTGCTCGACTGCACCTGGATGGCTATGCGCCCAGAGGAGGCGGAGCCCTTCGCTCTCACACTCAATCGCGGCGCGAGCGATAGCTTGCGCCGAGACCTGCCGGTAGCCTCCGCGGTCGCTCGGTCCGAAGTCGACGTCGGCTACCGGAACGACCCGGCGGACCAGCAAGCGGTTGCCGTCGAACGTGGCCGCTTCCCCAGCGTACGCGAACGCCGCGTGCTCGTCGGCGTCGCCCGGATGGAGATGAGCGAGAAGGCGCTCGTAGTCGCGTTGAGAAATGCGCGCAGACCAGGTCATCGCGGATCCCTCAGCCACCAGACCACGGCAACCAGGCGCGCGCCGAGCGTCTCGACCGTCGGATCCCAGGGCTTCGACAGCGAGATCTGAGCGCGATCGCTGCCGTCCAGCTGAGCGTGCGGCTGCAGGTGCGACAGCACGCGACCATCGGTACGGGCAAGACCGGCCGGCCCGTAGAACGGATACGGAGGCGACGACGGGAAGGTGACCTGCAGCTTGACGGTCAGGTCGACGCGCGTGAGGTTCCAGTTCTGACCGACATCCACGGCGCGGACCGTGACCACGGTCTCGCCGTCGGGCTTGGCTTCGACGTCGACCTCGTTCCCGGGGAATGCGTCGCGAACTGTCTCGACCGCGGCGGCGTGAGCAGCATTTTCGACGAACGCCGGGTCCAGCGTCGGCGAGGCGATGAACTTCTCGTGATGATGCACGTGCAGCTCCTCGTCGAGGGGTATTGGGACCTCGCGGCGTCCCTCGACGCGGAAGAGCTTGAAGTCCGGCGGTACGCCTGCCGCGGCGAGAATCGCCGAGCCGGTGACGACCGTCGGCACCATGACGGCCTTGGAGTTGACGAGGATCTCGACGGTGTGCGGGGGCTTGTGGACCTCGAGCGCATCGGCCTGGTCCTGGGTGGGCTGGGACATGGGAAAGACCTCCTGGACGTAAACCCTAGTTGACGACGTACAGTCAGGATAACGGCTCCCTGCGGATTCGTCAACTACGGTGTATGCTGTCAACTGATGATGGTGACCGACGCACGGGAGGTGAGCGTGGCGAGCAATGAGCTAGCCGAGATGTTGGCGCGGGCGCGGGCCATGAAGGGCCTGTCGCTGAAAGCAGTAGCGGAGCCGGCAGAGATCTCCGCGACATATCTACAGAAGCTGGAGCGTGGCGAAGTGCGAGACCCCTCGCCACACGTGCTCCATAGGCTGAGCGAGCAACTCGGCCTCGACTACGCCGAGGTCATGCGACTAGCGGGTTACGTGGTCCCGGCAGGCCGAGGCAGGGCGACGGCTCGTGCGAAGGGCGGCCCGATCTCCCACGCGTTGTCGAGCGAGCCGCTCACCGAGGAGGAGGCAACTGCGCTGTCGGAATACCTGGTGTTCATTCGACAGCGAGGCGCGGGAAGGGCGTCGAGTGCTTGAAGATCTCGACAGCCATCGGGATATCGCGCGGCTGACCGAGGGGCTGCTGCGCAAGGCGGACGCCGACGGGCGTCTGCCTACGCCGGTGGCGGACATCCTGGCGGCGGCCGATCTTGAAGAGACGCCAGAGACGTTCTTGAGCCCAAGCTCGATCGCGCAGGCGCCGGCGCATCTGCGCGGAATCCTGGGGAGCATCAAAGGCAAAGTGCACGCTGTCCTGGACCGTCGCACGCGCGAAGTGCATATCAATCCGGCGCTCGATCTCGTGGGACAGCGCGCGTACAAGCGCCTTCACGAGACCTCGCATGATCTGTTTACGTGGCAGCACCTGGGCGACGGCAAAACAGGGTTCGCTGACGACGAAATGACGCTGTCGCCGAAGACGACAATCCTTTTCGAGCGAGAGGCCAACCAGGGAGCTGCAGAGCTGCTGTTTCAGCGGGAGCGGTTTGGCGACATCGCGAAGGACTACGCGGTGAGTTGCGCGGCGGTGGTCGAGCTGGCCAACATGTTCGGTTCATCCCGCCACGCCGCCTTTCGCCGGTACGTCGAGACGCATCGCGGCGCGGTCGCCGGCGTGGTGCTCGGTCCTGGCCCGTGCGAGCGGGATCCGCTCACGTTTCGCCGACGGGAGGCAATCTGCTCGAACACCTGGCGCGACCGCTTCGAGGACCCCGCGGTGTGGCCGCGCACGCTGACGGCGCAGCCGTTCGCGTTCGTCGAGCAGGCGCGCGCATGCGCGACGCTTGGGACGCCGGTGGGAGAGTGGCAGTACCCCGGTCGCAACAACGAGATCACGACGTTGAAGGTCGAGGCTATGAGCAACTCGTACCGCACGTTCGTGCTTGTCTGGCTGCCGCGTCGCGAGGTCTTCAAGCGCCGCCGTGTGATTGCAAACGCGGCGTAGCGGCGTGCGAACGCTCTGAGGGTTGTCTGACACGGTTCGCGGTGCGTCGTGCTGGGCGTCGTCACGATCGTCGTCGTGATCATCGTCACGGTCATCGTCGCCATGGGCATCGTTCTGGTCAACGTCAACGTGACCATCATGGTGGGCCGGTCCGCTGATCGCTCTGGCGGCGGACAAACGCGTTGCTACCGAACGGTGGCTTTGCAATAATGCTACCGAGCGGTGTCTTGGCACTTGTGCTACCGAGCGGTGGCATGCTATTCTTGCTACCGAGCGGTGGCAAAATAGATGCAGATCAAATCGATACGAAACCTGGCGGCAGCCGTGCGTGGCCGGCGTCGAGATCTAGGTCTGACTCAGGCCGAGCTCGCCCTGCGCGCAGGCGTGTCGCGCAAGTGGGTCTACGAGTTTGAGGCCGGAAAGCCGTCCGCTGAGCTGCGGTTGATTCTGCGTGTCCTCGATGCGCTTGGCCTGACGCTCGAACTGGGGTACCAGGATGAGGCGCGCCCGACGGCGGGCGGCAGGCTAGCCGATCTCGGCAGCCTCATAGAGGAGCACCGGTCCCGATGAGCGACACATTGGCCGTTCTTCTCGACGACGCGGTCGCGGGCGCGGTCACGCGCCTTCAGGGTGGCCGGCTGCGCTTCGATTACGACGATGAGTACCGGACAGATGCCGGGCATACGCCGCTGTCTGTGTCGATGCCGACGTCGGTCCGGTCTCACGCGGACGCAGCCATCAACCCATGGCTGTGGGGTCTTCTGCCCGACAACCCCCTAGTGCTTGAACGCTGGAGTCGTCAGTTTCATGCCGCGGTCAAACCGTTTTCGTTGCTCTCTACTCCCATCGGGCACGACTGCGCGGGCGCGGTGCGCTTCGCCGCAACCGAGGAAGCGCTTCAGGCTTTGGGCGCGCCGGGCGCGGTGACGTGGTTGAACGAAGCCGACATCGCAGAGCGACTGCGCGAGCTGCGCGAGGACAACACGGCTTGGCTTGGCCGGGAGTTCACGGGGCAGTTCAGTCTCGCCGGAGCGCAGGCAAAGACTGCGCTGCTTTATGAGGGCGGTCGCTGGGGCGAGCCATCAGGCGCGGCCGCGACTAGCCACATCTTGAAGCCGGCCGTGGCGGGCCTAGACGACCACGATCTCAACGAGCACCTGTGTCTGGACGCAGCGGGTCGCGCAGGCCTTGTGGTTGCGCGCACGCACGTCGAGCGGTTCGCCGACGAGAGCGCAATCGTCGTCGATCGCTACGACCGCCGCGTCCGTGACGGTCAGCTAACTCGCATCCACCAGGAGGATGTCTGTCAGGCGTTGGGCCTGCATCCGGACCGCAAGTATCAGCGCGACGGAGGCCCCGGACCGGCTGATGTGGCGAACCTCTTGCGCAACGTCATGGCCCCGCTCGCCGCCGACGACGCCGTCTGGAGCTTTTTCGACGCGCTCGTTTGGAACTGGCTTGTTGCCGGCACTGACGCGCATGCCAAGAACTACTCGCTACTCCTTTCCGGCGGCGACGTGCGCCTTGCGCCGCTGTACGACATCGCGTCCGTCCTGCCATACGACCTCCACGAGCGCAAGGCGCGCTTCGCGATGAAGATTGGAGGCGACTACCGGGTCTATCCAGAACGCAACACCTGGGACAAAGCGGCGCAGGAGCTCGGCCTCGACGTCGATAGAGCCCTGGACCGCGTTGTGGCCCTCGCCGAAGCGGCTCCGGACGCCTTCGCCGACGCCGCCAACGCCCCTGAGGTCGTCGCTCTGGATCGGCCGCTTCCGGCGCGCTTGGTCGACCTCGTCGCAGGCCGCGTGAAACGCTGTCTGACCGTCATGCCTTTTGAGGTCAAGTCTCGCGCCAAGCGGGCTGCGAAATACAGTCGCGTGCTGGACGAGATCCTCGACGCGACCCCTGCGACTGCAGTTTCCGCTGCGGCGGGACCCGATCTCATCCGCGACGCTGCTGCTGCTCTGACTGCGGCAGTCGCAACCACACCTCGCGACCTGTCTCTGGTCCGCGAACAAATGGTGCAGCTCGGAGCCACCGCGCTCGGTGTCATCCGCGCGATTGGCGAACAAGAGGTGCCTGCGGGCTTCGTGAATCCCACTTCGGCACGACTGGCAGCGCTAATCCGCGACTACGCACCCAACATCGCGAACCTGCAAATACCGACAGACGACCGCGTCGCCAGAGTCGCCGATGAGATCACCAAAACCGCAAACCGATATGCGCGCGCCGACACTAAAAGTGTGTACGGCACACCGTCCGAGCGCCTTCGTTTGCTGTACCGCATCGTCGGGCTTGCGGCACTAGCGCTAGCTCTATAGCTGGTGTCAGTCGTTGAGTTGGAGTTCGAGCTAGTGCTTAGACGTTCTTTATCAGAGAAGCGCTCTAACCAACTGAGCTAATCGCCCTTTGCGGCGCCGATTCTAGCTCGACACGACCGTGCGGGCCGCGATGCTCCGTGCCAGATCGATCGCCTCCTCCGCCGTCGAGAACGACAGCTGCGCGCTGTAGCGCCCGTCCCGCGTCGGCTTGACCTGCACATCTGCTCCCAGCGCCTCTCCGAGCGCCTGCGCGATGTCGCTCGCTGCCTGCTCCTGATCCGGGTGCACTCTCGCACGCGAACGCGTCCTACGGGGCTGCTGCTGGCCGTTGCTCTCGCGAGCACGCTCTTCGGTCACCCTCACTGACCAGCCCGCCTCGGCTGCTTGGTGAGCGAGGCTGCGTCGGGCTGCGTGATCC
>DATBZG010000210.1:0-6185 GCA_036513335.1 Solirubrobacteraceae bacterium | reverse complement strand
GCCGATGTAGCGCGCAATGAAGGCTTCTACGGCCATCGGAATCGGGGTGGCCTTCGGCTCCCTGTTGATGAGCGCCATCATGGGCGGGACGAGTCCTGCCTCGTTCATCGACATCCCCGCGCTGATGATCATCCTCGGCGGGACCGGCGGCGTGACGCTGGCGAGCGTCGGTATGGCCTCGATGAAGCGTGTGCCCAGCCTCTACAAGCTGGTCATCTCAGCCGAACCGCCCGATATGCGAGGGCGCTTGGACCAGCTCGTCTCGCTCGCCGACAAGGCGCGGCGCGAGGGGCTGCTGGCGCTCGACGCGCAGCTCGCAGAGATCGACGACCCCTTCACACGCAACGCGCTGCAGCTCGTCGTGGATGGCACCGACCCGGAGATGGTCAACGCGATCCTCGAGGCCGAGGTCGACGGGATGGCCGCGCGCCACGCCGCCGGGGCGATGCCGTTCGAGAAGGCCGGCGGCTTTGCCCCCACGATGGGCATCATCGGCACCGTGCTCGGCCTCGTGCACGTGCTGCAGAACCTTGCGGCGCCCTCCACGCTCGGGCCGTCGATCTCCGCCGCCTTCATCGCCACGCTGATGGGGGTCGGCTCGGCCAACGTGATCTTCCTGCCGATCGCCAACCGCCTGAAGGCGATCTCCGCCGAAGAGATGGAGCTGCGGATGATGACGCTCGAGGGCATCCTCGCGATCCAGGCCGGCGACAACCCACGGCTGGTCTCCGAAAAGCTGATGTCCTACGTACCGCCCGCCGAGCGCGAGCCCGGCGAAGAGGACAACGTGTCGCGTCTGGACGAGGCACGGGCGGCCTGAGGATGGCCGGCCACGGTAGACGTCGCCGCGGGCACGGCGCCGAGGTGGAGAGCGAGGAGCGCTGGCTCTTGACCTACGCGGACATGATCACGCTGCTGATGGCGCTGTTCATGGTCCTGTTCTCGATCTCCTCCGTGAACATCTCCAAGTACGAGACGCTGCAGAAGTCGCTGAAGGCGGCCTTCTCCGGCAACATCCTCCCCGGCGGCAAGGACATCGCCCAGCAGGGCTCCACGGTGAACGCCGCGCAGGCCCCCGCCAGCGTTGAACTGCAGGCGCTGGAGCCGCAGGTCAGCGAAGGCTCGAGCGCCCTTCAGAACAGCACCTCCCGCGGCTCCGCCGCGAGCACCATTACGGCGCCCACAGCCTCCACGAGCGCAGCGCCCACAGCAGCCTCCTCCGCGGCGTCTGCCGCCAGCGCCTCCGCCGCGCAGCGCCAGGCGGCCGAGTTCGCTCGTATTAAGCACGAGCTCGACGCCTACGCCGCCTCGCACGGCTTCTCCAAGAGCGTGAAGACCTCGATCGAAGCACGCGGCCTCGTGATCCGGGTGCTCACCGACGATCTTCTGTTCGCCTCCGCTCAGGCAAATCTCGAAGGACGCGCCGACGGGCTGCTGGGTGAGATCGCCCAGCTCTTGAACGTCGATGAGACGCATCCGATCTCAGTCGAAGGCAACACCGACAACGTACCCATCCACTCGAGCCAGTTCCCGAGCAACTGGCAACTGTCGACCGCCCGCGCGAGCACGGTCGTGCAGTTCCTGATCGCTCATGGGGTCGGCCCGAGCAGGCTCACGGCAACGGGCAACGCCGAACAGCATCCGGTCGACAGCAATGCGACCGCCGCCGGTCGGGCGCGCAACCGCCGTGTGGAGATCGTGATGCGTCGCACCGGCGGGGGCGAAGGCGAAGGCGAAGACGGCGAAAGCGGAACCTAGGCGAGGACGAACGAGATCATGCTCAAGAACAAAAAGCTAATGCTCGCAGTGGCGCTGCCGATTCTCATACTGGGAGTCGGCTACAAGGAGACCAGGCCGGCCCCCGTCAACAAGGACAAGATCAAGGGGACCATCTACGTGCTGCCCGCGCCGTTCCTGCTGAACCTCCAAGACGGCCGCTACGCCAAGCTCACGGTCGGGCTCCAGCTCGCGCCGGGCCAGAGCGACGGCGCCAGCGCCACGTCGAGCTCCTCCAGCGGCGAAAGCGCCGTCGGCACGCTCCCGGAGGAACCACTCGTGCGTGAAATCGTGACCGACACGATCACCAACCAGAACGGCGAAAACCTCGTCAGCGAAACGGGCCGCAAGGCCGTCAAGCGCCAAATCTTGAAGGCGATCGAGAAGGGCACCGACGACAAGGTCGAAGCCGTGCTGATCCCCGACCTGACGGTCCAGTAGGGCAACGACGTGGCCGAGACGATCGAGTACGAGCAGTTCGAGCAGAGCGCGCAGCCCGGGGGCGGCTCGCTCGACGTCGATCTCTCACGCCTCTCAGACATCCCCATGGAGCTGAGCGTCGAGATCGGGCGCACGCACATGACCGTCGGGGAGACGCTCGATCTGCGCGTCGGCTCGGTCGTCACGCTCGAGCGCCTCGCGGGTGAGGCCGCCGACCTGCTCGTCAACGGCAGCGCCATCGCCCGTGGCGAGGTCGTCGTGATCGACGAGCAGTACGGGCTGCGCGTCACCGAGATCCTCGACGGGCACGCCGACGCCGCATCCTCCCCGGAGGGGGAGCCGCACGAGAGCACGGACGCGTCCACCGAGCCAGGCGCCGAGAGCCCGCCCGCCGACGCGCCCGCCGGTGACGCGCCCGCCGGTGACGCGCAGCAGACGCCCTCCCAGGAGGGCTGAGCCTCACATGAGCGTGAGCCAGGAGCAGAGCGAGGCGCCGGAGCTCGAGCGGGACGCGTCGTCCCCGGATGCGGAGGGCGAGCAGATCCGCGCGCTCGACTTCTCCCAGCCGACGAAGTTCACGACCGAGCTCAGGCGCCGCATCGTGCGCTCGCTCGACCAGTTCTGCGACGCGCTCGGCAACTGGCTGACCGGGGAGCTGAAAGCGGAGGTCGAACTGGCCGTCACCGACATTAGCCAGCACGCCTGGGCGGCCGCCAAGGCGCAGCTGCCCGCCGACTCGATCGCCGTCGCCGTCGAGGCGCGCTCGATCGAACGCCACATGCTGATGAGCGTCGAGCTGCCGCTGGTCCTGCAGTCACTCGAATGCCTGCTCGGGGGCGAGGCGTCGCATGCGGCCACCGAGCGCCACCTGACCGAGGTCGACTGGGTGCTCACTCGTGGGGTGCTCGACGCGGTCGTCCACCATCTCTCCGTCGCCTGGGACGAGCTCGGCGGGCAGGAGCTCGTGCGCGGCGAGCTCGACATCGAGGGCGACGCCGGCGTGATCACACCGATCGGCGAGCCCACGCTCGCTGTCAACTTCGAGATCAAGATCGATGGCCTCGCCTCCGCCATGTCGCTGCTGATCCCCTGGGGCGCGATCGAGCCGATGACTGAGCGCATCCGCGGCGGTGGCGGCGAGCTCACAGCGCTCGACCCCCAGGGCGCAGAGGCGCTGCGCCGCGGGGTCGCCGGCGCCGGCGTGCTGCTGCGCGCCGAGGTCGGCTCCGTGCAGATGCCGATCGAGCACATGCTCCAGCTCGCTCCCGGGTCGCTGCTCGTGCTCGAAGACAGCTCCACCGACGGCGTGCTGCTGTTCGCCGAGGGCGTATCGCTCGGGCGTGGACGCCCCGGGCGCAGCGGCGCTCGACGCGCCGTCAAGCTGACCTCCACCGGCGAACCGGCGATCCGCGCCGACAAATACGCGAAGCTCGGCCGCGCAGAGCTCGAACGGGCCCGCGCCCACCTCGACCAGACGCGCGAGAGCCCCGAGGGCCGCGAGATCCTGCGCAGCATCTTCGTGCGCGTATGGGCCGAGCTGGGCCGCACGCACCTGCCGCTCGGGCGCGCGCTCGACCTCGCGCAGGGGGCGCTCGTGGAGCTCGACCAGACGGCCGAGGCGCCGATTGAGCTGTTCGCCAACGGCCTGTGCTTCGCCAACGGCAGCCTCGTCGTCACCGCTGAGGGCATGTGGGCCGTGCAGCTCTCCGAGCTCTTGCAGTAGCGCCGCCCCCGCTCGTCTGAGCGGTCCCTCAAGACCGGCCTCCCAGGGCCGATAACCGGGACGACTCTTCCTCGGAGTCGGTCCCTCGATGACTAAGCCGATCCTGCTTTCCCGTGCGCTGGCACCGGTGTTCGCGGTGCTGTGCGCCTGCCTGCTCGCATTCGCGGGTCCCGCGTCTGCGTTCTCACCCGCGATCAAGGCCAAGGGCGCGGGCGGCGAAAACACGCCTCTGCACCTGGGCTCCACGACCGGCGCCGCCGCGCACCCGAGCACCACGAGTAGCGGTGGCGCCAGCATCGTGCGCACGATCGTCGGTCTCGCGATCGTGATCGCCGTGATCTGGGGTCTCGCTTGGATCCTGCGCCAGGTCAAGAGCGGGCGCGAACCGAACGTCTCGAGCTCGGGCCTCTCGAGCGTCGCCGCGCTGACGCTCGGCTCCGGGCGCTCGGTGCACCTCGTGCGTGCAGGCAACGACTACGTGCTGCTCGGCTCCACCGAGCACGGCGTCGCGCCGATCCACCGCTACACCGAGGAGCAGGCGCTCGAGGCGGGCCTGCTCCCAGCCGACGGGGGGATTGCCGAGGAGCGCCCCGAACGCTCGCGCCTGGCGGCTATCGCCGGGCAGCTGTTCACCGGTGCCGGCCAGGGCGCGCGCCACGGACAGCGGGTGCTGAGCGAAGCCGTCGCCCCTGACGAAGGCGCGATCCCCGGCTCGCACGAATACACCGCGCGCAGCCCTGTCTCCGCGGGGTGGGATCCCGACCCGCCCGCGCGGCCGGACCCGATGCGCATGCCCTCGCCTTCCACCGGGCTCGTCGAGCGTCTACGTGAACTGACGGTGCGCCGATGATGATCGCCGCCTCCTCCGCGCTGCCTTCCGTGACCTCCAGCAACGCCGTGCAGATCCTGTTGCTCGTCGGCGGCCTCACGCTCGTGCCCGCGATTCTCTTCACCGTCACCGGCTTCAGCCGCATCCTGATCGTGCTCGGCTTCATCCGCACCGCCGTGGGCACGACCACCGCGCCTCCCAACCAGGTGCTCGTCGGCATCGCGCTGTTCCTGACGATCTTCGTGATGGCCCCCGTCGTCGGCGCGATCAAGAAGGACGCCGTCGAACCGCTGGAGGCGAGCAAGATCAGCACCACCGTCGCGCTCGAGCGCGCCGAGCAGCCGCTGCGCGAATTCATGTTCCGCCAGACGCGCGACGAGGACATCTCGCTGTTCGTGAGCCTCGCGCACGCCAAGGAGCCGCACACGCGCGCCGAAGTCCCCACCGAGGTGCTGATCCCCGCGTTCATCGTCTCCGAGCTAAAGACCGCCTTCCAGATCGGCTTTTTGATCTTCCTGCCGTTCCTGCTGATCGACCTGATCGTCTCCTCCGTGCTGATGAGCATGGGCATGATCATGCTGCCGCCGACGTTCATCTCGCTGCCATTCAAGATCCTCCTGTTCGTCCTCGTCGACGGCTGGGAACTCGTGATCAAGGCGCTCGTCCAGAGCTTCCACTGATGAACCAGGACACCGTCGTCAACCTCGCCACGCAGGCCATGAGCCTGGCTTTGAAGATCGCCGGGCCGCTGCTTCTCGCCGCGCTCGTCGTCGGTCTCTTGATCAGCGTCTTCCAGGCCGTCACGCAGATCCAGGAGCAGAGCCTTTCGCTGATTCCCAAGATCGCCGCCGTCGCTGTGGTGATCGTGCTGCTCGGCCCTTGGATGCTCGGGCAGCTCGTCTCCTACACGACCGCCCTGTACACGTCGATCCCGACGATGGTCGGCTCGTGATCGGACTGCTGTCAAAGCTCGAGGGCGGGGAGCTCGTGGGGTTCATCCTCGTGCTCGCGCGCGTCACGCCGCTGTTCTTCCTCGCGCCGCTGTTCTCCTCTCAGATCATCCCCCCGCACGTCCGCGGCCTCGTCGCCGTGGGCATCTCGATCGGCCTCGCTCCGATCGCGCTGCACGGCCAGCACCTCCCCAGCGACCCGGTCACCCTCGTCGGGCTGGTCGTCGAGGGCCTGTTGATCGGGTTCGGGTTCGCCTTCACGCTCAGCCTGCTGATGGCGGCCGTCGAATCCGCCGGCTCGGTCATAGACGTGCTCGCCGGTTTTTCCTACGGCGCCCTGATCAACCCCATGGACGGTCAGGAAAGCGGCGTGATCACGCGCTTCTACTCGCTCGTGGGCACGCTGATCTTCCTCGTCATCGGTGGCGACGCCTGGACGCTGAAGGGCCTCGATCGCACGTTCGAA
>DATBZG010000209.1:0-7917 GCA_036513335.1 Solirubrobacteraceae bacterium | reverse complement strand
ACGTGTTACTCACCCGTTCGCGGCTCTGCCCCAGGGCAAGCCCTGGTTCGTCGCTCCACTTGCATGTGTTAAGCACGCCGCCAGCGTTCGTCCTGAGCCAGGATCAAACTCTCCGTGAAGAACTTCACGAAAAGCTGTCATCGGTTTGCTTTCGCCGATCGCACGCAAGCGCACTGCCGGCTACGGCACGCGGAACCTATACACCGTGGTCCCGCACCATGACGGGGTACTTCTCTACTTGACTCTTTGACCGCCACTCGGATGCGTTCGCCGATCTTGCGACCGACGGCGCGCCCGCTGGCGGGTCGAACCTGGACGCACACCACGATCCGACTCGGATCGTAGATGCGCATGCTGTTGAGTTTTCAAAGACCGCCTAGCCTCACCGAAAGGGCTTCCTTCTGGAGGAGACCGATCCGACCCAGCGCCCAGGGGCGCCTGCGGGCCGACCGGGGAGTATAGCGCTCCGTGGGCGGATCGCGCTAACTGGCGCGCAGGCGGCGAAAACGGCGCTTGCCGACCTTCAGGATCAGCCCGTCCGCGTGCTCGCAGGGCACGTCGTGGCGCCCCGGCGCGATTGGCTCCTCGCCGAGCGTCACGCCCCCCTGGTCGATCATCCGGCGCGCCTCAGAGCGCGATACGCCGAACTCCTGCGCAATCACGCCCGGAAGGTGTACGACGCCCTCGGTGCAGTCGAAGCGAGCCTCCTCGACCTCGTCGGGGACGCCACGCTGGACGAAGACGCGGTCGAAGCGGCTCTCCGCCTCGGATGCGGCGTCGTCGGAGTAGAGCCACGCAACCAGGCGCCGGGCGAGTGCGCGCTTCGCGTCGCGCGGGGAGAGATCGCCGGCCTCGGCAGCGCTGAACGTGTCGGCGCCCGGCGTGCGCGCCTCGATCAGCAGGCGGTAGTACTCGGCGAGTGCCTCGTCGGGGATGCTCATCGCCTTGCCGTACATCTCCTCGGGTGCATCGGTCACGCCGATCTGATTGCCCAGGGACTTGGACATCTTCTGGTGTCCGTCCACGCCGACGAGGATCGGCATCGTCAGGATCGCCTGCTGGGGCTTGCCGTAAGCGCGCTGGATGTCCCGGCCGAGCAGCAGGTTGAACTTCTGGTCGGTGCCTCCGAGCTCCACGTCGGCATCGATCGCCACGGAGTCATAGCCCTGCAGCAGCGGGTACATGAGCTCGAGCATCGAGATCGGCTCGTTGGCGCTCCAGCGTTTGGCGAAGTCATCTCGCTCGAGCAGCTGCGCTGCCGTGGTCGTGCCGACGAGCGTGAGCAGGTCGGCCATCGGCATGTCCAGCCATTCGCTGTTGCGTCGTACCTCGAGGCGCTCGGGGTCCGCGTCGAGGATCTTCAGCGCCTGCTGCTGGAAGGTTGCTGCGTTCGCTTGGATCTCCTCGGCGGAGAGCATCGGGCGCAGCGTCGAGCGTCCGGAAGGGTCGCCCACGCGCGCGGTGTAGTCGCCCAGGATCAGGACGACCCTGTGCCCGGCGTCCTGGAACTCGCGCAGCTTGCCGAGCACCACCGCGTGCCCGAGGTGGATGTCCGGTGCCGTCGGGTCGATGCCCAGCTTCACGCGCAGCTGGCGCGACTCGGCGCGAGCCTTGCGGAGCTTCTCCGCGAGCGCCCCCTGTGGGAGGCTGTCGACGGCGTTGGCGGCAAGCCGCGCGGCGTCATCGGCAGCCGCGTCGTGGGCGTTTGACATCACGGCCAATGCTAGACTCTCGCCCCCTGGAGGGTTCCACCGCGGGCCGCGCTCAGCGCCTCGCGCCGTCTACACCCGGTCCCTCAAGTACCGCGGAGCCTCGATCCGCAGCCGCTCATGAGCGATGACGATCGCCCCGACATACAGTTCACGACCAGGCGCCGCCTGAAGCGGCTGCGGTTCACGGCGATCCTGTCCGCCGTGCTCGTACTGGGCATCATCTCCTTCGCGTTCGGGATGTTCGTCGCGGTCGCCTCGGATCTGCCGTCGCTCACCAAGGAATTCTCGCAGTACAAGAACGAGCAGAGCTCGATCCTGACGGACGACCTCGGCCACACCATCGGCGTCCTCAGCCAGCAGAATCGCGTGATCGTCGCCTCCCGACAGATTCCGAGGCTCGTCGAGGACGCGGTGGTCTCGATCGAGGACAAGCGCTTCTGGAGCAACAGCGGTGTCGACCTTCGCGGCATCGCACGCGCGTTCCTCGACGACATCGAGCACAAAGGAGCCGCGCAAGGAGCATCCACGATCGAGGAGCAGTTCATCAAGAACGCCCTGCAGGCCCAGTCGCATCGAACGATCTTCGAGAAGATGCGCGAGGCGGCGCTGGCGTATCAGCTCTCGCATAAGTGGTCGAAGGAAAAGATCATCACCGCCTACCTCAACACGATCTACTTCGGCAGCGGCGCCTACGGGATCGAGGCTGCCGCGCAGACGTACTTCGGACGGGAAGTCAACCACCTCGGCTGCGGGGCACCGCCGGCTCACGAACTGTGCGTGGAGCAGCTCAAACCCTGGGAGGCGGCGTTGCTGGCGGGCATCATCCAGTCACCCACGGAGTACGACCCCGCGACACACCCCATGGCGGCCAGAGAACGGCGTGATGTGGTGCTGGAACAGATGCGCGACCAGGGCTACATCAGCGGGGCCGTCTACCGGGAAAGCATCAGGCAGGCGCTGCCATCGGCATCGGAGATCCAGGCACCGCAGGAGCAGACGATCGAAGGGGTCGATGCGGGCTACTTCACGAGCTGGGTTCAGCAGCAGCTGATTGAACGCTACGGTGCCAGGCGCGCGTTCGACGGCGGCCTGAAGATCAAGACCACCCTCAACCTCGAACTGCAGCGTGCGGCGGAACACGCTGTTGGCGATTACCTCGCCAATCCCGAAGGCCCGTCCGCGGCGCTCGTGGCGATCGAAAACTCGACCGGCGAGGTGCGCGCGATGGTGGGCGGGCGCAGCTACGAAGAAAGCCCGTTCAACCTCGCCACCGAGGGAGAGCGCCAGCCCGGCTCATCGTTCAAGGCATTCGATCTCGCGGCCGCGCTGGAGGACGGTATCTCTCCCGAATCGGTCTGGCCGTCGAAGGAAAAGACCTTCTACGTTCGCGGACCGGGGGGCGTCGAAAAATTCGTCGTGCACAACGACGAAGGCGCCTATACGGGAGAGAACACGCTGACGGGTGCGCTCGCTTACTCGGACAACTCGATCTTCGCCGAAGTGGGCCTGAAGGTCGGCACCAAGCGCATTGCCAAACTCGCGCACGAGATGGGCATCACCACGCCGCTGTCGACCAACCCCGCGATGACGATCGGTGGGCTCACGATCGGCGTGACGCCGCTTGACATGGCGCACGCCTACGAGACGATCGCCCACGGCGGCGAACGGGTGACGGGCACGCTCGCCGAAGAAGGCGCACCGGTGGGGATCCAGGAAGTGGACGCCGGCAGCCAGCCGCTGCCGGACGGCTCACGCCACGATGTCAACCACGTCCGCACCAAGCCGGTACTGCCCTCGGGCGTCGCCTCCACCGAGACCTCGATGCTCGAGACGGTGCTCGAGTACGGCACCGGCAAAGCGGCAGCGATTGGCCAGTTCGCAGCCGGCAAGACCGGCACCACCTCCAACTACGGCGACGCGTGGTTCGTTGGCTGGGACTCCAAGTACACGGTTGCGGTGTGGGTCGGCTACCCCAACAAGCTGATCCCCATGACCACCGACTTCAACGGCACACCGGTGCTCGGAGGAACCTTCCCAGCGCTGATCTGGCACGAATTCATGATCTCGGCGCTGGCGCTGGAAAAAGAACGCTCGGAACTGGCAGCTGAGAAGGCGGCGGCACACGGCCACGCCGGGGCCGTGACCGGCGCGGGCGCCTCCGAAGTCAGCTCCACCCCAGCGCCTGCGAGCTCCCCTGCCACCTCCGGCAAGACCAACGGCAAAGCGACCACGCCTGGCGCTGCGGGGAATGAAGCGGGCGAAGGGGCGGGCACGGCCATACCCGAAAAAGCTGCCGTCGAACCCGCCCACGAAGCTCCCAGCACCCCAGCCCCCGCAACTCCAGCCACGCCGGGCGCGCCCGCAACACCGACGCCCTCGCCGTCGCAGACGGGCGGCGTCAGCGCCAGCCCGTAGGCGAGGCTAGCCCGCGGCGACCGGCGGGCGCGGGCGTGAGACGTTCCGGTTACCGGCGACGGAAAAGCGCCAGGGCAGCTCGACCGCACGGGTGATGCCGACCCGGATGCCGTGCAGGATGACGGGCTCGTGCCAGTCGGCGGTGGGCGGCCCGAAGCGCACGGGCCCGCTGGAGAGGCTCGTGTCGTTCTCCGCCAGGGAGATGCCCAATGCCTGCGTCAGCTTCCCCGGTCCCGAACACAGGTCGTGATCGCCAATCGGCCCGCGCTCATCCCCGGGCGAACGCCGGCGCGAGCGCATCAGCGCGATGCCGCTGAGCGGCTCAAGCGCCCGGATCAGAACCCCCGACCCGACGCCCTCTGGCTCGCAGACCGCGTTCAGCAGCGCGTGCACGCCGTAGGATCGGTACACGTAGGCCCTCCCCGGCGGGCCGAACAGCGTCCGCGTGCGCGGTGTCAGGCCAGCGAACGCGTGAGAGGCCGGCTCGCTTTCGTGGTAGGCCTCCGTCTCCACGATCACGCCTGAGACGCCTTCGTGCTCGACGATGCAGCCGATCAGCTCGCGGGCCACCGCGAGCACCGGGCGATCGTAGAAGTCAGCCGGCAGGACTCGCATCCCCGTCCCCGGACGATGCGAGCGTTCTCCGCGCGATCGTGAGCTGCTCACGCACGCGCGCCAGCGAGGTACCGCCCTCGGAGACCTTTGACTCCAACCACGAGCTCTGGGCGAGCGCGCGCTCGAAGTCGTCTTTGTGCGCCGCGAGTGTGTCGCTGTGCGTGGCCAGCTCCTGCTCGCTCAGCTGCGAGAGCGGCTTGCCCGTGTCGAGCGCGGTGCGCACGAGCCCGGCGACGACCCCGTGGGCCTCGCGGAAGGGCATGCCCAGCCGCACGAGCAGGTCGGCGATATCGGTGGCCGCGATCAGCTCGTCGGCCGCCGCCGTGCGCATGCGCTCGCGATCGAAGCTCACGCCGGCGATCATCCCGCGTGCCGCCGCGAGTGTCATCTGCAGCGTGTCGACGGCGTCGAACAGGTGCTCCTTGTCCTCCTGCAGGTCCTTGTTGTAAGTCAGCGGCAGCGCGTGCATGACGCCGTGGAAGGCGGCCAGATGGCCCACCACCCGGGGCGCCTTCGCGCGCAGAAGCTCCGCCGCGTCAGGGTTCTTCTTCTGCGGCATGATCGAAGATGTCGCGCTCCACGAGTCGGGCAGCTCGCAGAAGCCAAACTCGGCGCTGCACCAGAGCACCAGCTCGGCGCCCAGGCGCGAGAGGTGCGTTGAGCATGTTGCCGCCGCGCCCAGGTAGTCGAGCACGAAGTCCCGCCCGGAGACCGCATCGATCGAGTTCGGGGCGACGCGCGAGAAGCCGAGCTCACGCGCAACCATGCCGCGGTCCGTGTCGAAGTTCACGCCGGCGAGCGCTCCGGCTCCCAGCGGCAGCGAGGAGGTCTGCGCCTCGGTGAACGCGAAGCGCTCGCGGTCGCGCTGGAGCATCCAGAAGTACGCCAGCAGGTGATGGCTCAGGTACACCGGCTGGGCTCGCTGAAGATGCGTGTAGCCGGGCATCGCCCAGTCGAGGTGCTCCTCGGCGCGCTCGAGCAGCGTCGCCATCAGTGCGCTGATCGCGTTCTGGGTCTCGGCGCTACGTTCGCGCGTGTACATCGACAGGTCGGTGACCACCTGGTCGTTGCGCGAGCGCGCCGTATGCAGCCGCCCGCCCACGGGCCCCACGATCTCCGTCAGGCGCCGCTCGATCGCCATGTGGATGTCTTCGTCGTCGGCGTCGATGCGAAACCCGCCGCCCGGCTCGAGCTCCCCCGCAACCTGATCGAGCCCGGCCAGGAGCGCATCGCGATCCTCAGCGGAGATGATGCCCCGCGAGGCGAGCATCTTGGCGTGGGCGCGTGACTGCTCGATGTCCTGCGGCCACAGCCGCCGGTCGAACTCGACAGAGGTGTTCAACCGCTGGAAGATGGGGTCCTGGGGCTCGTGGAAGCGCGACACGGGCGCTCAGTCTACGGCGGCCGGTCTGGCGGCCAGCGCCGCGGCCAGCTCCTGCGCCACCCGTGCGATCTGTCCCTCGGTGATCTCCGGAAAGAACGGCAGCGCCAACGAGCGCGCAGCGACGTCCTCGCAGATGGGGAACTCGCCCTCGCGGTGGCCGAAGCGCTCGCGGTAGAAGCTCATCAGGTGGATTGCCGGCAGGTATGGCTTGCTCTGGATGCCCACGGCGGCGAGCGCGCGCACCGTCTCGTCGCGATCGACCCCACGCGGGACCTGCACGACGAACACGAACCAGCCGCGACGATCACCGCCGGAGTCCCGACAAGGCAGCTCGAGCTCCTCGATCCCGGCGAGCGCCTCGCGGTAGAGATCGGCGGCCCGCGCGCGGTCGGCGAGCATCTCCTCCAGACGCCCAAGTTGTGCGATCCCGAGCGCGCAGGCGATGTCCGACAACCGGTAGTTGAAGCCGAGGCGATCGTGGTCGAGCCACCCCATGTCCGGCGCGCGGCCCTGGTTGCGCTCGGAGTCGATCCGCTCCTTCACCGCCGGGTCCGCCAGCGTGAGCACGCCACCCTCGCCGGTAGTCAGCTGCTTGTTCGCGTAGAAGCCAAACGCCGCGAGATGGCCGCGCGCGCCAACCGCCGGGCCATCGGCGTGCACCGCGCCGAGCGCCTCGCAGGCGTCCTCGACGATCGCGAGGTCGTGACGACGAGCGAGCTGCTCGAAAGCGGGCATCGCGGCTGGGTATCCAAAGATGTGAACCGGCAAAAGCGCCCGCGTGCGCTCGCTCACTGCGGCGGCAGCCGCTTCGGGGTCGAGGTTCAGCGTCACCGGGTCGATGTCGGCGAACACTGGCCGCGCACGCTCGTATAGCGCGGCGTTGGCGGAGGCCACGAAGGAGAAGGGGCTGGTGATGACCTCATCGCCCTCACCCACGCCCACGGCCCTCAGCGCTAGGTGCAGGCCGGCGGTTCCGCTGCTGACGGCACTGGCCAGCGGCGCGCCGACGCGCTCGGCGAACGCCTGCTCGAACTCCTGCAGGCGCGGCCCCAGCGACAGCTGACCGGAGCGGAGCACATCGAGCACCGCCTGCTCCTCCTCCGCGCCCAGCACCGGCCGGGCTAGCGGGATCGGCTCCTCCACGCCGTCGCGCGCGGCCGGCGCGTCCGCCACTAAGCCCGTCCGCTCGATCCGAGCGCCGCCTCGGCGGCGGCGCGCCGCTCGCCCTGCATGCCGTACTCCAGCGAGTCGACCAGAGCGTCCCACGACGCGGCGATCAGGTTCTCCGCGACGCCGATCGAGCCCCACACGCTGTGCCCGTCGGAGGCGTCGATGAGGACGCGCGTGACCGCGCCGGTGCCCTTCGTCTCATCGAGTATTCGCACCTTGTAGTTGACGAGGTCGATCTCCTTCAGATGCGGGTGTATCTCGGCGATCGCATCGCGCAGGGCGCGGTCGAGCGCATTCACCGGCCCGTTGCCCTCGGCGGTGCGCACGTAGCGCTCGCCGCCCAACCAGATCCGCACGGTTGCCTCGGTGGTGGCGCGCCCGTCGGCGCGCTTCTCGACGATCACGCGCCAGGACTCCAGGCGGAACAGTGGCTCGTACTCGCCCGCCTCCTTGCGCAGCAGCAGCTCGAAGGAGCCGTCGGCGGCCTCGAACTGGAAACCGCGGTGCTCGAGCTGCTTGACGCGCTCGGCGGTGCGCAGGGCGCCGTCTTCGTCGAGCTCGATCCCCGCTTCGCGGGCCTTCTCGATCACGGTGCCCTTGCCGGAGAGCTCGGAGACGAGC
>DATBZG010000208.1:0-13025 GCA_036513335.1 Solirubrobacteraceae bacterium | reverse complement strand
GAGCCGCAGCCGGCGTCCAGCACGAGCTCATCGCCGCTCAACTCCAGGCGGTCGAGCACCGCGAGCCCAAGCGCCTCCATCGTCGCGGAGACGCGGTCATAGCTGTTCCCGTCCCACTCGCGCACCGGCATCAGTTGCTCACCCGATTCTGCGCCACGGCTTCGCTTACGAGCTCGATCAGGAGCTTGGAGAGCTGTCCGCCCTGCCAGGCGATCGGCGAGGGCGTCGGATGCGCGTCGACCCCGGCGTCCTCGACGACGAGTCTCGCGCCTGGGATCGTCTCCGCGTAGAGCTTTCCCACCGCCAGCGGGTGCTCGGGGTCGGCCTCGTCGCGGCTGGCCACCACCAGCGTGGGCGCAGCGATCGCCGCGAGGCTCGCGAGCGCCTCGAACGGCCGCGAGCGCGGCACCACTTCGAGCGCGTCGGCGACGGCGTTCGGGTGCTCGTGCGCGGACAGGCGCTGGCGCAGCACAGTCGCGACGGTGTCCCGCCACGCCTCGGGCACGGCGGCGAGATCATAAGCGTCGACGAAGCCCTCCACGCCGCCGTCGCGCAGCCCTCGCGAGAGCGCGTCCCATCGTGCGAGCTCCTGCTCGTCGCGGGAGGAGATGGCTGGGTCGAACGCGGGTGTGATCAGTGCCAGCGCGGCGATGCGCTCGGGGTGCTCGAGCGCGAAGCGGACCGCTGTGTGAGCCCCCATCGAGGCGCCCGCCAGCACAGCGCACTCGATCCCAGCCGCGTCGAGCACGGCAAGGAGGTCGTCGGCGAGGTGCTCGTAGCCGTAGGCGCGCCTTGGTGCGGCCGTGGATTGTCCGTGGCCGCGCGCGTCGTAGGCGAGGACCCGGTAGCCGGCGCGTTGCAGCGCGCGCGAGCCCATCACCACGTAGCGGCGCGTGGCGGTCAGCCCGTGCAGCAGCACGACCGGGTCGCCGCCGCCGCTGCCGGGGCCTCCCCCGCTCTGCTCGCCGGACAGCGTCACGCCGCCGGCGGCGACGCTCAGGGGGCTTGCGTCGGCAGGCATGCCGCGTGCGCTTGGATCAGCTCGACGGAGCGCTGCGGGCGCTCCCAGAAGAACATATGGCCGATCCCGTCGAAGATCTCGAGCTGCGAGCCCGGTATGCGTGAGGCGATCAGTCGTCCGTTCTGGACGGGCAGCAGCTGATCGGCGCTGCCGTGGATCACGAGCGTGGGCATCTCGATCTCTCCCAAGCGCGCGTTGGTGTCATGCGCGGCGCATGCCTGCATCTGGGCCATGATCACCGGCAGCGCAACCGCGCGCTGGGCGGCGATTGCCAGGAAGCGCGCGTAGGCATCCTCGTCGCCGGCCATCTCTGCGGAGACGTTGATCTCCCACGAGGCGCGCAGTGCGAGCGCCCGGTCCCCGGACATCATCGCCTCGCTCAGGCGCTGCAGCACCGCGGGCGAGGCGAGCGAGCTGCCCTCACCGCCGCAGTAGGTGCAGCCGAGCGTGAGCGTGCGGATCAGCTGCGGGTGTCCGAGCGCGAGCTCCTGGGCGATCATGCCGCCCATCGAGATGCCGAGCACGTGCGCTGACTCGAGCTCCAGCGCCTCGAGCAGCCCAGCCGCGTCCTCTGCCATCTGCGCGGTGCTCAGCGGTGTACCGTCGAGCCGGCTGCTCGAGCCGACGCCGCGGTGGTCGTAGACGATCACCTCGAAGTGCTCGCGCAGTGGGGCGAGGAACGGCTCGCCCCAGTGCAAGGAGGTGCCGCTCATGCCCATGATCGCGAGCAGCGGCGGGCCGGACCCGCTGCGCTCGTAGTCGAGCTCGATATCTCCCACGCGCGCCAGTGCCATCGTCCGATCCTAACGTGCCGTTCGTGGACGGACCAGACGCTAGAGCGGCAGTGCCAACTGGGCACGCCCCTGTGACGTCGCGCCCCCGTCGACGTCGCTCACGTCGGACTCGCTGTGCTGTCCTGGCGTAGCAGCCAGCCCCGCGACCCGCACGCCGAGCAGTCGTACCGGGCGCTGGGGTGCGTACTCGCGCAGCAGCCTGAGCGCGTGCGCGCAGACGACCTGCTCATCGCAGGTGGGGTCGGGCACGCTGTGGGCGCGCGTGACCGTGGTGAAGTCATCCAGGCGCACCTTGATCCCGATCGTGCGCCCAGCGCGGCCGCGCTCGGCGAGGCTCGCGCACAGCTCGCGGGCCATCTTGGCGATGATCGCACGCATCTCCTCGGGGTCTGAGAGGTCCTCATCGAAGGTGCGCTCGCGCGACTCCGAGACGACCTTGCGCGGCTCCCCGATGCGCCCGTCGTGCTCGAAGCGCGCGCGCCTGGCGAGCTCGCGGCCGAGGTTCGGGCCGAAGCGCTCGACGAGCAGTTGCTCGGGCGCGCGTGCGACGTCGGCCAGTGTCCCCAGCCCCAGCTCGGAGAGCCTTGCTGCCGTCTTGGGGCCGATCCCCGGTATCAGGCCAGGGGGCGCGGAGGCGAAGCGCGCACACGCCTCTTCGCGCGTGAGCACGACGAAGCCGGCGGGCTTCTCCGCGTCGGATGCGACCTTGGCGACGAGCTTGTTGGGGCCGATTCCCACCGAGCAGGTCAGCTGCAACTCGCGGCTGATCTCGGCCACCAGCCTGCGCATGGCCGTGCGTGGCGAGAACAGGCCGTCGATGTCCAGGTAGGCCTCGTCGAGGCCTACCACTTCGATCTGCTCCACATGCGAGCGGACGATCGCCATCATCCGCGCGGAGATCTCGCGGTAGGTGTGGAAATCAGGGGGGAGGAAGACGGCCTGCGGGCAGAGCCGCCGCGCTCTGGAGGCGGGGATCGCGGAGCCCACGCCGTAGCGGCGAGCCTCGTAGCTGGCGGTCGTCACGACCGCGCGCGGACCGCTGCCCGCGACCACCACCGGCTTGCCCCGAAGCTCCGGATGACGGCGGAGCTCGATCGATACGTAGAACGCGTCGGCGTCCAGGTGCGCGACGCGCAGGCTGCTGTCACTGGACACCGCTGGAATCTAGCGCCGGCCTCGGCGGGGGCACAAACGAGCTCGAGTCTGACCCTGTGGCTGAGGGTGAGAGCGTGCGATTCAGCCGCCGGCGAGGCGCCCGGCGGGCATTCCCGGCGAGAGGAGCTCCCGGCGGGAGCTCACGCCCAGCTTGCGGTAGATGTGGCGTGCGTGCGTGCGGACGGTCTCGATGCTCACGTGCAGATCGCGGGCGATCTGCGAGTTCGAGCGGCGTTGCTGAAGGCGCGCGAGGACTTCCAGCTCGCGCGCGGTCAAAAGTCCGGAGCCGGCTCTTGCATGGGAGTCGCGCGGCGTCAGCTGCATGCCACGGGAGGCGAGGTGGATGGCGTTGCGCACGTCGCGCGTCTGGGTGTCCTTCGCCAGGCACGCGGAGGCGCCGAAGCTGACGAGCTGCGCGGACTCGACGCTCGACGGACGATCGGAGAGGAGGACGAGGTGGGTGGCGGGGTGTCTGGCGGTCAGCTCGCGCACCTGGACCGGACTGCGCAGCGAGCCGACCTCGAGGATCGCCACGCGTGGTCGGCGAGCCCGCAGGACTGTCTCCATCTGTGCCGGCGGCACGTCCTCGGCCAGCAGCTCGAGGCTGCGATCGTCTTCGACCACGCCGCGCAGTCCGCGGGCGAGCAGGTCGTCGAAACGCCCCAGAACAACGGTTGTCACACTTGTCTCGCTCATAGGCAGCCGCACCCATACTATCGGCATCCCAGCGCCATCGGGTGAAACAGGAATCACCCGTCGCTACCTCATAGAGACACCCGAAGATCACCTCCCCGGGTGATGCCCATACGGGGGATGCGCGCCAACATGTCTGCAACTGTGTGTAGCGAAGGGATTCCTGGACCGTGGAGGCCGGGGACGGAGGCCATGGAGCGTGTCGCCGAAGTGCCGCGATGCGATCCCAAGGAACGGGAGACGAATGTCGACTCGCCACAACTCAGAGCCGCACAGCCCGGGACGTGGGCCCGGGTCGTCGCGTGCGCGCAGGAGGATGCGAGCGAGGGCGCGGTGGGCAGTAGTGCTGCCGCTTGCGCTGCTCGCGCTCGCGGCGCTGTTCGTCGGCGCTGGACAGGCGCGGAGCTCGAGCGAAGGCGGCTCTGAAGAAGAAGCGGCGCCGATGAGCGCACTGCAGGCCAAGCACGCCGCGCGCCAGGAACAGATCGCGACCAGGAGGGCCGAACGCGAAGCGGAGAAGCAGGCGGCGCGCGAACAGCGCGAAGCCAACCGCGCTGCGCAGGCCGAACAGCAGAGCGCCAAACGCGTGCAGAACGAATCGCGGCCGAGGATTCACGGCGACGTGCAGTTCTCTTGCACGGGCGTGACGTGGAAGTTCACGAACTTCCCCGCAGGCGCCAACACCGTCATCCAGGTCGTCCGGATCTACGCTGGTGAAAGCGGCACCGTGCCGACGAGCACGATCCCGGGGACCTTCACCTTCGCGGGTCCCACGGGGGAAACCCGCACGGCGTTCCAGGCCCCGCCCGGCTTCTACAAGATCGATGCGTGGGCCAAATGGAAGGGCAACGGCCTGAAAGGCTCGTTCGACATCCTCGGCAAACTCTCTTGTTCCCCCGCGCCGGCCCTGTCGGTGGAAAAGCTGCAGAAGATCGCGGGAACCACGGGGCCGTACACGACGGCGCCGGTGACCGGCCAGCTCGGCGACACGGTGGACTACGAAATCGTGGTCAAGAACACCGGCAACGTGCCGCTGACGATCGGCGGCGGCGACTTCGTCGATCACAACTGCACCGGCATCTCCGGCGGCCCCGGCCCTGGAGAAGAACTGGAAGTGGGCGCAACCACGACCTTCCGCTGCACGCACGTGCTCACGGAAACGGGCTCCTACACGAACAAAGCGGAAGTGTCGGGTATTCCGCCCGAATATGAAGGGCATCAGGGCATCCCAGTGACGAGCACCTCCAACACCGTCGTCGTGGAAGTGCCCCTGCCCTCGCCAACGCCCGAACCTGGCATATCGGTGGAAAAGCTTCAGGAGATCGTGGGCGGCTCCGGCTCATACACGACCGCACCGCTCACAGGCCAGATCGGGCAGATCGTCCAGTACGAGATCATCATCAAGAACACCGGCAACGTGCCGCTGACGCTGGCGGCGTTCAGCGACCCGCGGTGCGACGCAGGGACGATCACCGGTGGTCCTGAAGGCGCGGCGCTTCCGGTCGGCGGCTCGACCACCTACACCTGCACGCACGTGCTCACCGCCGAAGACGCCACCGCCGGTTCCTACACGAACGTGGTCAGCGTCACAGGCACGCCGCCCGGCGGGGGTGTCGCCCCGATCACTCAGGAATCCAACCCGGTGGTCGTGGAAGTCCCCGCCGTATCGACCCCCGGCACCACCACGCCGGGATCAGGCACCACGGGCGGCGGCTCCTCGGGCGTTCTCTCCTCCACCTTCAGCGAACCGTCGAAATCGGGCGTGCTGGCGTTCTCCTCGAGCGTTCCGAAGCTGAAGGGACCGCAGGGGTGCGTGCGCCAGGACTTCTACGTGAGCATCAAGGCCAAGGGCGTGGCGAAGGTGACGTTCTACCTGGACAAGCACAAGCTGAGGACACTGACGGCCAGGAACGCGGTCAAAGGACTGCTCAGGCTGAAGGTCGACCCGTCGAGGTTGGCCGTCGGCCGACACAAGCTCCTGGCGAAGATCACGATGGCGGCGACTTCTACGACGAAGGCCACGGTCGCCTCGCGATCGGTCGCGGTGCTGCGCTGTCGCGCCGCGGTGTTGACGCCCAAGTTCACCGGCTGAGCATCTAGGCGATGAGGCTGGGTCGCACGCACAGGCGCTGGGTACCGCTCCTGGCGCTGTTCGCCGCACCGCTCGTCTCGCTCGCGACGCTGGCGGCAAACGCGGCGGGGGCGCTGCCTCCGGGTGCCGTGATTGCGCCCCTGTCGAACCTGCACACGCTCACACGCTGGGCCTACCCGAGCTCTAAGGCTCCGGTTCACGCTTCGCCTTCGCCGCGATCGCGCACGATCGGCCGCCTGCGCCTGCTGACGGACGACGAACAGGCGGAGCTGTACGTGGCGCTCGCATCCGCGCGCTTGGCATCCGGCGCGAGGTGGATCGAGATCGAGTTTCCCGCTCGTCCCGACGGCCAGAAGGGCTGGGTGCCGCGTGGGGCGCTCCAGTCCTTCCACACGGTCGACGGCTACCTGCTGGTCGATCGCACGAGCCTGCGCGCGACGCTGTTCCGCGACGGGCGGGCGATCTTCACCGCGCCGATCGGCGTGGGCAAGGCGAGCACGATCACACCGCCGGGCGACTTCTACGTGATGGAGAAGCTGATCACGCTGAACGACCCCGAGTACGGCCCGTATGCACTGGGCACGAGCGCATACGCGCCGACGCTGAGCGAATGGCCGGGCGGCGGCGTTGTGGGCATCCACGGCACCGACGAACCGCAGCTGATCCCCGGGAGGCCCTCGCACGGGTGCGTGCGCATGCGCAACGCGGACATCACGCGCCTGTGGAAGATCATCGCTGTGGGGACCCCCATCGAGATCACCTGAGCCGCTCCCACCGACTCGAGAGCTCGCCCCTCCCCGCGCTTGAATGACCCGCGCCGGGTATGAGACACGTGTCAAGCGGTGTTGCAGTAGGCTCCGGGACGAGGGACATGGACCTTACGTTCAGCGACAAAGAGATTGCCTTCCGCGACGAGCTGCGGGCATGGCTGGCGGAGAACCAGCCGGGCGAGAAACCGCCTGCGGACGCGGGCGACGACGCGCAGTTCGCCTACCGTCGCGAATGGCAGCGCCACCTCTACGACGCGGGCTGGGCGGCGCCGGCGTGGCCGACGGAGTACGGCGGGCGCGGCGCGTCGCAGTCGGAGTCGGCGATCTACTTCGAAGAGCTCGGTCGCGCGCGGGTGCCGTTCGCCGCGAACACGCTCGGCCTGCTGCTGGGCGGCCCAACGCTGATGGTGTGGGGCACGCCCGAGCAGAAGGAGCGCTACCTGCCGCCGATCCTCTCGGGCGAGGAGATCTGGTGCCAGGGCTTCTCCGAGCCGGACGCGGGGTCTGACCTCGCGTCGCTGAAAACCAAAGCGGTGAAGGACGGCGACGAATGGGTCGTCACGGGCCAGAAGGTGTGGACGAGCGGTGCGCAGTACTCGAAGTGGTGCATGCTCGTGGCGCGCACCGACTCGGAGGTCGCCAAGCACAAGGGCCTCACGTACTTCCTTATGGACATGGAGCAGGACGCGGTGCAGATTCGTCCGCTGCGCCAGATCACCGGCGAGGCTGAGTTCAACGAGCTGTTCATCGAGGAGGCTCGCATCCCCGACGCGAACATGGTCGGCGGCGTTGGCAACGGCTGGAAGGTGGCGCTGACGACGCTGATGAACGAGCGAGCGGGCCTCGGCTTCGCGCTGCAGATTCGCCTGCGCCAACTGCTCGACGACATCATCGCCGCGGCCGCCGAGAAGGGTCTTCTTGAGAACCCCCTCTATGCGGACGCGATCGCGGAGCTGCACGTGCGCTGCGAGTCGATCCGTCTGTTGGCGTGGAAGGGTCTCACGGACGCAGAGCGCTACGGCCAACCGGGCCCCGAGGGCTCCCTGGTGAAGTGGCTGTGGTCGGACACCAACCAGCGCGCGACGCAGCTCGCGGTGGACGTGATCGGACCAGAGGCTCTGATCGCGGGCACGAGCTGGAGCTATGAGCTCCTGCGCGCACGCGGCAACACGATCGAGGGAGGCACCACCGAGGTGCTGAAGAACATCGTCGCCGAGCGGGTACTGGGTCTTCCCCGTCTGAAGGTGGCCGCGTGAGGATTTCTATTTGTGGGCTCCGGGTGGGCGGGACCCCATCCCTCTCCGCTGGGAGGGTCGCGTAGCTCATGGACTTCGGCCTGACTGACGACCAGCGCGACATCCAGCGCACGGCGCGCGACCTGCTGGCCGAGCGCGCGACGTTCGCACGGGTGCGCGAGCACGCTGAGGCGGGAACGACCGACGAGGCGCTGTGGAAGGAGCTGTGCGAGCTGGGCTGGCCAGGGATCGCGATCTCCGAGGAGTACGGCGGGCAGGGTCTGGGCACGATCGAGCTCTCGATCCTGTGCGAGGAGCTTGGTCGTGTGGTCGCGCCGGTTCCGTTCCTGGCGAGCGCGATGGCCGCCTGTGTGATCGAGCAGGCCGGCTCGGATGCCCAGCGCGAGCGCTGGCTGCCGGGACTCGCCTCAGGTGAGACGATCGGCGCGCTTGCGAGCGCCGTCGACGGCACGGCTGAGCTTGTCGTGAGCGGCGCTGAGGCCGACGTGATCGTGCTCGTGGAGGAGGACGGCAGTGGACGCCTCCTCACGCCCCAGGACGCCGAGGTCAACAAGGTGGCGGCGATCGACCCCACACGCTCTGCAGCCCGCGTGAGCGCCACTGACGGCGCTGGCGAGTCACTCGAGGACGGATGCCCGGGCCTGGGTCGCGCGCTCGTCGCGGTCAGCTCGGAGCTCGTGGGCGTCTGCGAGCGGGCGCTGGAGATGACGGTCTCCTACGTGAAGGACCGCAAGCAGTTCGGCGTACCCGTGGGCGCCTACCAGGCGGTCTCACACCGTTGCGCGCAGATGCTGCTGGAAACTGAGCAGGCGCGCTCCCTGGCCGCGTTCGCTGCGTGGACCGCTGACGCTGACCCTGACTCGCTGGCTGAGGCCGTGGCGATGGCCAAGGCGTCTTCCTCGCAGGCGGGGCGCGAAGTGACCGCCGGTGCGATCCAGATGCACGGCGGCATCGGCTTCACGTGGGAGGCGGACGTGCACTGGCTGTTCAAGCGCGCGCAGCTGGACGCGGCGCTGCTCGGAGGCGCAGGTCAGCACCGTGCGCGCGTCGCGGCGATCCTGGCTGAGAAGATCGCAGCGTCGGCCACAGCCTGAGGAGACGCGAGGTGAGCCGACCGAACGTGTACGAGGGCGAGTTTCCGATGCACCGCGAGGAGATGGGGATTCGCGGCCGTCCGTTCGCGAGGGCTGCCGGAGCGCGTGAGCTCGGCGGGACGGTGTATGAGCTGGAGCCGGGCGCGAGCGGCTTCAACCTGCACGGCCACTACGGCAACGAGGAGATGTTCATCGTGCTGCGCGGAACGCCGACGCTGCGCAGCGCCGACGGCGAGGAGCAGCTGAGCCCCGGCGAGGTCGTGGCCTGCTGTCGCGGGCGCGAGGGCATCCACGCGATCGCCAACCGCTCGCAGGAGCCGGCGCTGGTGCTGGCGATCTCCACCGCGAACTCGCCTGACGTGGCCGTGTATCCCGAGCAGGACACGATCGGCGTGGTCACGCGCAACCCGTTCGCGCCGGTTCCCGAGGGCGCCGATGAGGGCGTGGTGGCGATGTTCCGCGCGCAAGACAACCTGCGCAAACCACCGGCCTAGGCGCTCGCCTCCGCCACGGGCGCGGCCGCGTTGGACTTTGCCCACGCGACGATGTTCGCGCCGCCGTTGACCGTCGAGCCGTCTGGGAGCTTCAACACGGGCAGCTTCTCCTGTCCGCTCATCTCCTTCAGCTCGGGCCTCGTGCCACCGGTGAACAGGCCAAAGGGTTTGCCCTTTCCGTAGATGATCTTCTCGAAATCGTGGCCGGCGTCGCTCAGCGCTCGCTGTGCGAGCCTGCACGCATGGAACGAAGGCGGGCTGTCGTCGTGGTGGCACACATATAGGGTCAGCTTGTCCGGCATCTTGAACCCCCTGTAGTCGGTAGCGCTCGCACCGACGATAAACCCTACCCTGCGACACCGGGCGGCTAGGGTGAGCGCGATGTCCCGTTACGCGGCCTTCCTGCGCGGCATGAACGTCGGCGGCCACCGCCTGACGAATAAGGAGCTGTGCGCTCATTTCGAGGCGATGGGCTTCGCACAGGTCGCCACCTTCCGCGCGAGCGGCAACGTGGTGTTCGCCGCGGATGAGCGCTCACCGCAGGAGGTCAGCGAGCACGTCGAGCGCGGGCTCGCCTCGCTGCTCGGCTATGAGGTGCCGACGTTCATCCGCTCCGACGGTGAGGTACGCGCGATCGCCGCGCACGAGCCGTTCGTCGCCGAGCGGGTGCATGCGGCGGGCGGCAAGCTGCAGGTGTCGCTGCTCGGCACCTCCCCCACCCCCGACGTCCGCTCGCAGGTGCTGTCGCTGGCCGGCGAGGAGGACGCGTTGACGTTCGGTGAGCGTGAGCTCTACTGGCTGCCGAGCGGCGGTCTGCTCGAGTCATCGCTCGACCTTCGCGGGATCGACCGGCTTCTCGGCCCGAGCACGATGCGCACGAAGGGCACGATCGAGCTGATCGCGGCCAAGCACTGCGCCGAGTAGGCTCCGATGGGAGGGGGAGAAAGGGAGTTCTGGATGGTCAAATCGCTGCAACGGGGACGCAATCCGTTCGACGAGACGGGGTCGAGCGCGGCGCAGACCGCTTCGCTGATCAACTCGAGGAGAGCCGATGCCGAGCGTAGAGACGGTGCAGGGAGCAGTCGACGCACAGGAGCTGGGATTGACGCTCGTGCACGAGCATGTGCGCTTCCGCGACGAGGCGGTCGCGAACGAGTGGCCGAGTCGCTACGACGAGCAACTCGAGTACGACGCGGCGCTGGTGGCTGTCAACGCCGCCGCGGAGTGCGGCGTGCAGACGATCGTCGATCCGACGGCGATGTTCGGCGGGCGCGACGTGCGCTTCATGAAGCGCGTCGCTGATGAGACGGGCGTGCGGATCGTGGCGTGCACGGGGATCTACAGCTACGACCATCTCCCCCACTACTTCGCAAACCGCGACGTGGACGTGATGGCCGACCACTTCGTAGAGGACATCGAGCGCGGGATCCAGGGCACGGAGATCAAGGCTGCATTCCTGAAGTGCGCGGCGGACGCGGCCGGTGTGACCGAGAACGTCGAGAAGATCCACCGCGCCGTAGCGCGCGCGAGCGTGCAGACCGGCGCGCCGATCATGGCCCACTCGATGCCGGCCGTCGGCACGGGGCCGCGTCAGGTCGAGATATTCAAGGAGGAGGGCGTCGACATGTCGCGCGTGCAGATCGCGCACTGCGGCGACAGCGAGGACGTCGAGTACATAGAGAGCCTGATCGACAGCGGTGTCTACGTCGGTCTCGACCGCTATGGCCTGGAGATGTACCTGCCGATGGAGAAGCGCAACGCGACCGCCGCTGAGCTGCTGCGCCACGGTCACGCAGAGCGGCTGATGATTTCCCAGGACTTCTGCGCGACGATCGACTGGTTTCCGCCGGAGGCCGCGGAGGTCTTCGAAAACGCCGGCGCGATCCGCAACTGGTCGATGACGCTGGTCTTCGATGAGGTCGCGCCGGCGCTGCGCGAGCTCGGCGTGATGGACGACGCGGTCTTTCAGACGATCTTCACGGAGAACCCGAAGCGCTGGCTGACCGCCTGAGGGCGTGCGTCAGAGGTCGCTGGAGGGCACGTGCGTAGGGCAGCCGCGCGGGGGTAGCGCGCAGTTCAGCGCAAGCGCGTGCGCGCGGATCGGCGGGTGCGCCGGCAGGCGCGTGGGGAGCTCGCAGGTCTGCTCGCCCATCAGACCGTACGGGCAGATCCAGCCCGCGAAGGTCGTGTAGGAGTCCACTTCGCTGTCGCCGACGTGCTGCTTGCCGTGCGTGTGCATGACCGCGTTGAGCGTCGCCGTGGCGCGCGCGCAGGAGGTCGAGCCTCTCACGTATACGCGCCAGCGATCGGCGTGCCCGTTCGTCGAGTAGGGCACGCTGGCGTGGATGTAGCCGCACGTTGTGACGCTGGCAGAGCCGTCGGAGGCGCCTGCTGGCGAGACCGCCGCCAGCGACGCGCCCACGGCAAGGGCCACGGTGAGGATCGCAAGGGGTCTCATGCTCATCATCCTATTCACGCGCCTGGCGCCACTAGTAGCGCGGGTCCCTCCGCGTCGAGGTTCCCGGCCTTGTTGACGGCGGGGTTCGCGGGGTGCGCCGACAGGCGCTCCGCGGGCAGCGCCCCGCAAAGGGCCAGCGCGTCGGCGGCGTCCAGCGCTGGGTCGAGCCACGCGCGCTGGGCGTCTGCGTCAGCGAGGATCACCGGCATGCGGTCGTGGATCGCGCCCGCCACGGGATTGGGCTTCGAGTCGCAGGTGAGCAGCGCCACGCTTTCGATCCACTGGCCGTCGATCTTTGCGGGCGTCCACACGGCGGCGAACGCGAACGGCACGCCGCCGTCGACCTGGAAGTAGAAGGGCTGGCGCGGCGTGTCGCGCTTCTCTGGCTTTAGCCACTCGAAGTAGCCGTCTGCGATCTGCAGCGCGCGCCGCGAGGACTTGGGGATCAGGTTGCGGTAGGCGGGCTTGCTGGCCACGGTCTCCATCCGCGCGTTGATCATCCTGGCGGAGCCCTTCAGGTCGCTCGCCCACGGCGGCACGAGGCCCCAGCGCAGCGTGCGCGCCTGCGCCTCGCCCTTGGGCGCGACGATCGCCAGCACCTCTTCCGTGGGCGCGATGTTGAAGCGTCGCGTCCCCGTCGCCCGCGAGATCGGGACTTTGAAGCGGTCGTTCAGTTCTTCGGGGCCCGCGGTGTTGGTGTAGCGCCCGCACACGCCACGAGCATAGGCGCACGATCTCCGGCGAGCTTGTGGACATGACCGTAGCGTGCGAACATGTGTTCGTATGTCCAGGCCCTACCGCACAGCCAGAGAGCTCGAAGCGCACCTCGACCGCGGCGAGCTCGACTTCGCGATCTCACTCGCGAGAGTTCTCGCGCACGAGCGCGGACGGCCGCTGGATTTGGCTCTGACGCTGCGTTTCCTGCCTCTGGTGGCGGTGCAGCGGCCGGACGCGTTCGACGAGTGGACGCTGCGCTGGCTGGAGCGCTGGTGCGGCGATTTACGCGGCCGTGCGAGCATCGACGATGTGGTCGAACTGGCGGCCGGTCTGGCCGAGCTGCCGGTCGATCCAGACCGGGGGCTGGAGACGATCGCGACGATCTGCGCGCGTCACCGCAGCATCTGAGCGGTCACTCGATAGAGCACGTGCGGCGCGATCGGATCGTCGACCGCCAGGGTCGGATAGAGGAAGTCCTCGG
>DATBZG010000207.1:0-12518 GCA_036513335.1 Solirubrobacteraceae bacterium | reverse complement strand
CCAGGTGCTTGATCGTCGGGAATACCAGCGCGATCTCGTCTGAGCGGTGGGCGTCCAGCGCTCCGTCGGGCGTGAACCAGCCGAGGTCCACGCACTCCTCGCCGCCGCCTGGGCGGCCGAGCGCATCGAGAGTAGGAAACGTCCAGCGTGGACTTGACGTAACCGAGAGCGAGATCGAGCGATTGGCCGGCGACCCAGCCGCAGTCGAGCTTCGCGGCAAGGTCCCTCCGAAGGTAGACCTCCCAGAGGCCACAGAAGACGCCAAAACAGTACGCGCTGACAGCGCGAGCAACCGGACATACACCTCCGTGCCCGAGACCCCCAGACGACGGAATTCGCTGCGATCTTGGGCACGATGCAGGAGGTCGTTGCTCTGCGCTCGGAGGTAAAGCTGTTCCGCGACATCGTTCAACATCCTCCCCCGCCAGCCTTCGTCGGAGGTCCAGCGCCGTCGGAGATGGTGGAGTTGATGAGGTCGGGCGTGGCATCCAACTCGGACAAGCACGTTGTCGCATTCATCGCGCCTGGATGCGGCCCGTGCGAGGATCTCGCGAGCGGCCTCACGACCGCGGTGTCAGAAGCGGCATTTAGTGCCCGGGACGTCTCCGTCGTGATTTGGGCCGCCACCGCCGATGGCGCACATGAGTTCGCTGATCGGATTCCACTTGCCACTGTGTTGGATGTCGGAGGGAAGATTTCGCGGCGATGCGAAGTCCGGTCCACTCCGACGCTGTTTCTGGTGTCTCAAAGCGACCTGACGGTCGCCGACTACAGTCCCGAAGGGAGCCTAGAATGGATCAAGACACGCTTGGCCGAAACTCAGAAGATGCAGGTAGCCTAGTCGTCCTTGAGGAAGGCCACGCTACGACGCGACGTCGCTTCCTCCTCTGGTTGACCGGCGCGTCTGAGGGAGCTGCAGGAGTGCTGGGGGGCTTGGCGGGGCTCGCTCCCTCGGAGTCGGCCGCGGCGATCATAAGGTGTAATCCCCCAACGCTCGAGGCCGGATGTCTCGCCTGCCGGGGCGTCTGCCAGGTGTTCCAATCATGCTGTCGGCGCAACCTCTCCGGCGCATACTGCTGCTGCGAATGCAAAGCTGGCCCTGGACAGTGTTCGCCTGCGGCCTTTCGCTCAGAAAACTTCTGCTCATTCGAATCGATCTGCTGCTGCACCACGTGCTAGCTAACTGTGAAAGGAGCGCCTAGCGTGCCCGAAGGGCCCATCCCATCGAATGTTTCATCATTGCCTCAAGCCATGGTCTCGCAAGAGCCGCTCGGCTCAGTGCACATTGTGGTGAATGCGTGGTCCCCTGGTCAGACAGAAGTGCAAATCCAATGGCCCCAGGAAGCCCTTTGGGGCCAGCCCAATGCCAAGGCGATGCAAGCCCAGTTCAGGACTCTCGTCGAACAGGAGCTCGCGGACGCGATCACGGCGCTCTCGGGTCCGCCAAACAAGTAACCGAGCTAGGGGGCTCTACGTCCGATGGGCACATTTTCAGCCGCGGCCATGGCGGTCGTGCTTTTTGGTGCTGCCGCTGGAAAGCTCTTCGACCGAGGCAACTTCAACCGTTATATGGAGCCACTCCTTGGGCGCAGATCGAGCGCCGCTCGTTCCAGCATTGTCTGTATCGAGATATTGCTCGCTGGGGTGCTAGCCGCAGCCGCGTTCTTGGGCGTCGTTAGAGTGGCTGCAGGCTGTGCGTCGGTCCTCTTCCTCTTGGTCGCAACCGGAGCACATGCGGCTGTAGTGGCGCGGGGAGGTGCGACCCGTTGCCAATGCTTTGGGGTTCTCGCCGCCCAGCGCGATCGACTCGAGCGGAACTGGTGGGATGCGCCGGTCATAGCTTTGCGCAACGGAATTCTTGTCACCGTGAGCCTTGGAGTCTTCACAGAGAACGGCTTCGTTCTCGTACTTTGCTCACTTCTTCCATCAGCTCTGCTCGCAGGCGGTCTCCGCGCGATGCTCATCAGAGATAGGACCGCCCTGCTCATGCCGCTCCACCCTGGTTTGCGCGAGCAGGCGGCAAATATGCCGCTGCTGCAGGCGCAGACCTGGTGGGTAGACGGTCGCCCGCGTCGCTTCTAGCACCGGCATGCGGCGATGATCCGCTCGCGACGCCGATGAGTGTCCTCGAGCTCAGTATCCAGGCTCCCCGGGCAGCACGATACGGGCGACCTCGCCCTCGAGGATCACGCGCGGCTGCACCGGCTGAACGTCACGTCCGCTTGCGTACGCGAGCAGCGCCCGCGCGGAGGGAAACTCGCGTAGCTGTTCCAGGTGCTTGATCGTCGGGAATACCAGCGCGATCTCGTCTGAGCGGTGGGCGTCCAGCGCTCCGTCGGGCGTGAACCAGCCGAGGTCCACGCACTCCTCGCCGTCGATCGCCGGCTCCTGGCCGGCCGGCAGCGGCGCGAGGAAGAAGTGCGTGTCGAAGCGGATCTGCACCTCCGCGGGGGTGATCCAGCGAGAGAACTTGACCAGATCCTCTGGCTCGGAGAGCGCGATCCCCGCCTCCTCGTGCAGCTCGCGCAGCGCTGCCGCGCGGTGGGCGCTGTCGCCGTCTCCCTCCCCGGCATCCACCGCGCCGCCGGGGAACACCCACACTCCGCCCATGAAACGCGCGTGGGGCGTGCGCTTGACCAGCAGCACCTCCAGCTCGCCCTCGCCGCCCGCGTCTCCGTCGAGGTCGCGCAGCAGGATCACGCTGGCCGCCTGGCGGGGCGGTGTGGGCTCGCCAGGGTTGTACGTCTCCCCGGGTCCCGGCCGCTCGTCCCCCTCAGGCGCGTGCATCTGGTGACCCTACCGGCAGGTAGTCTTTGACGCATGAGCAACCCCACACCGGTCGTGCGCGCATGAGCGCTCTCCCTGAGACCATCCAGCGCTGGATCTGCGAGTCCTGCGGCTATATCTATGACCCCGAGGAAGGCGATCCCGACGGCGGGATCCCCGCGGGGACCGCTTTCGAGGACATCCCCGACACATGGTTCTGTCCCGTGTGTGGCGCCCGGAAGCGGGACTTCGTTCTCTACGAGGACTAAAGGGCGCCGCCTGAGCAACTGGGACCGACTGCTCGCACTCGACTCTGAGCGCGTGTGGCATCCCTACGGCGCGCTGCCTGCGGCGGTGGCGCCGCTGCCGGTGGTCTCCGCGAACGGTGTGCGCCTGCGCCTGGCTGACGGGCGCGAGCTGATCGATGGGATGGCCTCTTGGTGGTGTGCGATCCACGGCTACCGCAACCCCGTGCTGGACGAGGCGCTGCGCGAGCAGCTGGGGAGCATGGCGCACGTGATGTTCGGCGGTCTCACGCACGAGCCCGCCATTCGGCTGGCCGAGAGGCTCACCGAGCTCGCTCCTGCCGGTCTCGAGCGAGTGTTCCTCGCGGACTCCGGCTCGGTGTCCGTGGAGGTCGCGATCAAGGTCTGCATGCAGTATCAGCGTGCGCTGGGGCACGAGGGGCGCACGCGGCTCTTGACCGTCCGGGGCGGCTACCACGGTGACACCGCCGGGGCGATGGCCGTGTGCGATCCCGTGGGCGGCATGCACAGCCTGTTCGCCGGCGTGCTCGCCGAGCACGTGTTCGCCGAGCGACCACCCGACGGCTTCTCAGCGGGCCTGGACGAGCGCTGGGCGCAAGAGCTGAGCGAGCTGGCCGGGGCGCACGCGCACGAGCTCGCCGCTGTGATCGTCGAGCCTGTCGTGCAGGGAGCTGGCGGGATGCGCTTTCACTCGCCCGAGTGCGTGGCCCTGCTCCGGCGCGTGTGCGACGAGCACGGCCTGCTGCTGGTGCTGGACGAGATCGCCACCGGCTTCGGGCGCACCGGCGCGATGTTCGCCTCCGAGTACGCCGGCGTCGTGCCTGACGTGATGTGTGTGGGCAAGGCGCTCACCGGCGGCTATATGACGCTCGCCGCCATGCTCTGCACGCCAGAGGTGGCCGCCACCGTCTCAGGCGGCGAGGGCGGTGGACTCATGCACGGCCCCACGTTCATGGCCAACCCGCTCGCCTGTTCCGTCGCGCTCGCCTCGCTCGGGCTGCTCGAAGAGCACGACTGGCGTGCGCGTGTGGGGGCGATCGAGCAGGGTCTGCAGGCGGGGCTCGAGCCCGTGCGCGAGCTGCCGGGAGTACGCGACGTGCGCGTCCTCGGCGCAATCGGCGTGATCGAGCTCGAGCGCGACGTGGACATGGCTGCAGCCACCGCTGCAGCCGTGGCCGATGGCGTGTGGCTGCGCCCGTTTCGCGACCTGATCTACGCGATGCCGCCGTATGTGATCGGCGAGGAGGAGCTGCAGTCGGTCACCGCGGCGATGATCCACGCCGCGCAGGCGAGCATCAATGCTTAGCCGTCCTCAGCGCCGCTCGCTCCCAGCCATTCGCGCCAGGGCAGCGTGTCGCCCGCCAGCGCCAGATTCGCCAGCTCAGGACCCGCGATCTCCTCGAGCTCCTCGACCGGGACCTGCCCCATTCGCCGGATGCTCTTGCGGTTGGACAGCTCGAGCGCCGTGGGCTCGGCCGGCCAGGGCGTCAGCACCACCGCGCACACCTCCAACCCAGCGCCGCGCGCCGCACGGACCGTCAGCAGCGTGTGGTTGATCGTGCCCAGCCCCGGCCGCGCGACGATCACCAGCGGCAGGGCCAGCGCAACCGCCAGGTCGAGGATCGCGTAATCGTCGCTCAGCGGCACCAGCAGCCCGCCCACGCCCTCCACCACGAGCACACTGTCCCCAGTGCCTGCAGTCGTGGCCGTGCTCGCGGCCGCGATGGCTCCCGCGAGCAGCTGCTCGGAGGTGATGCGCTGTCCGCTCAGCTGCGCCGCCAGGTGCGGGGACACCGCCGGCCCGAAACGCAGAGGGGAGACGAGCTCCGGGTCCATCCCCGCCGCCAGCCCCAGCAGCTCGTGGTCCGGCCGCCATGCGCCCCGCGCCGCCGCTTCCTGCGCGTCCTCGAGGCCGGTGACCGCCGGCTTGTACGCGCGCACGTGCTCGCCCGCCGCCGCCATCGACGCGAGCAGCGCCGCGCTCACGATCGTCTTGCCCACGCCCGTATCCGTTCCTGTCACGAACAGCCCGCGCACGGCGCGTCCAGCTACCGCGCTACGCGGCCCGAGCGCCTGACGTCTCGCGCTCGAAGTCGAACGGCACGTCCGGTCCCGGGATCGTCTCCATTGGTTCGGTGGGCTCTCCGACCATCTCGCGCTCGTCATGCGCATCGCGACCCGCACCCTGGGGGCGCGCAAAGTCGGCCTGATGCTCGCGGTTGAAGGCAGGCTCCTGCCGTGAGTCGTGTTCGAGGTCGAACGGCCCCGCCGTCGACGTGTCTGCGTCGTATGAGCGTTCAGAGGAAAAGGCCACGAGTCTCGGTTCGTACGCCTCCACCTCGAGATCCTCCTCCACGATCTCGCGTTCGGGTAGCGCAGGCTTGGTGCTCGCCGGGTCCAGGCCGATCTCGCGTGCGACCTTGCCGAATACGGCCGCCGCCAGCTGCAGCTCCGAGGCCGTGTGCGACGCCATCGCTGTCAAACGTAGCCGCGCCGCGCCCATCGCCACCGTGGGCGAGCGGATCGCCTGGGCGAACGCGCCGCGGCCGATCGCCTCCTGGCACAGGCGCATCGCCGCTCGCTCGTCGCCCACGATCAGCGGCACGATGTGCATCGCCGACTCCTCCACCGGGAAGCCCTCAACGGCCAGCGCCCGGCGCAGGGCGCGTGCGTTCGCCCGCAGTCGCTGCACGCGATGCGGACGCTCCTGCAGCAACTCCAGGGCGGCCAGCGCGCCCGCCACCGCCGGTGGTGGCGGGGCTGTCGAGAAGATCAGCGAGCGGGCTGTATTCACCAGGTAGCGCACCATCTCGGTACTTGCGCACACGTACGCGCCGTAGGAGCCCAACGCCTTGCCCAGCGTCCCTACGATCACGTCCACCTCGTCCTCCAGCCCCGCCGCCGCGACCGCGCCGCGGCCGCCCGGACCGAGGTTGCCAGTCGCGTGCGCCTCGTCCACCACCACTCGCGCGCCGTGCGTGCCGGCAAGCTCTGCGATCTCCTCCAGTGGCGCCACGTCTCCGTCCATCGAGAACACCGAGTCGGTGACGATCACACGACGCTCGCCCTGGTGGCGGCGCAGGCTCCACTCGAGGTGCTCCATGTCGCGGTGGCGGTACACCGCAACCTCCGCGCGCGAGAGCCGGCAGCCGTCGATGATCGATGCGTGGTTGAGCTCGTCTGAGAAGACCACGTCGCCGCGTCCCGCCAGCGCACCGATCACGCCCAGGTTCGCCAGGTAGCCCGAGCCGAACAGCAGGCAAGCCTCGCTGCCCTTGAACTCCGCCAGGCTCTCCTCCAGGCGGCGGTGGATCGTCATCGTCCCCGACACCAGGCGCGAGGAGCCCGCGCCCACACCCCAGCGCATCGCCGCGTCTGCCGCCGCCTCGCGCACCCGCGGGTGGTCGGCCAGACCCAGGTAGTTGTTCGAGCACAGCAGCAGCACAGGCTTGCCGTCCAGCAGCACCGTCGGACCCTGCGGCCCGCTGACCAGACGCAGGCGGCGTCCCAGGCCCAGCGCCTCCAGCTCCTGCAGGCGTTCTTCGATGTCGCTCATCTGCTCCCCTTCCAGCATTGACGAGCGCAAGTCCGCACTAGCCGACCGGCACCTTGTTCGGCGCGCCGTCTGGGCGCGGGGGCACCGAGTGCTTGGCGCGGAAGCGCAGCTGCGTCGAGGGGTCCCACAGCCTCACGTCCAGCTCGACCGCCGCGGGCGCCGGGCTGTTGTCCATCAGCTCCTCGACCACGTCCGGCGTCTCACCGGCGAGCCAGCCTGAGCGGTTGTCCGGGCGCGGATTGGACGCGTTGTCCGGCTGGCGCGCCACGTTCAGGCCCAGCTCCTCGAACATCTCGCGGTCGGTCTCCGGGTCGTTTCCCAGGGTCGTCAGGAAGTTGCCCATCATCACGCCGTTGATGCCCGCGCGAACTGCCAGCTGCTGCAGCTCGGCCAGGTTCTCCACGCGTCCGCCGCACAACCTGAACAGGGCTTCCGGCAGGATCAGCCGGAAGATCGCGATCCACTTCACAGCCTCCCACGGGTCCATGTACTCGCGGTCGCCGAACTTGGTGCCCGGTCGCGGGTTGAGCATGTTGATCGGAACGCTCGTCGGGTCGATCTCCGCCAGCTCGAACGCCATCTCCACGCGCTGCTCGCGCGTCTCCCCAAGGTTGAGGATGCCGCCCACGCACGTCTCCAGTCCCGCCTCGCGGACCGCGTCGATCGTGCGCAGACGACCCTCGTAGCGGACCGTGCTCGTGACCTCCGAGTAGTAGCTGTGGGCGGTCTCCACGTTGTGGTGAACGCGCTGGATGCCGGCGTCGCGCAGCGCCTTCGCGCGGTCTGCCGAGATGTGGCCCACGGACGCGCAGCGCTTGAGGTTCGTCTTCTCAGACACCAAGCGCACGCCCTCCAGGTACTTCTCGAAGTCGCGCTTGGACAGTCCCTGGCCCTGAGTGACCATGCAGAAGCGGTGCGCGCCCGCTGCCTCGGCCGCACGCGCGTGCTCCAGGATCTGCTCGGGCTCCATCATCGCGTGCATCGGCGTCTCCGCGTCCGCAAAGCGCGACTGCGCGCAGAAGCCGCAGTCCTCCGCGCAGCCCCCAGACTTCGCGTTCACCAGCGAGCACATGTCCGTCGAGTCGGCGAAGCGCTCCACGCGCGCTTCCCAGGCACGCTGGATCAGCGCTTCGATCTCGCCGTGGTCCTCGAGCTCCCCGAGTCGCACGGCCTCGGCGCGTGTAATCAGTGGTGCCACGGTGTCAAACCGTATGACCTGCGGCGGACGGCTACTTGGGCTGAGAGCGGGAAAGCGCGGGCTATTCGCCGCGCCAGCGCGGAGCGCGCCGCTCAGCGAACGCGCGCATCCCCTCGCGCAGGTCCTGAGAGGCAAACGACGCGCGGCGCAGCTCGATCAGCTCCGCTTCCACGTCCGCCGGCAGCTCGCTCTCCGCGCGCAGCAGCGCCTCGATCACGCGCTTGTTCCCCGTCTGCGACAGCGGCGCGTTATTTGCCAGCTCGCCCGCCAGCGTCAGCGCCACGCCCTCCAACTCCGCCGTGCCGGCCACGCGGTTCACCAGCCCCCACGACAGCGCCGTCGCCGCGTCGACGTAGCTGCCCAGCAGGAACAGCTCGCGCGTGCGCGCCGCTCCGATCGCGTCGATGAAACGGCGCAGACCCGTGTGCGAGTAAACCAGCCCCAGCTTCGCCGGTGGCATTCCTAGCTTGATCCCATCCTGTGCCACGCGCAGATCGCACGAGAGCGCCAGCTCCAGGCCGCCGCCGATCGTGTGGCCGGGCAGCGCCGCGAGGGTCGGGTAGGGGAACGCCTCCAGCGCGTCGATCGCCTGCGTGAACGGGTGCGCCACCAGACGCTCCGCGCGCTCTTCGAACTCGTCGTCCGGGATCTCGCCGATGTCGTAGCCGGCCGAGAACATCCCGTGCGCGCCCGTCACCATCACACAGCGAGCCGGCGAGGATGTCGCCGAGAGCTCACCCAGCGTGGCGCTGATCGCATCAAGGATCGGGTGATCGAGGGCGTTGCGCTTGGCCGGGTTGGAGATCGTCAGGCGTACGACTCCGTCGGCCGGCTCGTCGATCAGGAGCTTGCCGTCTGCCAGCTCGCGTGGGGGAGCGCTCGAGGACACCGGTCCGACAGGCTAACCGAGCCTCCGCACGCCCGTGGTGCAGCTACTCGATCACGACCAGCGTGTCGCCCTCGTTGACCGCCTGGCCCTCCTCGCAGCGGATCTCAGTCACGGTGCCCGCGTCTTCGGCCTCCACAGGCATCTCCATCTTCATCGACTCCAGGATCGCGACCGTGTCGCCCTCCTCGATCGTGTCGCCCACCGCGCACTCGATTTTCCATACCGTGCCGGTGATATGAGCCTCAATGTCAGTCATCTGCTCCTCCAGGATGCCAGTGGCCACAACTCAGAGCAGCACAATAGATAGCCCCGCCGACCGATCCTCGCAAGCCGGCGCCGTCGTGGTCCTCGCCGCGCACAACGAGGCCGAGCGCATCGCTGCCACGCTCGCCGCCCTCGCGCGCGCGTTTCCACGTGCGCCCGTGTGGGTCGCCGACGACGGGTCCACCGACGCCACCGCGCAGATCGCCCGTGAGGCCGGCGCGCACGTGGTGGGCAGCGCAACTGCCATCGGCAAGGGCGCAGCGGTCACCCGCGCCGCTCGAGAAGCCTGGCGCGACGCACAGGCCACCGCGGGCGGATCCGACATCGAAACGATTTTCGTCCTCTGCGACGGGGATCTCGGCGACTCGGCGGTCGAGCTGGGCGCGCTGGCGGACGTCGTCGCGCGAGGAGAAGCCGACATCGCGGTCGGCGCCTTCGCCACTCGCGTAGGAGGCGGCTTCGGGTTGGCGCTCACATTCGCCCGCTGGGCGATCCGTCGTCGCTGCGGGCTGCAGACGGTCGCTCCCATCTCCGGGCAGCGCGCCCTGCGCGCCCGTGTACTCGCCGACGTGCTGCCGCTCGCGCACGGGTTCGGCATGGAGATCGGCATGACGATCGACGCTGTGCGCAGCGGCTGGCAGGTGCGCGAGGTCGAGCTTCAGCTGACCCATCGCGCCAGCGGACGCACGCCCGCGGGCTTCCTGCACCGCGCTCGCCAGATGATCGACTTCCTGCGGGTCTACGTCTCGCGCCGGCCCTCGCGCGCGTAACTTTGCAGGGCTCCGGACGTACTCCGTCCTAATGAGCGATCTCGCACCCATGCGCGAGCAGGTCTACACGGACCCGCGGCCCAAGGAGTACTTCGAGCGCTTCCACGAGCGCTCGCGCACGCGAGAACCGGATGCGGCCTACGAGTTCGTGCGCGTGCTCACCTCGCTGTACGCCTACACCTTCCTGCGCGCTCGCGCGATCTCCGTCGAGAAGGTTCCCGGCTCCGGCGCCGTGATCCTCGCCCCCAACCACTTCTCCTTCATGGACCACTTCCTGATGGGCTGCTACATCCGCCGCAAGGTGCGCTTCATGGCCAAGTCGCAACTCTTCAAACGGCCCATGCAGTTCATCTACACCCACGGTGGCGTGTTCCCCGTGCGCCGTGGCGCGCGCGACGAGGAGTGGTTCGTCACCGCCAGCTCGATCCTCAAGCGCGGAGGTGCAGTGACCATGTACTGCGAGGGCGGGCGCTCGCGCACCGGCAAAGTCTCCGAACAGGCCAAGCGCGGGATCGGGCGCCTGGCACTCGAGACCGGCGCGCCGATCGTCCCGATCGCGATCTACGGCTCCTCGCACGTGCGCAACTGGAAGCGCCTGCAGTTCCCCAAGGTCACCATCCAGTACGGCGACGCCATGCGCTGGGAGGCGATCGAGGACCCCACCCGCGAGCAGCAGCAGGCGGTCGCCGATCAGGTGCTCGTCGAGATCCGTCGCCTTTACGGCGGGCTCGAACAGCACGGCCGCAAGGGCGTGTTGCGCAGCGTGCGCGAGCAGCAGCGCGCGGAACGGCGCGCCGCCGGTGGCGCAGCCCCGGCCTGAAGGCCGCCAGTCGTCGGGACGGTCGCCTAGGGTTCGCAGGCGAATGGGACAAACACCAGGCTCGGGGGCGCCGGATGCAACGTCGGATCGATAGCGGCGCGGTTATCCGCCGGGTGCTCGACATCTACGTCGACCAGGCGTCCGTGCTCATGCCCGCCGCCGCCGTCGTGTTCGTGTTCACGGGGATCATCTCCGGACTGCTCATCAGCGCCAGCGCCGCCGGTGCATTCATCGCCCTGATCATCAGCCTCGTCGCCGGCACGCTGTTCACCGGCATGGTCGTCCAGCTCGTCGCGGACGTCCAGGATGGCCGGCGCGACGCCAGTCCCGGACAGCTGCTGCGGGCCGCCACGCCCGTGCTCGGTCAGCTGATCCTCGTGGGCATCGTGGCCGGCATCGGCGTTGTTATCGGCTTCTTCCTCATCATCGTTCCCGGCCTGTACCTGATCACGATCTGGTTCGTTGCCGCGCCGGTCGTCGTGCTCGAGCGCCCTGGCGTGTTCGCCGCGCTCAGCCGCAGCCGCGAGCTCGTTCGCGGCAACGGCTGGCAGGTGTTCGGCGTGATCCTCGTGGCCTACATCATGGTCAGTGTCGTGTCGTTCATTATCGATGGGCTCGCCGAATCCGCCGGCTCGGGGATCGGCATCGTCGTCAGGGTGATCGTCGGCGTGCTCACCGCGCCGCTGCTTGCGCTCGCCGCGTCCGTCCTCTACTTCGACCTGCGCGGTCCCGGCTCAGCCGGAGCTGGGGGCGGCGGGGGCGGACTCGGCGCGAGCGACGTTCATCCCGCTCCCACTCCGGCTCCCGGTCCTGGCCTGGGTCGCAGCGATGCCGAACGCGCGTTTGGCGGCAACCAAGGCTCCGCCGGCAGCGCCTGAGCATCCGCTGCGTGAGCGTCCGGCGCAGTGGAGCCGGGCATTAGGCTGCTGCCTCGCGCCATGAGCACTGTCCATGCATCTCAGCTGCTGCGCCCCGGCCTTCTGCAAGGAGTGTCCATCGTGCTTGCCCGCGCGCCAACCGATGTGAGTGGCGACGGAGCGGCTGCGTCGCTCGCCGCCGACGTGGCAGACGTGTGTGCCGGGCTTGGCGCGCGCGTGCTGGAGCTGACGTTGGAAGACGATCGCCTCGACGCAGGCGGCGCGGAGCCGGATCTGGGAGAGGCGGTGGAGCGCCTGCTCGCCGGGAGCGCCAGCGAGCTGGAGGTGCTGGTCGTGGACGGTGCCGGGCTGTTCGCGCGTGCGCTCGCCTATGCCGACTCGGACGGCGCAGGCGGGTCGTCCGGCGCAGCGTTGCGTGCCTGCTTGGATGCGAGCTGGAGCGCCACGCACGCGCTCGTCAACAGGATCTTGCTGCCGGGTTCGCGCGGCGGGCGGATCGTCTACCTCACGCCTGCAGCCGATGCCGGCGAGCACGCGGGGGCCGCACGCAGCGGCCTCGAGAACCTCGCGCGCACGCTGTCCATCGAGTGGGCGAGGCATGGGATAACCACCGTCGCCGTTGTCCCCGCGTCCGGGTCCGCTGATGCCGGGGCCCAGGTTGCCGCGCTCACTGCCTATCTGGCCTCGCCCGCCGGCGCCTACTTCTCCGGATGTCTGCTGAATCTGTCGGGGCTCGGGGAGGGTGGGGGTGGTATCGCTCCACAAAACTCTGTATAGCGATGGCAATACAGAGTGCTGCTCGGGGGTGACCACGCGCAGTGAGCGCGCAGCCACCCGCCCTCGGCCCGTCTCATCTCAGCCCGTCATACTCCCGAACAGCCCGCCGGTGATGTGCAGCGTCTGGCCGTGGACGTAGTTGGACCACGGCGAGCACAGGAAGAACACACCGCCTGCCGCCTCCTCGGGCGTCGCGGGACGGCCCAGCGGGATCAGCATGGAGGCCATCTGGCGCATCTGCTCGGGGATGCCGAGCTGGATCTTCTCGCCGTCCTTCTCCATCGTGTTCTCGTCGACCTTCGCCTGCGTCAGGCGCGTGTCGATGAAGCCGAAG
>DATBZG010000206.1:0-4762 GCA_036513335.1 Solirubrobacteraceae bacterium | reverse complement strand
AGAGCTTGACGATCTTCACCGCATTCTCCGGCGCGGCGTCGAGGCACAGCCGACAGAGCACGCACTCGTCGAGGTTCTGCTCGACGATCTCCAAGCTCCCGTCGGGCTTCTGGGCGAAGATGTCGACCGGGCATGCCTCGCTCAGCCGACGCGCCAAGTCGGTGTCGGCGGCAGCCTGATCGTCGACCTCGACCGCGATGAAGATTCCGTCTCGCCTCATGCCGCGCTCCGCTCGGCGAGCTTGGCCTTGACCAGATCGGGAATCTCGTCGATCCGCTGCACGACGGGGATCCCGGCCGCCTCGAGCCGCGCAATCTTCTCCGTTGCTGAGTCCTCCTTGCCCTCGACGATCGTGCCGGCGTGTCCGAAGGACATGCCCTGCATCTCCTCGTCGTCCATGAACTTGCCGGCCATGAAGGCGATGATCGGCAGGCGCGAGTTGTGCTCCTTGACCCACTGAGCCAGTTGGGCCTCCATGCGGCCACCGGGCTCGGTGTAGATCACGATCGCCTGAGTCTGCTCGTCGGCCTCGAAGTAGGGCATCAGCTCTGCGTAGGTGGAGCCGATGATCGCGTCGCCGCCGATCGAGACCGCCGTGGAGACGCCGAGGCCAGCGGCCGTCAGTGTCGAGGAGATCTCCGTGGTCATGCCGCCGGAGCGGCTCATCACGCCGACTGCGCCGGGCTGATAGGCGACGGCAGCGTTACGTGCCGGGCCGCCGATGCCGCCCATCTTGGCGACCCCCGGCACGATCACGCCGAGACAGTTGGGACCGATGATTCGTGCGCCCTTCTCATCGGCCAGCTCGACCATCATCGCGACGTCGCGGCGCGGGATCCGCTCGGTGACGATCACGATCGTCTTGATGCCGGCGTGCAGCGCCTCGAAGACGGCGTCCCGCGTGCCTGCCGGCGGCACGGTGACCACCGAGCCGTCCGGCGCGACGCCGCCGTTGTGCTCGACGACCTGCTCGACGGTGTCGAAGACCGGAACGCCGTGGACCTCACGGCCCTTGCGCCCGGGCGTCACGCCGCCGACTATCTTCGAGCCGTAGTCCAGACACTCGCGCGTGAGGTTGACGGCCTCGCGCCCGGTGATGCCCTGGATAATGAAAGTTGTGTCCTGGTCGATCAGGATCGACATGGCTAAGCCGCCGTTGGGGTTTGAGGGGCGGGGGGGTTGGATTCGATCCTGGCGACCGCGCGACCGGCTGCCTCCCACAACGACACCGACCGGTCGCAGTACTCGACCCCGTAGCGGTCGAGGATCTTAAAGCCCTCCTCCTCCCAGGCGCCCGGGATGCGGAAGATCGCGATCGTCTCGCCCGGGTCCTTGCCGAGCTCTAGACAGGCCTTGATCACGCCGCGCGCGACGATGTCCACTCGCGTGTTCGAGACGATCGACATCATCACGGCGATCTTCTCGACGCCGTCTTTCTGCAGGACCTGCTTGGCCAGGCCGCAGGCCTTGGCGACGGACGGGTTGCCGCCGATCTCGGAGTAGTTGGCGGGCTTGCCGCCTTGTTGGCGCACGGCGTCGGTCAGCGTCAGCGAGCCACCGCCGGCCCCGATCACGAGGCCGATGTTGCCGTTGAAGCCGGTGTCCTTGCCCTGGATCACGCCGCGGTGATCGGCGGCATCGATCGCCTTGACCGCTTCTTCGAACGCGGTCGGCGTGTGGTCCTCGCGCGTACCCTCCTCCGCGCCGATGCCCAGCGCCTCGAGCAAGCCCTTCTGACGGGGCATACCCTCGTTCTCCATCTCCATGTGCGCGTCCAGTGCGACGAACGAGCCGTCCGTCAGTTCCGCCAGCGGGTTGATCTCGGCGAGCGTCATGTCGTTGTCGAGGAACAGCTGGGCAAGCCGGGCGAGCACCGGGGTGGCGCGCTGCAGAGCCCTGCCGGTGACGCCGGCCCCGGCGATCACCTGCTTCGCCTGGAAGTCGGAGAAGGGCCCGAGCGTGGAGAAGTGGCCGCGACCAACATGATCGGGGTGCTCCTCGGCGACCTGCTCGATGTCGATGCCGCCCATGTCGCTGAAGAGCATCAGCGGCTGCTTCGCGGTGCCGTCCCAGACGACGCCCGCGTAGTACTCCTGCGCCACCTCTGCCTTCGGGTCGACGAGCACACCGCGTGGCATGTGGCCGTTGATCTCCAGCTGCAGGATGTCCCGCGCGTGGGCTTCGGCCTCCTCGGGCGTGTCGGCGAACTTGACGCCGCCGGCCTTCATGCGACCGCCGGTGAGCACCTGCGACTTGATAACCGTCGATCCGCCGATCCGCTCGGCGATCGTCCGCGCCTCGGCGGGGCCGGTCGTGAAGCCGTAGTCGGTGACGGGGATGCCGGCACGCTTTACGATCTCGCGCGCCTCGTACTCGAAGAATCTCATGCGGCGCGGAAGCCTATACCGACTGCCACCGCGGCGGGTCGCTGCCGGGCGCTGATACGCCACGAGGCCACGCGAGCGCCTCACCGTCGAGCGATCCCGGTGGCCCCAGGCATCGCAACGGGCCACGTGGTGAGGAGACGGTGACGAGATAGTCCTCGGGGTCGATCTGCACGGCAGGCCCCATCGAAGCGAGGGGCGTCGCGTGGCGCATGACCCACGTGGCTGTGCGCGAGAGAGCGAGCCGCGCGTGGCCGGCCCGACCGGTAAGTGCGCGGTCGGCCAGACCCCTGAGGGCGGCGGCTGCGATCAGGTAGCCGCTCGCGTGGTCGAGCGCCTGGACTGGAAGTGCCCCGGGTTCCTCCTCCCCGCCGCAGGCTCGCGCGATGCCGCACGCCGCCTGCACGAGAGAGTCAAAGCCGCGACGCTCCGCCCAAGGTCCCGTTTCGCCCCAAGCGGAGAGGGTGACCGTGACGAGATGTGGATGGCGCTCCCGCAGTGCGCCCGCGTCGAGGCCGAGTCTCGTAAGCGCGCCGGGTCGGTAGCCCTGCACGAGCACGTCCGCATCTGCCAGGAGGCGCTCGAGCGTGTCGTGGCCGGTATTCACGCGAGCGTCGAGTAGCGCGCTGCGCTTGCCCACGCAGCCGTCCAGCACGTGCAATTCGAGCTCCGGCATCGCCGGCGGGTCGACACGCAGCACCTCCGCCCCCAGCGCCGCCAGCATGCGCGTCCCCACCGGCCCAGCAATCACGCGGGTGAAGTCGAGCACGCGTAGCCCGCTGCAAGGCAGCGGGCCCGGTGCGGTGAGCCGCGATGTCTCGCTCTCCCCGGCTTCGAAGTCCAACAGGCCGAGCCCGGCCTCGACTCGGCCTTGCGGATGCTCGAGCCATTCCGCGGCGCTGCGCGCAGCCGCCGCGGCGCCACCGGCGGTCACGATCGCGCTCTCAAGATCCTCGGCCTTGTGTCCTCGGATCGTTTCCAGCGCGCGCTCCTCCGGGGGGTCGCCGAGGGCACGCAGCAGTGCGGCGCGGTGGTGGGGGTAGTTGGCGTGCAGGCGGATGTATCCGTCGCTTGTCCGTGCGAAGCGCGACAGCGGCGCGAACCCAGCGGGCAGCGCGTGCTCGGTGCGTAACGTGCCCTCGGAGGCAAACGCCAGCGCCACGTGGGTACGATCCAGCGACGGCTGCGGCCTTGGGCCGCCGCGTGCTTCGGCAAGCTCCGCTGCAGAGAGCAGCATTGCGCTCACCGCTGCGACGGCGATCTCCTCGAGCGCGTACGGCGACGGGAGCAGCCCTCCCTTGCCGTGCAGCTCCAGCATCACCTGGCCAGAGTGGCCGGGCGCACCATTGCCGGGTGCGCCATCACCGAGGGCCTCGCGACCGAGCGCCACCCAGGCCTCTTCGAGCGGGGCTCCGGGCGCGGTCATCGGTGCGGACGACCTCGCCTCAGCAGTCGGCCAAGGCTCGCAGCGCCCCGCACAGCTCGGGTGCGCGTGGGCCGAGCTCGCCAGTCCGCTCAGTAAGGGTCGAGCGCCGGACGCGCTGAAGGTTGTCGAAAGACGCGACGCACTCGACCGCCAGACCCTCATCGCGCCCAAGCGCAATCTCGGTTGAGATGCTGCGCACGGTGCGCGTGATCGGTGCAACCACGATTCCAGTCAAAACCTCGACGGCCTCAGACCGCGTCACCACGAGCACTGGGCGCCGAGCGTCTTCAGCCTCCGCCCACCAAATCTCTCCCTGTCGGGGGAAGCTCACCAGGGTTCCTCTGCGATCAAAGCGTGTGTTGCGGCATCGAGTCCGGCAAGCTCTTCGTCGGTCTGCGGCTGACGTTCGTACCCCGCGACGATTTCAGCTCCTATTCGGCGCCGTCGCTGTTCATCCACCAGCTTCTCGAGTGCGACGCGCACGCCCTCTGAGCGACTGGCCACGAAGCCGTCCGCCACCAACCCATCGAGGTCGGCTACGAGCTTGTCGTCCAGACGGGTCACCACTTGTGCCATGCAAAAAGCATAGCGAAACGCACGACAGAAGAGGTGTCACGCCGCTGCCGGCTCGAGCCCGTAGGCCTCCGCCAGCTCAGGGTCCTTCTTGGCGAGCATTACCGCGAGGTTGACCATCACCTTGCACTGCTTCCAGGTGGCGTCGTCCTGCATCTTGCCGTCGATCATGTGCACGCCGCGGCCATCGGGGATCGCAGCGATCACCTTTTTGGCGAAGGCGACCTCGTCGGGGTCAGGTGAGTAGACCTTCTTGGCGATCGCGATCTGCACCGGGTGCAGAGACCACGCGCCGACGCAGCCGAGCAGGAAGGAGGCGCGGAACTGCGTCTCGCAGCCCTCGACGTCCTTGATGTCGCCGTACGGGCCGTAGAAGGGG
>DATBZG010000205.1:0-3052 GCA_036513335.1 Solirubrobacteraceae bacterium | reverse complement strand
GGGGTGGGTGCTGGCGCGCGCGCGCAACGGCGTCACGATCGTCCGTGGCCGTGTGGTCCGCGTGGGGCTCACGCGCGAGCGCGAGCGCTGGGTGGTGGAGGTGGCCGAACCTGAGGGCAGCTCGCGCGTGACGTGCGGTGCGCTCGCGCTGACCGGCCAGGGCGCGCCGCGCCGGATCTCCCACGACGCCCAGGCGGCCCCGCGAGTCCTCGATTGTGAGAGCGGGCGCATGCAGATCGCCCGCGTGACGGAGGAGCAGAGCTCTGACATCGCGATCGTGGGCGGCGGCGAGAGCGCGCTCAGCTGCATGGAGTTCGTGCGCGCGCGACGCCCGGACGCCCGCATGACGATCTACACGGCGAGCATGCCGATGAGCAGGGTGGAGAGCTTCTTGGAGAACAGGGTCTTCTCCAGGCCGGATGAGGTCGACTGGACTGCGCTCAGCGCGTCCGCGCGCCGTGACTTCATCGCTCGCAGCGACCGCGGCGTGTTCGGCACCGACCGCGTTGCGCCGTTTGGGTATGACCCTGAGTGTCGCTTCGTGGCCGGGCGTGTCACGCACGTGTCGGCGGGCGCCGACCGGGGCAGGGTGTGTGTGGCCTGCACCTCTCCCGCGGGGACCGTGCGCGACGAACACGACTACGTGATCAACTGCACCGGCTATGACCCGCTCGAGCAGTTGCGGTTGTTGCTGGCGCCGGATGCGCGTGTCGAGGTGGAGCGTCAGGTGGGCCCGTTGTGGCACGGCGTGATCGATGCGGACGCCGCCCCGATCGGCCGCTCGCTGGAGCTCCGGGGCATGCACCCGCGCGTGCACCTCCCGGGTCTTGCGGCGCTCAGTCAGGGACCTGGCTTCTCGACGCTCGGCGCGCTCGGCCTCGTGGGCGACCGTGTCCTCGAGCCGCTCGTCAGAGCTGCTACTAAGAGCTCACAGCGCGAGCGGTTGACAGTCGGCGCGTGACGATCGCGAGCGCTTCATCGCCGGGCGCGAACGCCACGGAGCTCCTCGTCGTGCCCTCGGAGCTCGTGCCGCCGGCGGGTTGCAGCTCGACCTCGCTGAGCACGGTCTGAATCACGCGCTTGATCGTCAGCTGCGCGAAGCTCGCCGCAAGGCAGCGGCGCACTCCTCCGCCAAACGGGATCCACGAGTACGGGGGTGCGGGCGTGCCCAGGAAGCGCTCGGGCATGAACGCCCGCGCGCCCGGGTAGATGTCCTCGCGCCGGTGAATCAGGTAAGGGCAGGGGGCGGCGGTCGCGCCCGCGGGAATCGTGCGCCCCTCGAATGCCATCGGCTCGAGTAGCTTGCGCATGATCAGCGGAACCACCGGGCACAGGCGCAGCGTCTCCTTCATGACCGCCTCGGCGTAGGTGTCGTCATCCCCGGCCAGGATCTCCTCGCGCAGTCGCTGCAGCTTCTCCGGGTGGCGTAGCAGTCGCTCGAACGCCCAGGCCAGCGACGTCGAGGTGGGGCCGTCAGAGAGCAACGTCACCAGTTCATCTCGAAGTTCGCGCTCGTCCATCGGCGAGCCACTGCGCGCGTGCGCGCGCTCGAGCATCGTCAGGACGTCCTCGCTCTCTGCGGCTCCGTCGCTGTCGTCGTTGCGACGCCGGCGTACCTCATCGAGCACGGCCGTCTCCACCGGCTCCATCACCGCGCGGAAGCTCGGGCTGCGCGTCAGCCAACTCGGGCCCAGCGCGGTGGTGAACGCGAGCCGGCGCGGGTCGTTCAGCCAGGAGGTAAGCCGCCTCAGTCGTTCGCTCAGCACCCGCAACGAGTCGGTCTCGACTGGCCCGAACGTCGAGCGCATCAGCACCTCGGCGCTGATCGCCTGCATGCGCGGCCATAGCGCGATGCGCTCGCCGCGAGGCCAGCTGGCGATCTCGCGGCGCGTGACGTCCACGACCATCTCCCCGTAGGAGCTCATCCGCTCCCCGTGGAAGGAGGGGAGCATCAGCTTGCGGTGCGCCATGTGCTCGGGCTCCTCCAGCAGCATCACCGAGCGCGGGCCCAGCAGCGGCCCCAGCGTGGGGCTTGCCTCGACGGCGCTGGCGGCGACAGTCTCTGCGTCGGCGGTGAACACCACCTTCACGTCCTCGGGGCGCGTGAGGATCACCCACGGGCTTCCACGGCGCACGCGCAGCGTGAAGGTGTCGCCGTAGCGACGCGCGCAGCGCTCGAGGAACGGCAGCGGCCGCGAGGACCAGCCGAGTGCCTGCACCGCGCTCGGCATCCGGGGTCCGGGCGGTAGGCCGCTGGTCGGAACTACCGTCGTTGAAAAGGTGCGCTCGGCCACAACGAATCGTATGGTGGCCTCCACGTACCCAACGGCGCAACTGCTCCGGGGGAGGCCTCCGGGGCGCGTGGTCGGGCGCCTTGCACCAGTGCCCTAATCGGTTAAGGGGGCGGCCTTAAAAGCCGTAGATCCGGGTTCGAGCCCCGGCTGGTGCATTCGACCGAATTTCGCCAACACCATCGACTCTCCAAGACACGAGGACTATGGACGCCAATCTGTTCGATTACTTCGAGGAGCTCTCACCGAACGGGGGGGCGGGTGCGCATTGGGCCGCACGCACGCCGCTGCGCCCGAGCGATCGCTTCGACGTGAAGCTCGTGCCGCGCTCGCCCGCCTGGCGGGAGGACCCCGCGGCGCTGCAGGCGCTCGATCTGTTGGAGCGCGAGCCATGGGTGGATCGTCTCGTGCGCACCGAGACCGCAGCCGAGCTGCGCCTCGACGATCGATGGGTGGAGCGCCTCGGCGAGGCCCTGGAGGATGGCGACTGTTCCGTTCAGGAGCTCTCCGACCTCGCCCGCGGAGGGCGCTACTCGGTGCAATTCTGGGACGCCAACGCGACCAAGGCGCTGCACGCGGGTCACCTGCGCAACCTGGCGATCGGTAACGCCCTGGCGGCAGCGCTCACCCAGGCCGGCGGCCAGGTCGAGCGCCGCGCGCTGATCTCAGACGCGGGGCGCAGCATGGGGGAGGCGATGGCGGGCGTGATGCGCAGCGGGCGCCACGCCCAGGCGTGGCCGGATCGCAACGAGAAGAGCGAC
>DATBZG010000204.1:0-3455 GCA_036513335.1 Solirubrobacteraceae bacterium | reverse complement strand
ATCCCAGGGAAGGGGCTCGTCACGAAGGACGCGGTTCAACCGCCGAAGCTCTGACGATGTACCAGCTCGCGCAAGGTGGCTTCACCCCCGCCGTCCTTCACGAGGGCCGTGCATGCAGGCATCGTTGTTCGCGGGCGAATTCGCCCATGTGCGCGAGAGCGCGCCGCAACCGAAGAGCACGGCGGCGGATCGGGCGGTTGCGGTGTAACCCATCTACGAGGGGCGTCGTAGGTTCACCTTGAGCCCGGCCCCTGCCTGTGCTCGGCAGCTCGGCCTTGCTGGCGGATCCCACTGCACTGCGGTGGCATCGCGCGCATGGTGTGGGGCTCGGCCGTGGCTGGATCGCCGGAGTGCCGTGCAGGAGCTGCGATGCGCGCGTGCTCATCGACTGGCCCGAGGCCGGGCGGAGCGCAACGTCACGCGCAGCGTGGGGCGAGGTCTCGCGATCCGCGCGTGGAGCTTCCGTGGTCGCGTGGTGCCGTGACGCGCAACGACGCCCATGCCCTCGCTGCGCGCCGTGATCTCGCGTGCACGTCCCACCCCGGATGTCCCCGGTCTGCTCGTCGTCGAGGTCACCGTCGAGGAGCTCGATGCGATGTACACGCTCGTCGAGCAGCTCACGGACGCGGCGCGGAGCCGGCGCCGGCACGATCTGTTCACCGGGATACGCGCGGACCTCTGCGTCGCGATCGACGGATTCTACCCTGGCACGCGGCGAGGATGTGCTCCGCTAACTCGGCGCGGGCAGCGCCGGCGTGCGTGCTGCTCGGGCCGGCAAGCGAAGCTCGGGATGGAGCGTGCCGATCTGATCGGGAAGCAGCTCGCGGATGCGCGCTTGTGGCCAGCCATGGACGATCAGCTTTGTCACCACGTGCAGGTAGGCGCGCGGGTTGATCCGGTGCGCGATGCAGGTGCCGACGAGGGTGAGGATCGTGGCCGTGCGCTCGCCGCCGAGGTCGCCGTAGACGAAGAGCCAGTTCTTTCGTCCGAGGACCAACGACCTCAGCTCGCGCTCGACCCGGTTGTTGGTCAGCTCGATCCGACCGTCGGTCAGGAAGAGAATGAGCCGGTGCCACTGGCGCAGGAGATAGCCGATGGCGTTGCCGAGCGGCGTCTTGGGCGGGTGGACCTTGTGCTGTTCGTCGAGCCAGGCGCGCAGCTCCTCGAGCGCGGGTGCGCTGTACTCGCACCGACGGCGCAGCCGCTCGTCGGCGGTCTCGTCGAGCATGGCCGAGAGGCGCTCGACAGCGAAGAGGCGGCGGAGGATGCGCAGGGGCACGAAGGCGAGCGCGTCGCCGCTGCGCGCGCAGGCGACAAAGCGCCGGCGCCCATGAGCCCAACACCCGGGGCGCTTGCCACCCGCGCGTTCGAGGAAGTTGATGACGCTGGTGCCGTCGCACTGCACCGTGCGGCAAAGGTCTTTGCCGAGGAAGTCCTTGACGCTCTGGGCATCGCCGTTCTTCGCGTAGAAGAAGGTCACCCACTTCTCACTGCCCACCCAGCACCACATCGTGCCGTTGCGGATGCCGAGCGGGTGGTCCTGGTCGAGCACCGGCAGCCCGCTGGCGTCGGTCGCGAGCAACGGCCTGGCCTTCGTCTCCTCGCCGATCAGGACAGCGATGGGCTTGAGCAGATCGATGCCCGCCGCCATGCTCCGCCCGAGCGTCTGCGGCGCGATGTCGACGCCGCTCCGCTGGAAGCGGCGGCTCTGGCGCTCGGTGGGTTGGTGCTCCACGAACTTGTCGGCGATGGCTTCGACGATCAGCGTGTCGCCAAGCTTGCCACGCTCGACGATCTGCGGAGGTGTCGCGGCCGACACGATCGTGTCGTCGTACGGACAGGCGACGCGCTCGTCCTTGCGCTCGACGACGTAGATGCGCGCGGGCTGGATCTCGAGGATCTCGCACGTCTCGTGTCCGACCGTCGTCATCTCGCGCCCGCACAGAGGGCAGACACGCTGCTCCGGCGGTACCGCGTTGATTACCTCCACGCGTGGCAGGTGTGCGGGAGGCGCCGCGCGCCCAGGGTGCTTCCCCTTGCGGCTCTTCTTCGGCTTCGGCTCCTCGTTCTTCTTGCCCGGCGGCGTCGCTCGCGCAGGCGCGTCGATCATGAACGGGAGCAGGTGCTGTCCTTCGAGCCGCTTCAGCGTCTCGGAGCGCGGACGCGCCCGGCGAAGACTCGCGAGCTGCTTGGTCAGGTCGAGGTTGATCTCCCCCATGCGGCTGATGAGGGCCACGATCGCGGTGACCAGCTCAACGAACTTGAGCGCCTTGATCATCTGCTCGATCCACGCGCGAACATCGGTGCGGTTCGGCACGAACGGCGAGGTGATCATGGGCTGCTCGGGCGCGGACATCTGCGCCCTGAGATGGGTTGTCCTGGAGAGATGTCAAGCGCGCGGGGGAAAGAAAACGCGCTCGACGTCAGGCAGCCTTCGCAGGCTCCCAGCGCGGGCGGCGCTGCGCGCCGGCGAGATCGATCCCTTCCAGGATCAGCGCCAGGTCGGCAGCCTCGATCGTGATCGCCGACAGCCCCCCATCGGCCGAGAGCTTCGGGTGGAACCGGCCGCGCTCCAGGCGCTTGGTCCACATCGCGTAGCCGTTGCGATCCCAGTACACGATGCGCACCCGATCGCATCGCCGGGAGAAGAAGACATAGAGATGGCCGCTGAGCGGGTCCTGCGACAGCGCGCTGCGCACGATCGCGGCGAGGCTATCGACGCCCTTGCGGCCGTCGACCGGCTGGGTGGCGACGAAGATGCGAACGCTCGGCGGCAGGCTCAACACGAGCGCACCTCCTCCACGATCGCCAAGAGTCGGCGCAGCGCGCCGGCGTCGAACGACTCCGGGACGCGCACGACGCGCCCGGACACGAGCACGACCTCGAAGCACGCCCGCTCCTCGCGCGGCGCCGTGTCCGCAGCGATGACCTCGCGGACGGTAACCTCCTCGAAGGCCAGCGGCGACGCCGCGAGCCGGCGACGCCATCGACTCAACCGTTGCGGATCCAGTCCCTCGCGAATCGCGAAGGCGGTGAGTTCCAAGCCGGACTGCTCCAACGCGGCGAGCGCCTGGCCGGCCTCCGCCGGCGACCAACGACGGCAAGCGAGATAGGCCGAACTTCGGGTACGGGGCTTCTGCATGCGACACCTCCAGGTGCCCACGCGTGCCACGACCTGTCGGGGCTTTTCTACACGCCCCTGGTGGAGGGGTTACGGTGTACGCCGTGCTCCCCGACGGCCGCCTGCGGTGGAAGGTGCAGACCGCGGCCCCGGTAGCCTCCTCGCCGGCCATCGCGGCCGACGGTACGGTGTACGTCGGCTCCGACGACGGCAGCGTGTGGTCCATCGGCGCCGGCGGCGACGTCCGCTGGACCTACAAGACCGGCGGCACCGTCTTCTCCTCGCCTGCCGTCGGCTCCGACGGGACGGTCTACGTGGGATCGGCCGACGGGCG
>DATBZG010000203.1:0-9035 GCA_036513335.1 Solirubrobacteraceae bacterium | reverse complement strand
CTCCAAATTGTTCCACCTTCCAGGCCATGCAGCGCCCGAAGCTGTCGTGACCGGCGCCCGCCACGCTGGAGGAGGGACGCGCGACCGCGTCTCCCGTCAAACGAGCTGGAAGCTGACCGGCAGGCACGACAGGCCGTAGATGCCCGTGATGCTCTCGAACTCCGGTTCGCCGTCCAGCTCCAGGCCGCGCGCTCGGCGCGCCAGGAACGCCAGCGCCTCGCCCAGCTCCGCCCGCGCCAGGTTCGCACCAACGCAGTAGTGCACGCCCGCGCCGAACGTCAGCTCGCGCGCGCCGCCCCGATCCGCCGTGATGTCAAAGCGCTCCGCGCCACCCGGCCCGCGCTCGTCCTCGCGCAGGTCGCGGTTTGCCGTGAACGCGCACACCATCACGATCGTCCCCTCCGGGAACGTCACGCCACGGAACACCAGCTCCTCCGTCGTCATCCGCGCCGTGAACGGCGTGATCGGCTCAAAGCGCAGTGCCTCGTCAACCGCCGCCTGCGCCAGCTCCGGATCGCCTTCCAGAAGCGCCCACTGCTCCGGGTGCTCCGCCAGCAGCCTCACCGCATGCGCCAGCTGACTCTGCGTCGTATCCACCCCGCCCGCCAGCACGTTGAACACCAGGTTGATGCACTCCACGTCCGACAGGCGCTCGCCGTCCTCTTCAGCCGCGATCAGCATCGACACCAGGTCCTCGCCCGGCTCCTCGCGGCGCACGTCGATCAGCGCCTGCGCGTAGCCGTAGAACTCCTCCACCGCCTGCTCAATCCCCTCGCGCTCACTCGCCATGCTCGCCGCGTCGAACTGCCGCTGAATCCAGTTCGACCAGTGGTGCAGCTTCGGCGCGTCCGCCAGCGGCGCGCCCATCACCGTCGCAATCGTCAGCGACGGGTACGGCTTTGCGAAGTCCTCCACGAACTCGCACCTGACGATTCCCTCCTCCGCGCCGCCGGACACCTCGTCCAGCAGCCCCTCCAGGAACCCCCTCATCGCCGGCCTGTAGCGCTCCACCGCGCGCGACGACAGCGCCGGGTTGACCAGGCCGCGCAGCCGCGCGTGGTCCGGGCCGTTCACATGCAGGATGTTGCGCCGCATCTGCTCGAACAGCGGCCCCTCGCGCACGCCGAAGATCTCCGCGATCTTCATGCCCGGGAACGTCGCCGAGCGCGAACGTAGGAAGAACTCCGCCGCCTCGCGGTCCAGCACCATGTAGCCGAACGGCCCCTGCGCCAGCCAGCCCTCGCCCTCGCCCCGCACGTTCGCCATCGCTGCATGGAAGCGCTCTCCGCGCAGCGACGCGTCCGTGTAGTCGAACGCCGGCAGCTGCAGATCGCTGACGAGCGTCATCGTGGGGGCGGGTAGCGGGCTCGAACCTATTTTTTCTTGGGGCTCACCGCCTGCTTCAGGCCCGCGCCCGCCGAGAACTTCGGAGCCTTCGACGCTTTGATTTTCACGCGCTCGCCCGTGCGGGGGTTCACGCCCTGGCGTGCCGCACGTTTGACCACCGAGAACTTGCCAAAGCCCGTGATGCTCACCTCGTCGCCTTTTTTCAGCGTCTTCGTGACCGTGTCCAGCAGCGACTCCACCGCACGACCCGAGTCCGCCTTCGACAGACCGCTGTCCGCCGCGATGGCCTCAATCAGTTGCGACTTGTTCATGCGCCTTGCCTTTCTCTAGATCTGCCGGGACTCAACCCGGCCTTGCACCCAGCGACCGCGCAGGGTACCGCGCCAGCTTCTTGCCTGGGTTGAGAAGGCCCTTCGGGTCAAACGCAAGCTTGATCTGCTCGTGCAGATCCAGCGCCCGCGCGTCCCACTGGGACTCCACGCGACCGCGCTTCAGCCAGCCCACGCCGTGCTCGCCCGCCACCGAGCCGCCCAGCTCCACCACCAGCGCAAACAGCTCATCGCCCACCGCCTGCGCCAACTCCAGCTCCCGCGTGTTGCCCGGCTCCACCAGCACCGTCGCATGCACGTTGCCCTCGCCGCCGTGGCCCCACGCGCACGAGCGCAAGCCATGCCCTTCAGCGATCCGCTCAAAGCGCTCCAGGCCCTCCGCCAGGCGCTCCAGCGGGAACACCACGTCCTCGCTCACCTTCGCGCCACGCACCGCCGCCACCGCCGGGTTCGCGCCGTCGCGCCAGCGCCAGAACGCTCGCTGATCAACGGGCTCATCGATCGCCAGCGCCCGCACCGACCCCCCGCGCATCAGCTCCACCAGCTCGTCGCGGTCGGCGCGCGCCTGCGCACGTGAGCCGTCCACCTCGCAGATCAACGCGAAGCCCGCCTCAGCGGGCACCTCGCCCGGGTAAGCGCCCGCCGTCATGCGCAATGTCTCGCCGTCCATGAAGTCCATCACCGACGGGCGCAGCCCCGCCGCGAACACTTCGCACATCGCCGCGCAGCCCTCCGCGCGCGTGCGCACGAACACCATCAGCGCGATCGCCTCCTCCGGCGCCGGCAGCAGGCGCAGCCGCACCGCCGTGATCACGCCAAGCGTCCCCTCCGAGCCGATCAGAAGGCTCTTCAGGTCATACCCCGCCACGTCCTTCGCCGCCCAGCCGCCCACCTGCACCAGCTCCCCCGGCGCCAGCACCACCTCCAGGCCCGCCACCCACGACCCCGTCACCCCGTACTTCAAAGCGTGCGGCCCGCCCGCGTTCGTCGCCACGTTGCCGCCGATCTGCGACTGCTCAGACGCGCCCGGGTCCGGTGCGAACATGAGGCCGTTCTCGCGCGCCAGCCGCTGCACGTCGCGCGTGCTCACCCCCGCCTCCGCGAACATCCGCCACAACGCCGGCTCCAGCTCGCGCACCCTGCGCAGCCGCTCCAGCGACAGCACCACGCCGCCCTCAGTCGGCACCGCCCCGCCCACCAGACCCGTGCCGCCGCCGCGCGGCACGATCGGCACGTCGTGCTCGTAGCACCACGCCACCACCGCAGCCACCTCCTCAGCGCTCTCCGGCAGCGCCACCGCCTGCGCGTGGCCGATCAAGTCGGCGCGGTGGGAGGTGTCGCTGTTGTACGGCGACTGAGGCGGGGCGTCGAGCACGTGCTCGCGACCGATCAGGCGGCTGAGCGCAACCGCCATCGCCGCCGTGTTCGCGCTAGGCGGTTTTGGGAACGGGTACGGCAACGATCTCGAGCTCGTCGATCCCAGTGAAGTCGGCGGGGTTGCACGTGTACAACGGCAGGCCGTTCGCGACCGCAGTAGCCGCGATCATCGCGTCGTAGCTGCGCGCGCTCGCCTTCCGGCCAGAGCGCCGCAGCGATGCGGCGACGCGTCCAAACGCACGCGCTGCGCCGACATCGAACGGAAGCGGGTCAAAGTCGGACTCAGCCTGCTGGAGGTGAGCTTGGCGTACAGCCCGCTCGCTGTCCTCATCTGCGATCAGCGGGCCTACAGACAGCTCGGCAAGCGTCACCGCCGTGATCAGCGGCTCGCCGGGAAGCACGCTCGAGTCGGTCAGGCGCTGCAGGAGGATCACGGTCGAGGTGTCCAGGATGCCGCGCGCCGAAACTCGTGCGCTGGGCGACGAGGGCTCCTGCGCGCTCACAGGCCCGCGTCCAGCAACGAGTCGATATCGGCACGCAGCGCGACGGGGTCCATCGGTGGCAGCTGCCGCCAGCGGCTCAGCAGCACCTCCGCTGAGAGCGGAGGCCGGGACACGGCTCGCAACTCCGCCACCGCTCGCCCTGCGCGAGTGACGGTGATGTGCTCCCCGCGAGCCGCACGGTCGACAACATCGCCACCGTGGTTGCGCAAATCGCGGATGCTCACCTCGACCATGGATCGCAGTGTATCACGCGTGATACCGCTGACTAAGACGCGCGTGATACCTCTGACTAACGCGAGCGATTCGCGTCACCAGCCGCCGCCCACGCCGCGCGCGCCGCCTGCGAACGGTCGCTCACCGCCAGCGTGCGGTAGCAGCGCTCTAGGTGCTTCTGCACCGTGCGCACACCAATGCCCAGCGAGCTCGCCGCGTGCTGGTCGGAGCTCCCCATCGCCACCAGCCGCAGCACCTGTGATTGACGCTCTGTCAGGCCGAGCGCGCGGAGGTCCGCCACCACGATCTGCCGACCCGCGCCGCGCGCCAGCTCCGTGTACGCAAGCGCGTTGCGGTACGCCTGGATCAGGTACGGACGCGCGAGGTTCAAGAGGTCGCGCTCGCTCGCCGTGAAGTCGCGCCCGCCCCTGCTCAGCGCGATGCCCAGCACCCGCTGCAACGCGGACGGCAGCGTGAACGCGATCTGGTACTCCACCCCCAGCGGGGCATAAACCTCGCGGTAGAGATCCAGGCGGTGAAGCTCCCTGCGCGTCAGCAGATCGGAGAAGCGCATCGCGCGGCCGTCGCGTGTCCGTTTGTAGTACTCCACCAGCGGGTTTTCCGGGCCGTAGCGGGCGAACGCCGCGTGCATCTCCGCGGGCGCCTGCGGCTCGCTGAGCGACACCGTATGTGGGAGGTCCGCCGGCAGCTCGTTCAGCGCACACCAGTCAGCCGGGATCACCACACGCAGCGAGCGCAGCAGACCCGCGCACAGCTCGTCCACATCGAGCAGCCCCATCACCTCGCCGACCAGTGCCAGTGCTCGTCTCTCGAGGGCAGCGGGAATCACGCCACTGTACCTGCTGCCATACCTCACGGCAGACACATACGTGCTCACTACGCAGTCACCGCGATCGGCGCGGCGGCGCTCCTAGCGACTTGTTTGCAGGGCTTTTGTATGCATCCACGCCGCGCCGGCGGGCTTGTGCGTTGCAAATCGCGAGAGTCCCCTCATCAAGCGAAAGGATGGCCATAGTCTGCGCGCCTGATTCGGCACCGCACAGATGCGCGTGTCCACGCACACGCTGACAGCTCGCAGCGACCAGTTCGCAGCGACCGAAAGGAATCGTCTTGACGACCCGCATTCGCCCCCTCCTCGTCTGTGTCCTCGCCGTCGCGTTCCTCGGGGTGAGCACCGCCGCCGCGCAGGCAGCGTGCGAAAAGACCTGGACCGGCGGTAGCGGCGACTGGGAAGAAGCCTCACACTGGACACCGTCCGGCGGTCCTCCCAGCAGCTCCGAAAGCGCGTGCATCACCGCAGCCGGTACCTACACGGTGAAACTCCATGCAGGCGGCGGCAATGTCACGTCGTTGACCGTCGGGGGTTCCTCAGGCGTGCAGACGGTCGAAGTGGACGCCACCAGCTACATCTACAACGGCGAGACCCAGCGCGTGACCCAGCTGGCGATGGGCAGCGGATCCTTCGCAGCGAACACGCGACTGGTCCTCAACGCGACCGGAGGCGGAACGGCGGCGGGCTCTGAAGAACTCGGCGCGAACGCATTTCTCGCCGGCGGCCCGATCGAAGAGCACGGGCAGGTGGAAACCGTCGTCACAGACCCGAAGTTCGACGACCGCATAAAGGTTGGTGGTCTGAAGATAGAGCCCGGCGCCAGCATGCAGGTCGCCTCGGGAACCCTGCAGTTCATCGAGGAAGGCGAAGGCGCCTACCCGTGGTCCGCCACCAACGAAGGAACCTTCACTGTTGCCTCCGGCGCCGCCGTGACGATGCAACCGAGCTTCGCCGGCGACGCCGCGTTCACCAACGACGGGTCGCTCGTCAACGACGGGTCGATCACCGGCAACGGCACCGAGTGGGTGCAGTCGGGCGGCTCCGTGTCAGGCAACGAAGTGGTTCTGCAGAACGGCTCCACGCTCGTGGACTCCGCAGGCAGCGGCACCTTCCTCGGCAACTACGGCACGCTCGTGCTCACCGGCACGATCCCCGCCGGGCAGACCGTGATCGTGCGCGGCGAGCCGTTCAACTACGGCGGGGAGACCTACAACACCACCGGCCTCAGCAACGCGGGGACAGAACTGGTCAACGACGGAACGCTCGTGCTGAACCCCACCGGGAGCGGCGAAACGGGCGGCAGCATCAACGTCGAACCCGGCTCGATCCACAACAACGGCGTGATCGACGTCGAAACGGAAACCGCCGCCAGGGTCACCCAGCTCCAGGAGAGCCTCACTAACGGGCCGTCGGGGCAGCTCGAGATCAACGGCGGCATCTTCGAGGGCAACAGCGGGGCGCCCGTCACCAACGAAGGGCTCGTCACCCTCGCACCCGGCGCCGTCCTGCAGCTCCAGGAGGCGTCCGCGTTCGTCAACCACGGGACCTTCTCGCCTGAGATCGCCAGCGCCACCAGCTTCGGCGTGGTGCAGCTGTTCAGCCCCTGCTGCAACGGGCCCGGCATCTTCACCACCGGCGGCACGCTCGCACCGGTCCTCGTCGGTGGGTTCACCCCTGCCACCGGCCAGGAGTTCGACGTCTTCGCGCTCGACGGCGGGAAGTTCGAAGGCACGTTCCCGTCCGTCGTCAACGGCTTCACCGGCGACTACTCGCACGAGTCATCCGAAACCGCATTCGTCGGCGTCATCTACGGGGGGTCCTCCGGCGGGGGCGGTGGTGGCGGCGGCGGGAACACAGGCCCGCCGCCGGTCTCGCCCTTCCCACACCTGACGTCCGCCTCCAGCAAGGACGGCAAGGTCACAGCCAAGCTCTCCTGCCCGGCGGGTGGGGCAACCTGCGCCCCAGGGGTCCTCAAGGTGACCGTCCTCGAGCACCTCAACAAGCACGGCCGGATCGTCGCCGTCACCGCCAAGAAGGCACGGACGAAGACCGTCACGATCGCATCCGCCACCGTCACCGTCTCTGCAGGCGGCGTCGTGTCCGTAACGCTCAAGCTCAACGCGAGCGGGCGCGCGCTGCTCACCCGCTACAAGAAGCTGAGCGCGTTCTTGACCCTCAGCTCAGGCGGCAAGAGGCTGCAGCGGCTCGAGGTGCATCTGGTCGAGCCGAAGAACAAGCGCAAGTAGCGAGCGAGCGGGCGCGTGCCTGTCAGAGCCAGAGACGGAGACTCATCGGCGTCGTCTCAGGGTGCTCGCCAAGCAGCCGGTCGAGTTCGGTGACCATACGTCCGATCGTCCTTGGGCTGCCCCTCGGATAGCTACTCTGCGGGACGAGGACGAGACCGAAGTGCCCCTGGCCGCGGTGGTCGTAGCCGTCAGCGATGACGCTGAAGTCGTCGATGTTCTCGGTGACGACGGCACGCTGCTCCTCTTGAGCGACGGTGAAGACATCGGTATCCGCGAGCGCACGCAGCTCCGAACGCTCAGTCACGGCCTCGGCGTCATGCTTACGGTCGCGCAACTGCTTGGTGATCGCGGGCGGATACATCTCATCGACGAGAAGCTTCAACCGAGCGCTGCCCGCGCTCTGACCCATGCCGCACGCTGGCGGTCGGCCTCCTGACTGTTGTGAGCGATCCGCGCATCCACCTCGTCGCGAAAGTCCGCGTAGTAGCGGACGGCCGTGTGTACCTGCGCGTGAGTCAGGACGCCCCACTCGGCCGTGGCCGCAACCGCCTGCTCACCCGCCAAGCCGGTGCCCTTGAGCGTCTCGATGACCTCCCAGACGTCAGGCCCAACGGCGAGCGCCGCGCGGCGGCCCGCCGGGCCATCCCTGAAAACAATGCCCGGGTGGTCCTCCATGCGCAGGCCCTCCTCGATAAGTCGCTCCGCTGTCCGCGCCCTGGCCTCGCCCCGGCGTTCAGCGCCAACGCCCAGGCGCGCAAGCGTCTCTGGGTTCATGCGGATCGAGAATGGCTTCTGGGCTGCGCTCCGACTCATGTAGTCGATTGTAGTCGAGAGCACTACAAAACCTGCCTACGCGCTGGGAGACTCCTCAGGCTTCAGCCGCTTGCGCCCCTTATGGTCGGCGCGACCGGTCCCGATGCACTCGCGGCACACGATCCACATGCCCTCCGGCTCCGCGGCGTGCCAGGTCCAGCCGGCGCCGCTGCAGGCGGGGCATCGGTCCTTCTCGGGAATATGTCTGTCGCTCTGGGTCATGCGAGGAGCTTAGGCGGAAAGGATGCTACCCGGCGTCGCGGAGCTCGGACGAAAGGACCCCTCCCGAGTCCCCGACCGCTTCCCCCAGTTGCTCGCCTGCGCATAGGCGATCAGCCGCCCCAGGTAGTCCCGCGGGTCGTGCTTCTCCACGCCTGCGGCTGTCACCAGCGCTCGTGCCCGCACGTCGCTGAAGCGGCAGCGCACGTCGAAGTACGGGGCGAACGTCTCCGCGCCCGCGGGCAGCCCGCCGACGTCCACGAACCGTACGGGCTCACGGCCCGTGAGCGACGCGTGCAGCGACACGAGCTCGCCTGCGCTCAGCGCCAGCTCCCCGGCGACGAGGTTGTACGTCCCGACGGCCGTCTCGTCATCGAGCAGCGCGAGCACGCCCTCGGTGACGTAGTCGACGGGCACGAAGTCCACGATCGAGTCCTCGCGCGCGGGCACCTCCTGCAAGAGGCCGCGTTCAAAGGCGCGCATCGGCCAGTAGAGGACGTTGAAGGCGGACGTCCAGCCGCTGAGGCTGTGGCCGACGACGATGCTGGGCCGCGCGACGGCCAGCGGCAGATCCTCGGAGGCAGCCGCCCCACGCAGCAACCGCTCGGCCTCGTTCTTGGAGCGCTCGTAGGTGTTGCGGAATTCCTGCCCGACGTCCAGGTCCTCCTCGCCGAACTCGCCCGCGTGGCGTCCGCTGACGTACGCGGTGGAGACATGCACGAAGCGACGCAGAGAGCCCCCGGCTGCAACCTCGCGCGCCAGCTCGATCACGCGCTCGACTCCACGGACGTTCACCTCGCGTGCGTCCGCCAGGGGGAGATCGAAGGAGATGGACGCGGCGCAGTGGACGATCCGATCGACCGACGCGACCAGCCGCGCACGATCCGCGCCCGAGAGCCCCAGCCCGGGCTCGAGCAGGTCGCCGCGCACGACGCTGACCCGCGCGGCGCCGGCGGGCAGCTCGTCATAGAGCCGCGCCAGCACGCCGTCGAGTCGGGCCCGGGCGGCTTCGTCATCGCCCGCGCGCACGAGCACGACGACGTCATCTCGGTCACGCTCGATCAGCCGCGCGAGCGCGTCCATGCCGAGGAAGCCGGTGGCCCCCGTGAGCAGGACCGCGCCCCTCACGAGCCCT
>DATBZG010000202.1:0-29335 GCA_036513335.1 Solirubrobacteraceae bacterium | reverse complement strand
GCCTTGCCGTGGGATTCGGTCTGCTGACAGTCCACCGACAAAAGCTGGGAGCGCACCGCGTGATAGACATCGATCGTCGCGTCCAGCTCGCCGCCCGCGGCGAGGTTGAGCGCGATTCGCTCGGCGCTTTGAGCTCGCAGGCTGTACCAAACGGAACTCGCGGTGGGGATGTCGCACGAGGATTCGGGCTCGTTCGCTTCTAGTGTCGCGCCGACAGTGGTGCCGTCGATCGTGGCGGGCAGGCCGTGGACGGTTTGCGCGTTGGCTCGTTCGTCGTTGGCTGGTGCCGGCACTGGGGAGAGCGCACTACGAGCGTTTGGCGGGGACTCCAAATTGATGGCGGAGCCCCAAGCCGAGGACACCGTCGTCGCGGCAACGGCTAGTCCGACAAGCAGGGATAGAGCACCTGTGAGCTTATGGGCTGAACGCATTCCACTGTTCAGTACGCCGGGGGATGGCTACTTCCTTCAGGAGTCGGCGCTTCTGATCGTTGACCGGTCGCGGCCGTACACGCTTATGCGCCGCTTCGGATTCCGTTAGGGAGAGTTTCGGAAGTCGTTAGCGATCTTTTCAGGCTCTGTTAAGGGATCTACACAAGTGGGCTCAACACTGAAAGCCCGACTTTGGAGGTTCCCGTGAAGCATCGTCTGCCAGTTTTCTTGATTGCCGCCCTCGCGGGAGCGACGGGGGCCAGCCTTATCTTCCTAGCCCTCAGTGGCTCGGGAGGCGCCACGAAGAAACCTTCGACGGCGGTCCTCTCCACGACACGGAGCGCCGGAGCTGGGACCAGGCGCGAGGTATCCACGAGCACGCCGACGGCCACTCAGATCTACAAGCAAGACTCTTCGGGTGTGGTCTCGATCAAGGCCACCACGGCCCAGGGGGGCGACTCGGGCACGGGGATCGTGCTCAACGACGAAGGGCTGATCCTAACCAATGATCACGTTATTTCGGAGGGCACGAGCCTGACGGTGAGCCCCGGCAAGTCGTCGAGCCTGACGCGCACAGCTACGGTCGTGGGTGCAGATCCGAATCAGGACTTGGCTTTGATCAAGGTGGATCCTTCAGGGCTGGGCTTGAAAGCGTTGAAACTGGTGAGCTCGAGCTCGGTTGAAGTTGGCGATCCGGTTTACGCGATCGGTAATCCATATGGTCTGAATGAGACGCTGACGCGGGGCATCGTGTCGGCATTGGGGCGCGAAATCCAAGCTCCGGACGGCACGGCGATCAAGGACGCGATCCAGACTGACGCGGCGCTTAATCCGGGCAACTCGGGCGGGCCCTTGCTGAACGAACAGGGGGACGTAATCGGCGTCAACTCCCAGATTGCCAGCGACGCTGCCAGCTCTGAAGGTTCCCAGCCGGGTAGTACGGGTGTGGGCTTCGCGATCTCCTCAAATACGGTGTCCGAAGTCATCAAGACGATCGAGTCCGGCGGCGGGAGCACCGGTTCCGAACAGACCGAAAGCGGCACGCGTGGCCAAGGCCCTTCGGGGAGCGAATCGCCATACGGCATGCAATCGCCGCCTTATGGCACCGAAAGTCCTTATGGGAATAGCGGCGAAGGCGGCCAGGTCGAAAGCCCGTACGGAGTTGAAGGCGGCCAGGTTGAAAGCCAGAGCGGAACCGGTCGCGGAAGCCAGGTCGAAGGCAGCGAAGCGAGTCCTTATGGCTACGAACAGGGGTCGACAGGCGAAACCGAAGGCCAGGGCGTAAGCGGCGCGGGAGCCGGCTAAGCCGGCCGCGAAGGTCAGGTCGTAGTTGTGCCTTGATTAGGTCAGAGAGCCCAGATGTCCCGCGGTCGATCCTTGGATCTGTCGGCCGCGGGACACTCTGCGTTGTGCCTTGGCAGGAGCGCCGGTTAGCTCGGATGTGGTCTCATAGGCGAGCCTCGGACACGCAGCCGTTGATAGGCTAAGGCCCATCCCAGGGCGATTAGCTCAGCTGGGAGAGCGCCGCCTCGACAAGGCGGAGGTCACTGGTTCGAGCCCAGTATCGCCCATTGTGTGAAGCCCGTGCGCGTGCCGCGGTGGCACGACGTCGCAACGGCTCGGCGTACCGCCTTCACGGCGCGCCGGATGACGTAGCTGCCAGTTCGCAGATCGGGCGACGGATCGCCCCCCTCCAACAAAATCGGATGAATGGGATCATGCCGGGTCTTGGGTTCTGTCTCGAGGGTGCCGATAACGAGCCCGGCGCTATCTCACCATCGAAAGGATCAACGTGCTAGCCAGCTCAAACGGCGGCGGCGGAGGAGCCGCCGTCTTCATAGTCATCATTGTGATCGGCGCCTACTTCTTGCCGACAATTGTCGCCATCGCTCGGAAGGTCACCAACCAGGGCAGCGTGGCGGTGATCAATTTCTTCCTCGGATGGACTCTAGTCGGCTGGGTCGTGGCGCTGGCGATGGCCTGTCGGACGAGTCGCATGGTGCGCGACAGCGTCGGCTCCGGGATCGACGAACGTCGGCAGGACACCTAGCGACGTGCGTTGGCCTGCACGCAGTTGGCCACTCGTGGATTGCGCCGTTCGATCCATCACGCGGGCGTGTCATCCACTCGCCGTGGCCCTTCCCGTGGTCCCTAACTGCGCGAGCCTCAGGTGATCTCAGCGCATCTCAGTGACGCTCACGAGCCGCACGTTCGTTGAGAACACCACGACTTGCTCCTTCGAGCCCAGTATCGCCCATGACGATTGTCTGCATCGGAGCGCCCAGGGGTCGGCGCGGCTGGGTAGCCTCGCTTGTTGTGTTCGAGCAAACATCTTGCCTTGACGGACGGCTGTGGCGGCAATGGGAGGGAGCACGCGAGTCGTGACCGGGCGCCCGATCATGGCTGAGGCAGTGACGGTTGACGGTGTGCGCGTCGTGCTGTTCGAGGACACCTGGCTGAGGCACATCTTGAACGCGCGGCGGGCACGCCGAGCTCGAGCCTCATTTGAACGCGGTTCTCGAGTCGCCCGATCACACGGACCGGGAGTCATGGCCTGGCCGAGAGCGGTTCTTCAAGCGCGACGTCGGGCCTTCCCGATGGCTGATGGTCGTCGTAGACTCGCGGAGGAACCCGCGCGGATCGTGACGGCGTTCGGCTACAGACACGGACGCTCTCCAGACGGATGGACGCCATGAATATCAAGATCGACGACCTAACTTTTGACCGCGGCGACTATGACGCCGCGGGCGACGTCCTCTACCTCGGGCGGGGAGACACAAACGACAGTTCAGACGCTGCGCTCACGCCGGAGGGGCACGGCGTGCGGTACGACAGCAAGGGCGAAGTGATCGGCGTCACGATCATCAACGCGCGCCGCATCGTCGAGCGCGATGGCTACCTCACGATCACGCTGCCGCACTCGGTGCGGGTAGACGCTGGTCAGCTAGCTGCGGCTCTGGCGTAGCTGTCCCGGCGGAGAACCGTCGCCGTTGTGGTCTGGGTGCAGGTGCGCGTACTCGCTCTCACGAACGCCCCGCCAGGCGCCGGCGTGTCGAGCGATCCGCCTCGAGCGCTTTGGGCTCGGTCGTGGCGATGAACTCGCCGAGCACCTCGACGAAGCGCTCGGGCTCGTCCAGCTGGGGGAAGTGACCCGAGTCCTCAAAGACCTCCAGACGGCTGGTCGGGACGCGGGCGTGCGCGCTGTGGCCGTGGGAGACGGGGATCAGCGTGTCGTGCTGGCCCCAGACGAAGAGCATCGGCGCGCGTTCGGCTAGGTACAGGCGATCAGTGGCGTCGACCCGCTGGCCGCTGGGCTCGACGACCGAGCGCACCGTGCGCAGGAACGCTTCGCGGGTGACCCTGTCGGCCAGCGTGGCATGGCCGCGGGCGCTTTCGCGCAGATCCGTGCCGGGCCGCAGGCCGACGGCTCCCATCACTCTTCCCACTACTCGCCCGGCCTCGAGCAGCCGTCCGTTCGTGAGGATCGGCAGGACGTACTCCGCACCGGGTAGCGTCGCCGCGCGGAGCAGCAGGCTGACCTCGCGGCCCAGGCCGCCGCTGTCCACGAGGATCAGCCGTTCGCAGCGCTCGGGGAACTGGTAGGCCATCTGCATCGCAACGCCGCCGCCGAGCGAGTGCCCGACGAAAGTGGCCCGGTCATATCCGAGCTCCTGCAAGATGTCACGCACCAGACTCGCGTGGGCGCCCAGTGAGTAGTCGCCCGTCGGCTTGGCGGAGCCGCCGTGGCCGAGCAGGTCGGGTGCGATGACCGTGAACTGCTTGGCCAGGCCAGGCATGACCTGCGCCCAGGTCGTCGAGTCCGAGGTGATGCCGTGAATCAGCACCACCACCGGGCCGGCTCCGGCCTGGCGATAGGCATAGCGGTTGCCGTGCAGGGTGACACCGCGAAGCCGGTACGCCTTCATTGCAGTCAACGCTCCTGTGCTGTTATGGGCCCAGACGAACGGTACCGCTCGAGGCATCCGGCGGCGGGCCGCCCGGCACGCGACGGCGTCGGGAACAGTCAGGCCACCGCACGCCCTCAGGCCGCAACACGCTCGCGGCGACGGCGTGCGAGCTCCAGCCGCCCGGACGCGACCGCCACCACCAGCCCGACCGCTGCCAAGCCGGCCGCGACCAGGTTCGGCGATCCGTAGCCCCAACCCGCGGCGATCGCGATCCCTCCCAGCCAGGCGCCGAGCGCGTTGGCGATGTTGAACGCCGCGTGGATCGACGCCGCCGCGAGGTTCGGGGCGCCTCCGGCCAGCGACACGATCCGGGACTGCAGCGCAGGCAGCAGAGCCAGCGCGGTCGCGGGCAACAGCAGGATGAACAGCGGAGCGATCCACGTACTGCGGTCGCCGAAGTAGAACCCGGCGGCGAGCAGGATCTCGCACGTCATCGCCACGTAGATCGTCGGCATCAACGCCCGGTCGGCCATCCGCGCGCCGATCAGGTTGCCGCCGGTCATGCCGAGTCCGAACAGCACCAGCAGCGGCGTGATCGCGCCCGTGCTGAAGCCCGCGACGTGGATCATCATCGGCGCGATGTAGCTGAACGTCGCGAACAGCGCGCCGCCACCGATCATCGCGATCGACAGCGAAAGCCAGATCTGCGGCTGGCGGAACGCCAGCAGCTCATGACGCAGCTCCGGCGCCGATCCGTCGCGGTCGACGGGGACGACAGCGAGGATCGCGATCGCGGCCGCCGCCTCGATCACCGCGACCATCACGAACGCCACGCGCCAGCTCGAATGCTGACCTATCAGCGTCGCCGCCGGCACGCCGATCACGTTCGCGACGGTCAAACCGGCGAATACGACTGCCATCGCCGAGCTGCGCTTGTGCTGAGGCACGAGGTTCGCCGCCACCACCGACGCGACCCCGAAGTACGCGCCGTGCGGCAGGCCCGCCAAGAACCGCACAACCAGCAGCGACGTGAACCCTGGCATCAGCGCGGAGGCGACGTTCAGTGCGGCCATCGCCAGGGCGACCACAACCAGCAGCCGCCGGCGGGGGAGTCGCACTGCGGCCCCCGTCAGCAGTGGCGCTCCGATGACCACCCCCAGCGCGTACGCGGAGATCAAATGGCCGGTCTGCGGGATGCTGACGTGCAGGCTCCCCGCGATGTTCGGCAGCAGCCCAAGCGTCACGAACTCCCCGGTGCCGATACCGAAACCTCCAAGCGCCAACGCCAGCAGCGCCCACCTGACCGGGCCGATCGTTCGGTTCACTCGTGCTCGCCCTGCCCGCGCTGCCCACGGTGACGAGGACGGCCCAGCATGATCGCGCCGATCACAACCGCTGCAAACGACACAACACGAAGCACGCCCTGAGCGCCGTGTGGCGGTGTCTCGTGCAGTAGCACCGAGCCGGCGGCGATCGGCAGCGCGCTGGTCAGCAACGTGGCGACGCCGGCGATACTGAGTGCCGTGCCGCGCTGGTAGCCGATTTGAAGCAATGAGCTGCCGAGCACATACCCGAAGATCGCGACGATCGCGAACAGCACTCTGGCGCCACCCTCGGTTGCGATCTTCGTCGAGATGTCGCCGCACGAGAACAGCAGTCCGCCGGCGACCGCGTCGGCAAGCGCCGCCCCGACCAGCGAGCGTCCCACGCCGAGGACGAGCAAAGCTGCTGCGCTCGTGCAGCCGAGCCACAGCCCGATCTCGACGAGATCGCCACGCGCGCCCTGCTGAACCCCTCCGGCCAGCGACAGCGAAAGGAACAGCAATCCCGCGATGGATACGCCCGCGCCGACGCGCTCGACCGTCGTGAGCGTGCGGTGACCGAGGCGCGCAGTAGCTACCGCCAGCACCCCGATGCCACCTGCGGTGATGCTCTGCACGAGTGCCAGCGGCGCCAGCCTCACGGCGGCTACGTACAGGATGAATCCGCCGGACTCCATCGCGAACGCCCCGAGCCAGCCGCGATCCGCCAGCAGCAGCTGTAGCGAGCGCACCGGTCGCGACAACAACAGTTGCGGAAGCTCACCGACCGCGTCGTGCTCACGCACGTACGCGAGGTTCACCAGCGTCGTCGAGACGAGCGCCAGTGCGAGCCCCACAGCAGCCTCGACGTTCGTGTACCTCGCGACAGACAGCATCCCCATACTGAAGCGCTTTCAGGTAGCTGGCGCCGGGAACCGATCGACAGCGAAGCCCCCTCAGACCACCAGCCGCTCGAACAGCCTCTCGAGCGTCGCCTTTGGCTCGTCGGTGATGCCGGTGTGCTCCAGCGTTTGCAGCTGTGCCGAGATCGCCTCGAGGTCAAGCGACCCGGCGAACGCACTCGGATGCTCAGCTGACCAGCACTGGCCGTTCGAACGAAGCCGCTTCCGGGATCACGAGCCCGGCTTCGGTCTGGAACCATTCCTCGAGCAGCGAGCAGTACATGCCGCGATAGTCGGAGGTCCTGATCAGGTTTTCGTTTTCATCCAGCTTGCTCAGACCTGGGAATTCACCCACCATTTTGCCTGCCGCTCGAGAGCCGATCAGGAACGCCAGTCCGCCCGCGCCGTGGTCCGTGCCGGAGCCGTTTTCCTTGGGGCGCCGGCCGAACTCCGACCACAGCTGGATCATCACCCGCTGATCGAGGCCGCGCGCTTCCAGGTCGCGCTGGAAGGCAAGGAGCGCGGGGATCGTCTGTTCCAGGTTGGTCGTGAGCGTGTTCACCTCGCTCGCGTGCGTGTCATAGGAGCCGACCGCGTTCAGCGACACGCATTTGATCGGCATGCCCGTGTGCAGCATCGCCGCGAGCGCCGCCAGCCGTTCGGCGAATTCACCCGACGGATATGTGACAGCGGGTTTGTCGCCGGTTTCCTTCTCGGACTTCACGAACGCGGCCATCTCTTCCAGCACCAGGCCCGTGTCGTAGGACGCGTCGCGCGCCTCCGCGTACGCGGGGGAGGGGGAGGGCAGTGCACCGAGCGCCCCGAACGTCTCGAGCGCCGGCGCCATCAGCGGTTCGCCCAATCCATACGCCCACATCGTGTAGTCAGCAGGCGAGGAGACCGCTGCCACGGGCATGCTCGCCGTGGCCAGCGCCGGCGCCAGGGAGTAGTCCAACGAGAGGCCCTGCAGCGGGTTGTGCGATTCGCCGACCAGATCCAGGTAGCGCCCCATCCATCCCGTGCGCGTCTCCGCATCGAGCTGGCCGACCTCCCAGTAGTGGCGGCTCGTGAAGTGGCTCTCTTCCGAGGGCTCATAGCCGATCGCGGGGAAGACCGTGACCTTGCCTTCTTCATGCAGTTCGGCGAGGCCGCCGGCGGCGGGATGCCACATCAGCATTTCATCCTCGGTGAAGACCTTGCCCGCTCCTTCCTCCAGACCGAGCACCGGCCGCAGTTCTTTGTACTTCGCTTCGCGCACAGGCGCGAGCACAGACAGCGCGTCCCAGCCGCCTTCCATGTAGATGGAGACCAGGACCGGGTCGCTCGGCCCGCTGGCCGCCGATGCCTGTGCAATCCCCTCTTCGAAGTGACGGGGGCTCAGCATCGAGGCGCCGTATACGGAGATCGCGGCGCCGGCGGTGCGCAGCAGGAACGTGCGCCGGTCCATGCCCGTGCCCGCCGGCAGCGGCATGCCCGGCTCGATCTGCGGCAGGCCCTTTCCGGCGATCGCGACCCCCCGGCGCAGGAGCTGCGAGCGGGTGAAGTCCTGGCACGAGCAGCTCTTGGCCATCGTCAGGCCTCCTTGTCCTTGGGTGGGATGCGGCGCGGCATCTCAGCTGACCTGCATGTCCGGAGAGGTGGCGATCAGCATCCGCAGCGCGTTCTGGCGCATCGCTCGGTAGGGGCTGCGCTCCCACTTCGCCAGCGGTTCCTGAAAGCAGGTCTTGGCGAACTCCGCGATGCACTGTTCGGATTCCGCGGAGAGGGCCGGGCCGGCCCAGTAGGCGAGCGCGTTCGCGAGCGCCGCTTCGGGGTCCTCGGTGGAGCTGTACACCGGTTCGCCCGTCGAGGGCCAGGGATTCGGATAGGTCTTCGCCGTCACATAGCTCGCGATTTCCCAGCGCGCTCGGGCGGTGGAGGTGTCGAGCCAGCGCGTGAAGTCCCAGCCGGAGACGTTCGGCGGATAGAACAGCTGCTGGCCGGCGTTGGCCGACAGCCACGCCCACGCGGTCGTGTCGATCGGGCGCGAGATCGAGCGCAGCAGGCCCGCGTTGTAGACGACCGGCGGTATCACCAGCTCCGGCCCTTCGTAGAGGTCGGGGTGCTGCAGGATCGCCTCGAGCACCGCCCGGATGCTGTATTCGGAGCTCGTGTAGATGCCCTGCAGCGAGGCGAGCGTCGCTTCAGAGGGTTCGCTCGCGATGAAGTACCCCCACAGCTTGGTGACGAAGAACGAGGGGTGCAGCGGATGTGTCACGCACAGGCGCACCGCGTCTTCGTAGCTCCACTTGCCCGCCTGGCCAAACACGGTCTTCTTGCCCGTGTCGTGAAAGGTCGCGTCATAGCGGAAGTTGTAGCTCCCACGGGTTTCCGACCATTCGTTGCGCCAGCCGGTGAGCGTGCGCGCCATTTCTTTGACGTCGTCCTCTGTGTAGGCGCCGCGGTCGGCGCCGAGTGAGAACAGCTCCATCATCTCGCGCGCGTAGTTCTCGTTCGGGTCCCACTTGTTGTTGGAGGTCCCGTTCAGGAACAGCAGCATCGCCGGGTTGGTCGTGACTGCCAGGAACAGCTCGTCGAATTTGCCCAGCGCCATCGAGCGCAGCAGTTCGTTCTGTTCGAGCATCAGCGGCGGGCTGTTGACCTGCGCGTTGGACGTCGCGAACCAATCGTGCAGGACGAACGTCATGCGCTCGACAAGCTGCTGGTCGGAGCGCACCATGCGATCCAGCCACCAGCAGTGATCCTGGCCCCAGGCGGTGTCCGGTTCCAGCGGCTTGCCTTCTTCGTTCACAGGTTCCGGTCCGCTCAGCGTTGCAGCGCCCGACGGGCGGGTGAGGCTGAAGACGACCTGTTCCAGCGGCTGGCCGACGAGCGCCTCGGCCTGCCCCGGCGCCGGTCCGAAGCCCGCCCGCCAGAGCAGCCGGCGGGCCTGCGCGAGCGTGATCGGCTGTGAGCCCGCGGAGGGCACGGGAGCGGGGGAGGGTGCGGGAGGCGAGACCGGCGCGAGCGGGAGCGTGACCCCCAGCGTCCCGTTCGGCTGGACCGCCGCGGGCCGGTGATGCTTGTGGTGTTTGCGCCGGCGCCTGTGGTGCTTGTCGTGCTGGCGCTGCTCGTCCGTGCGCTTGCGCTGCTCGGTGCGCCCGGCGTGCAGGCGAGTCGTCGTTGCAGTACGTCTCTTCGTCGTCACGAAGCCCCCATCGTCGAGTCGTTCCCGGTTGCCGGCGCCTGCGCGCCCGGTCGCGATTGAGCAGTACAGCTACCTCGACCAGCGTGATCGGCCGCGGCCTGCGTGTGGGCGATCTTCGACGGATGTCCTAGCCGCGCCTCGTTATCGTGGGCGCCTGGATGGCCGACGAGAACCCCTACGCAGGACTCGAGCCGGCCGAGCTCTGGCGCCACTTCGCCGCGCTGAACGCGATCCCGCGCCCGCCCGGACACGAGGCGGCGGCACGGGAGTACGTGCGGCACGTGGCGGACGCCTACGGCGCTGAGTTCCTGCAGGACGGGCATGGCAATGCGCTCGTGCGCGTGAGCGGGCGAGGCGACCTCGCCGAGGCCGAGCCGGTCGCCGTACAGGCGCATCTGGACATGGTCTGCGACAGCGCCCCCGGCGTGCAGCACGACTTCACCCGCGACCCGATCCTCACACGACGCGAGGGCGACAGGATCTCCGCACGCGACTCCACGCTGGGCGCGGACAACGGCATCGGCGTCGCCGCGGCGCTCGCGCTGCTCACGGAGCCCGACTTGCCGTGTGGCCCCCTCGAGCTGCTGTTCACCGTCGAAGAGGAGATCGGCCTGTACGGAGCGCTCGCGCTCGACGCCGGCATGCTCCGCGCGCGGTCGTTGATCAACCTGGACAGCGAGGACGACGACGCCCTCACCGTCGGCTGTGCCGGCGGCGCTGACGTGAAGATCCGCCTCGCCCTGGAGCAGGAGCCCCTCGACGCGGGCTGGAGCGCGGTCGAGCTGCGCGTGTCCGGGCTCACGGGAGGTCACAGCGGGGTTCAGATCCACGAACATCGCGCGAACGCGATCAAGCAACTGGTGGCCGTGATCGACCGGCTGCGCGACGGTAGGGTGGACGTGCGTCTGTCCTCGCTGACCGCGGGCACGGCACATAACGCGATCCCGCTGGCGGGTGCGGCCCGCCTGGCGATCGCGAGCGGCGCGATCGAGCGCGCACGCGAGCTCGTCAGGGAGGCGTCATCCGCGCTCACAGGTGAGTGGAGCTCCGACGAGCCGGGCCTCACGATCGCGCTGCGCGAGCTCGAGAGTCCAGTGACGCAGGCCGCCAACGCCGCCGCGTCGGAGAGGCTCCTGAGCCTGCTGCGCGAGCTGCCACATGGCGTGCTGGCGATGAGCGAGGCCTTCCCAGGCACCGTCGCTACATCGATCAACCTCGCGATCGTGGCCACCGACGGCGCGCAGGTCGAGGTGCAGACGAGCGCTCGTAGCGTCAGCGCGGAGGTGCTGGCGGGCGTGGTCGCGCGCGTCCAGGACGTCGCTCGCGAGAACGGCGGGAGCGCGCAGCTCGAGGGTGGCTATCCGGGCTGGGAGCCGCGCCCGGACTCGCCGTTGCTCGCCGCTGCCGCCCGCGCATACGAGCGTGTCCACGGGACGCAGCCGAAGATCGAGGTCGTCCACGGCGGCCTCGAGTGCGGCGCGCTCATCGCCAAGGTCCCTGACCTCGACGCCGTCTCATTCGGCCCGCGCATCCGTGAGGCGCACACGCCGCGCGAGCACGTGTACGCCTCGACGGTCACGGGCACGTGGCAGGTGCTCCTGACGCTTCTCGAGGAGCTCGCACTTTCAGCTGGATAGCGGGTAGTAAGTCGCCTTGACGAGACAGTCGAGGAGTTTGCCGTTTTTCGCCTGGCGCGCGTACTGGACCAAATCGAGATGGAACGGCAGGGCACCGGTCCCGGCTGGCACGACCGTGTACTCACCGCTCGCGATCGCGTAGTAGTCCTTCAGCGGTTCCGGCGTGAATTCCGCTCTGGTCAAGGTGTAGTAGGTCGGGCTTACGCCGACGGCGAGATCGACGGCCCGCGTTTCACTTTCAGTCGTGCTCTGCGCCACGGTCAGGGTTTCGGTGCCGTCGGCTTCGATTTGAAGACCCTCGGCCTGAAGGTCGACTCTGCCTTTGCCGCTTTCTTCCAGGCAGCCTGCCTGCAGCGAGATGCCGCCGTAGGAGAACAGCGGCTTCGTGGAGCCGACTTCGACGGACACGTTCACGAGGACTGCGCCTGGTCCTTCCGGCCCTCGCGGTCCTTCTACCCCCGCTGGACCCTGGCCGCCGGTCGCCCCCCTGGGCGCCTGTGGCTCCCGGCGCGCCTGCAGGTCCGGCCGGACCTGGCTTCCCCGCCTGTCCCTTGAGCTTTTTGAGCACGCTCGGCTTGATCTGGGACGTGCTCGTGATGAGGTAGTGCTTTGCCGCGATCGCGGTTCCTCCGAGCGCGAAGAACAGAGCGATGCAGGCGATGATCGTGGCCGACGATGGTCTACTTACGTGCATGAGCGTTCGTCCCCCTTGCGATGAGTGGTGGCGCGAACATACAGGCGCCCGCCGACGAGGCTGGACGCATGGACGAGCTGGCTCGAGACGACGCGATCGGTCGCCCAAGGGTTTTGACAGCCTGTCGAGAAGGATGGACAGCGTGTTGACGAGCCGGCGGCGGAGTGTATGATCGGCGCCGTGAGCGGCTCGAGCGAGGAGACCTTCGACGTCAGAGGGCGCACCGTCTTCATCACAGGTGCGGCACGCGGCATCGGCGCCGCCACCGCTGAGCGCCTGCACGCGAAGGGCGCGAACGTGGTGCTCGTGGGACTCGAGCCGGACCGTCTGGCCGCGCTCGCACAGCGACTCGGCGAGACGCGCTCGATGTGGGTGGAGGCGGACGTCACCGACCTCGAGGCGCTCCAGAGCGCGGTGGCCGGCGCGGTCGAGCGCTTCGGCGGGATTGATGTGGCGATCGCCAACGCGGGACTCGCCTTCAGTGGCACGCTCGCCGGCGCGCCCGTCGAGGAGGTCGAGCGCACGCTGGCGGTGAACTTCCTGGGCGTCTGGCGCACCAACCGTGCGGTGATCGAACAGATCTCAGCTCGCCGTGGATATCTGCTGAACATTGCCTCGCTCAGCGCCATCGCGCACGCGCCGCTGATGGGCCCCTATACGGCAACGAAGGCCGGCGTGGAGGCGCTCACGGACGCGCTGCGGATGGAGACCGCGCCGAGCAGCGCGCGCGTCGGCTGCGCCTACTTCGGCTTCATCGACACCGATCTCGTGAAAGCGAGCTATGCGCAACCTGCCGCTCAGCGTCTGAACTCGCGCACGCCCGCCTTCCTGCGCGACCCGATCCCGGTCTCCAAGGCGGTGGATGCGATCGAGCGCGGCATCGAGCGGCGCTCCGCGCGCGTATGGGCACCGCGCTGGGTCGGGCCGATGATCGCGTTGCGCGGTCTCGTGCAGCCGCTCGTCGAACGGCGCACGCTGAAGGAGCAGGCGAACCTGATCGAGAGCATGCGTCTCGCCAACGAGCCCGACGGTGCCGCCGAGCACGACCTCACGCTCGGGGTGGCTGCGGAGGTGCTCGAGCAGCGCGAGAGCGCCGTCGCTTCCAACTGAGACAGAGCCGGATCGCAGAGAGCGCCGGATCGCGACCGGCCGCGGGCGCCGACTGTAGGGTCTGCGCGTGCGCCTGCCTCGGCTTTCTCCGCGTCTTTGCCCGATCGCCGTCGCCGGCGCCCTGCTGCTCGCGGGTTGCGCGAACGGCAGCCCCCAGAACGGCGCGGCAGGCTTCCTGGAAGAACACTCTCGCGCAATCACGAACCTCGCACAGATGACGCACGCAGTCGCCGCCGAAGTGGGACGGCTGGCCGGCACGGGCACCTCCTCGCAGCTCACCCAGCTCGCGCGCGCGGCCGGCGAAACGCACGACTATGCGGTCAAGGCGAGCGAATGGGACATCCCCGGGGGCGGGCAAGAAGGGGCCGAAGAAGAAGACGTGCCGCGGGCCACCTCACAGGTGACCGAAGGCGCCGGCGAAGTGGCCAAGGCGATGGCGTACCTGAAGTCCTACGCGAGCACGCCGCGGACGCTCGCGCTGCGCCACTACAAAGGCAGGCTCGCCAACGCGCGCATCGAGTGGAACGAAGGCATCGCGCAGCTCTACTACCTCGCGCATCGCTCGCACGCGCCGACGCTCTGACGAGGGCCGCCGTCGCGACGGGCACGCCTGCAACCCGGGTCCGTACCCCATGAAGGGCTCTCAGCATGTGTCCAAACGCCACCGTGGCGATACTGGCCAGCAGTCCCTCGCACGGGTTGCGCGACCGCGCAAATCTGATGTCATGGCTGGCGATCTGGAGATAATCGGTGGTCCGACGCCGATCCCGATCCCTCGCGACGGGGACATGTACCGGTTCAAGGTCCTCAACGACCGCGCTGAGCAGCATGTCTACGTGCAGATAGCGAGCTCGCTGCGAGCGGAGTCATTCGAGGAGCCGCTGCGCTCGGGCATCGAGTCCAAGGGCGAGTCGGTGCTGCGCAAGCTGCTCGAGCGCGGCAACGTTCCCACCAGGATCAAGATCACCTCCGCGGGGATCACCGAAGTAGGGATCGACCGCCGCTCGCGACCCTGCTCGGTCTGAGTTTCAGCGCGGGAGGAGTACGAGCCTGCCGAAGGCATCGACTACTCGCTCTCCCGTGGCGCTGCCCGCGGCCTCCTCGAATGCTGCGCGCGCCGCGCGCCGAAGTGGGTACTGTGGAAGGGCGATGAGTGTGAGTGGGTGGCATCTGCTTCCTCGTGCCGGATCGGACGGATGGATGGGGGACGCATGAGCCGCGCGCATGCCGGGTTGCTGCTCGCCAGCGGCGTGCAGGGGGGCAATGCGCGGGCCCCCGGATACGAAACGCTCGTCATCGGGCTGCTCGTCATCGCGATGGCGCTGGCGACGGTCTGGATCGTGCGCTACCTGCGCCGGCGCAACCGCCGTCCGCAGCCCGTGAGCGACCAGTGGCAGGCGCTCGCGGTGATGGGCGAGCTGTGCCCGACCGGCTGGCAGGCGCAGATCACCGTGTACGGCTGGGGCGCGCCGGTGCCGCCCGACGCGCCACCCTCGCGTGTGCCTCTGATCGAGTTGGAATGGAAGCAGTTCGAGGAGGAGTCCGGGCGGATCACCGTCGCCAGGCGCGTGTGGGCGCCGACGATCGGCCAGGCGCTGCAGACGATGGTCGAGGACCGCCGTACGGACCTCACCCTCGAGCAGATCGAGCAGGCCGCCGCCGAGCAGGACGACCTCTGGTGGAGCGAGTGAGCCTCTAGCCGCCGGCTTCTCGCGAGCCGGCGCGCACGAAGCTCTCGGTGACCGCGAACGCACGCTCGATCGTGCCCCAGTCGAGGTTCTCCGGGGCGTCGCTGGCCCAGTGGTAATTCGCGGGGAACTTGGTGGCGTCGATCGAGGCCAGCGTGACCGCCGCATAGCCGCGTCTCAGCGCGACCAGCGCGTCGGTGGCAAGCACCGTGCGCAGCCCGCGCACGAGCTCGATGCCGGCCGTCTGTGCAGCGTCGGCGACCCGCGACTTGGCGGGGTCGCTGTAGGGACGCATGCGCAGCATGCCCTCCGCCTCGATCAACGTCAGCATCGGTCCGCCCACGCACTCCAGGCAAAGGACCGTCGTGCGCTCGGGGTCGAGCTCCGCACGGTGGCGGCGAATGAAGCCTTGCATGCCCTCCATGAACGACTCCTCAGATCCGGTGGAGAGGAACAGCACGCGCACGCCCGGCTGCGGGCGCTCGCCCAGCGAGCGCGCCAGCGCCAGCAGCACCGCGACCGCGCTGAGGTTGTCGTTCGCTCCCGGCACGACCTGGCTGCGCGCGATGTCGGCCATCGTCACCGTCGTCGCACCGGCGAGGAAGGTCCCGGCGCGCAAGAATCCCCGATGGCCGAGGAGCGAGCCGAGCGCCACGAACACCGGCCCGAGCCACGTCGCGAACATGATCGGCAGCGTCTGCTCGGAGCGCTCGAGCAGCTCCGGGAAGCGCTCCGCGAACAGCTTCGGCAGGCCGGGGTGGAAGATCAAGCCGCTGTGCGCAGCATCGTGGTGGGAGACAACCAGGACCGTCTCATCGGCGTTCGGATCGCCCGTCCGCGCGATCACGTTGAACGTATCGCGGTGGGGCAGGGTCGCGCGGCGAAACCACAGGCGCCCGCCGCCCAGTTCATCCCAGATCGCCGCCGCCGCGCCCGCCCCGATGGCCCCCGTGAGCAGGCGTCTGCGCCGTGAGCGCGTGCGCGTCGCCGCGACGCCGGCGATTGTCACTGCTGCGTTCAAGAGACCCAGCGGCCACCAGTAGCCTCCGTGCGCGCGCTCCACCTCCACCGTCGCCTCGTGCCCGTGCGAGCGCAGGCGCTCGGCGATCCACTCCGCCGCCCGGCGCTCGCCCTCCGACGCGGACGGACGCTCGTAGGAGGCCAGCTCCTCCACGACCGTACGCAGCTCCTCTCCCAGCCAACTCTGGCTCACGGTACGCGCGTCGTCGGGTCGGTGGCCGAGAGCTGGTCGGGCATGTTGATTTCCACACCCGACGGCGGGTCCACGTGGCCTGCCAGCAGGGGATCGTCGGTCTCGCGCATCCAGTCCTCCAGACGGGCACGCAGGTCCGTGGCGACGCTCGCGTAGGCGGGGTCGTCGATCAGGTTGTTCGCCTCGTTCGGATCGAACACGAGGTCGTACAGCTGCTCTTTGGCGATCTCGCGCTCGGCCCAGCCGTTGGCCAGCAGCAGATCCTTGCTGGGACCGTCGTCTGTGTTGGGCAGCACCGGAGTCCTGCGGTCGCCCCAGCGACGGATGTACTTGTGCCGGGTCGTGCGGATCGCGCGTTGGGGCTCGTAGGCCGCATGCCAGGTCGAGCCGGCGAAGACCTCGTCGCGCACGCTCTTCGTCTGGGCGCGCAGCAGCGGCAGCAGCGAGACGCCTTCCAAGAAGTCAGGTCGCTCGATCCCCAGGTACTCGCACACGGTCGGGTAGATGTCGATGTGCGAGACGAGCGAGTCCATCACGCGCCCGCCGTGGAAGGGCTCGGGCCCGCGCAGGATCAGCATCACGCCCAGGCCACGGTCGTACAGCGTCGCCTTGGCTCCCGGGAACGGCATGCCGTGATCGGTGGTGAAGATGATCAGCGTGTTCTCAGACAGGCCGGAGGCGTCGAGCTGGTTGAGCACCATGCCCACGCCGTGGTCCAGCGAGCGTGCGCTCGCCTTGAACGCGGCCACGTCCGCGCGCACCTCGGGCGTGTCCGGGAGGTTGTTCGGCGGCTTGGAGTAGTGCACGTCGCGCAGCGAGCCCGGCCCCAGGAATTCGCGGTGGGTCTCGAAGAAGCCGATCGACACGAACAGCGGGCGATCGCGCTTGCGCCGCAGCACCTCCATCGCCAGCGGCGCCACCGTCTCCACGCGCGTCGTCGGGATCTTCATCACCTCGTCGTAGCCGATCACCCCAGGCTCCTTGGAGATGTGCTGCTCGCCGATCAGCGTCGAGGTGTAGCCGGCGTCACGCAGGACGTTGACGATGTGGTGGCGGTAGTCGCGCAGCGACCAGCCGCGGTGGGCCAGCCCGAGCATGCCGTTCGTCTGGCCGTACTGGCCGGTCAGCAGACACGCGCGGCTGGCGGAGCACGTCGGCGCCGCGCAGTATGCCTGGCGGAAGAGCACCCCCTGGTCGGCCAATGCCTGGACGTTGGGCATCGGCACCGGCTCGCCGTAGGGCTGCACGTAGCGCCCCGTATCGTGGGAGTGCAGATAGAGGATGTTCGGTAGGTCTGACACAGGGTATTGTTCACTAAGCCTATGAGCTTGATTGGATCCTCGCGATGACGCCGATGCTCTCCTACCTCGTGTGCGCGACGCCTCGAAGCGGCAGCACTCTACTCTGCCGCACGCTCGACCAGACGGGAGTGGCCGGGCATCCGGAGGAGTACTTCGAGGCGCTGCACCGCTCGGGGCTGCCGCGCCGCCCGCACGAGTACTTCGATGCCGACCGTCACGCCAACATCGTGGAGCGGCTCGCCTTCCGGGAGATGCCGGACGGGATGGCCGAACCAAACCCGCTGTGGCACCCCGACACCTACGACCAGTACCTCGCATGGGCGCTCGAGCAGGGAACGACGCCAAACGGGGTCTTCGGCGCGAAGCTCATGTGGGGCTACCTCGGGGACTTCGCGCAGCTTCTGCGCGGGATCGACGGGATGGCCGAGCGGCCGCTGCCGGAAGTGCTCGCACGCGCCTTCCCCGGTCTGCGCTACATCCAGATCACGCGCGAGAACAAGATCAGGCAGGCGGTCTCGCTATGGAAGGCCGTGCAGACGCAGTCGTGGAAGCGCGAGCCCGGGGAGGCGCAGCGCCCGGTGGAGCTCGTGTTCTCCTTTCGCGCGATCAACTACCTCGTGCGCCTGCTCACCGCCCATGACGCATCCTGGGACGCCTACTTCCTGGGGCTCGGCTACGAGCCGCTGAAGGTGACCTACGAGGAGCTGGCGGAGAGCACCGACGCGGTCATCCGCCGCGTGCTCGAGCACCTCGGCATCCCCGCTCCCGCGGAGCTCGAGATCGAGTCCCCGGAGCTGTCGGTTCAGGCCGACGAGGTGTCCGAGGAATGGGTGCGACGTGTGGACGAGCACCTGCGCGCACTCGAGGCGCCTGAGCCCGTATAGCGTGGACTCAGCGCCGAGGCTTGGTGCGTTCCACGGCCTCGGCCAGCGTCGCCAGGCTGACGCCCAGCGCCACGGCGATCCGCCTGACGGTGGTCCACGTCGGATTCGCGTTACCGCGCTCGATTCGAGCAAACGCGGCCACGGTCAGACCTGCCCGATGGGCGAGGTCCTCCTGGGTCTCGCCGCGCTCGATGCGCATGCGTCGCAGCGTCGCAGCGAGGGCCGGATCTGCCTGGGTCGGAGCGGACACAATCAGAAACATCGCATCTCTCGAGATGCAATAGCCAGACAGCAGGCTGCTGGTATCTTGCTGCCGTCAGCCCATCCCCATAGACGGAGCTGGCCCGGCCGGCGCCGTGCGCTCCCTGTGCGGGCGCCGGCCACACCCCCTTTTCAGCAGTTGGTCAGGTGCCCGGCAGGCGGTATTTTCGGGACTTCGGGCAGCGCTCCAAGAGGCCCAGCTCCACCAGCGTGGAGGCGTATCGGTGGGTCGTGCTCGGGCTCATCTCCAGGTCACGTGCGAGCTCGAGAATCCCGCGCGGCTCTCCGTCGGGGCCGAAGCAAGCGAGGATCGACAGGCCCCGCTGCAGCGAGCGAGACAGGCGCGGATCGACGGTGTCGACGGGCTCGAAGCCTCCGAGCAGTTTGGAGACGCTCGGCGCCCGGCTGCGTGTGGCCGCCCGCACGACGTCGTCGATCTGGGCGGGGGACAGGGTGATTGCGATGGATTGTGGCTGGTCTTTGCTCATGTTCGAGATGTTCGCAGATTCAGACGCTTGTCTGCAGTATGAGTTTCTGACCTCGCCCGGGCGAGAGCATGGACGCCTCGCGAAACCGAAAAGAGTCCGGCTCAACTGCTTGCGCGTGCAATCATTGCCGTATGAGCAAGATCACGATCACGCACTTCACAGACCCAGGCTGTCCCTTCGCCTACTCCGCCAGCCCCGCGCTGGCCGTCCTGCGCTGGCGCTACGGCGACCAACTCGACTGGCGCCTCGTGACGATCGGGCTCGCCGAGGACCCACAGCGCTACCTCGACGCCGGCTACACGCCGACCCGCTCCACGATCGGCCAGCAGAGCTACTTCAGGCGCTTCGGCATGCCGCTGTTGATGGCGCCGCGCGCTCGCGTAACGGCCACCTCACGAGCCTGTCGCGCGATCGTTGCCACCCGCATTCACCACCCCGGACGCGAGGAAGAGGTGCTGCGCGCTCTGCAACTCGCGTGGTTCACGAGCCCACTGTTGCTCGACGAGGACGCCGACATCGCCGAGGCACTGGCGCGCGTGGACGGGCTCGACGCGCAGGAGATCGTTCGCGCGATCGACACGCCGGACACCGTCGCCGCCTATGAGGACGACAAGCAGCAGACCCGCAGCGCGGAGGGCGGCCCCACGCACTTCCAGGGAAAGGCGCGCCAGACCGATGGTCCCGTGCGCTACTCAGCGCCCTCGCTCGTCTTTCAGAGCACCGACGGCCGGCGCCTTGAGGCCGGCGGCTTCCAGACGATCGAGGCCTACGACGTGCTGATCGCAAACCTCGACCCGACGCTCGAGCGCACCGACCCGCCCGAGACCGCGATCGAAGCGCTCCAGCGCTTCCCCGACGGCCTCGTAACCGCGGAGGTCGCCGCGATCATGGCCCAGAACAACCAGCTGCCCGATCGCGACAGCGCCGAGCGGGCGCTGATCGAGCTCGTCGGAGACGGCGCCGTCCAGCGCGAGGCGCTCGCCGACGACGCGCTCTGGCGTATCGCCGCCTGAGCACCGCCCGCCAAGCCGCCCCACGAGAGCTCCGCGCCAGCTCGATGCGCGGGCCGCTTGCCGCGCGCCGACGGGTTCGCGCCGCGGGCGGGTAGCCTCCAACGCTGCAATGTCGCCCACGATCACACTCCCCGACGGGAACTCGCTGGAGCTGCCCGACGGCGCCACCGGCGCCGACGCCGCCGCGGCGATCGGTCCCGGTCTCGCGCGCGCCGCGCTCGCCGTCGAGCTGACGGGCTTCGCAGACGCCGAGGGCCCGCAGGTGCGCGACCTGTCCCGCCCACTGCCCGACGGCGCCCACCTCGCTGTCCTCACCAATAAAAGCGGGCCGAAGGCCCTCGAGCTGATCCGCCACGACGCCGCGCACGTGCTCGCCGCCGCGGTCATGGAGCTCTACGAGGGCGTCAAGATCTCGATCGGGCCGCCGATCGAGAACGGCTTCTACTACGACTTCGAGTTCCCCGAGGGCGTCTCGCTCTCCGAGGCGGACTTCCCCGCGATCGAAGAGCGCATGCGCGCGCACATCAAGGCCGCCGAGAGCTTCCAGCGCCAGGACGTGTCCGTGGGGCAGGCCCGCGAGCGCTTCCTCGCAGAGCAGCAGGACTACAAGGTGGAGCTGATCGACGACCTCGTCACCGCCGCGCGCGAGAGCCTGCACCGCCGGCCCCTGGAGAGCGTCTCGCTCTACACCAACGGCCCCTTCACAGACCTCTGCCGCGGACCGCACGCGCCCACGACCAAGACGATCGGTGCGGTGAAGCTGACCTCGCTCGCCGGCGCCTACTGGCGTGGGGACTCCAACCGCACGATGCTCACGCGCATCTACGGCACCGCCTTCTTCACCAAGGCAGAGCTCGAGGAGCACCTCGAGCGCATCGAGCAGGCGAAGGCGCGCGACCACCGCAAGCTCGGGCGCGAGCTGGGGCTCTTCAGCTTCTCCGACGTATCGCCCGGCGCCGCCTTCTGGACCGGCGCGGGGACCACCGTCTTCAACTCGCTGGTGGCGCTCTCGCGCGAGATGGGTCTGCAGCGCGGCTACACCGAGGTGAAGACGCCGCAGATCTTCGACGCCGAGCTGTGGCGTATCTCCGGGCACTGGGAAAAGTACCGCGAGAACATGTTCACGCTCGAGGCCGAGGGTCACGAGATGGCGGTCAAGCCGATGAACTGCCCCGGGCACTGCCACCTCTTCGGTCACACGCGCCACTCCTACCGCGACCTCCCCGTGCGCTATTCAGAGCCCGGGCTGCTGCACCGCAACGAGGCCTCAGGCGTGCTGCACGGGCTCCTGCGCGTCAGGCACTTCGCTCAGGACGACGGGCACATCTTCTGCACCGAGGAGCAGGTCGAGGACGAGGTCAGAGGCGCGCTGGAGATGGCCTTCGCCACCTACGAGAAGTTCGACCTGCAGGTGAGCCTCGAGCTCTCCACGCGCCCGGAGAAGCGGATCGGCAACGACGAGCTGTGGGACCGCGCCGAGGAGAAGCTCACGCGCGCGCTGGAGGACCTCGGGCTCGCCTACGAGCTGAACCCCGGCGACGGCGCCTTCTACGGACCCAAGATCGACATGCACATGACCGACTCGCTCGGTCGCTCCTGGCAGCTCGGAACGGTGCAGCTCGACTACTCGATGCCCGCGCGCTTCCAGCTGACCTATACCGGCGCGGACAACCAGGAGCACACGCCCGTGATGATCCATCGCGCGATGCTCGGCTCCTACGAGCGCTTCATCGGGATCATGATCGAGCACTATGCGGGCGAGCTGCCGCTGTGGCTCGCGCCCGTACAAGCGATCGTGCTCGCCGTCTCAGAGCGCTTCGGCGACTACGCGCAGGGGGTCAGAGACGCGCTGCGCGTGAAGGGGCTGCGGGTGGATGTGGACGACCGCAACGAGTCGATCGGACGCAAGATTCGCGACGCGGAGCTGCGCAAGATCCCGTACATGCTGGTTGTGGGCGAGCGCGAGCAGGCAGACGGAGCAGTGTCCGTACGCGAGCACCACGGGGGGGACCTTGGCGGCGAGTCCACAGAAGAGTTCGCACAGCGGCTGCTGGGACAGCTATAATCCCGTCCATTGCAGCCCGGCAAATCCTCAGAACGCCAAGCCTGACGCTCGCTTGACGCGCGGTAACTACAGCTAGTGCCGGTCCCACGCCGCTTTGACCGGCGCCCGCCCGAGCGGGACACCACCAGGATCAACGAGCGCATTCGCGTGCCCGAGGTGCGTCTGATCGACGACGAGGGCCAGCAGATCGGCGTCCTGAAGACACCCGATGCGCTCGCCTTCGCCCAGGAACGCGACCTGGACCTCGTTGAGGTCGCCCCTGAGGCGCGCCCGCCGGTCTGCCGCGTGCTCGACTACTCCAAGTACAAGTACGAGCAGGCCCAGAAGGTCAAGCAGGCGCGCAAGCACCAGCAGCAGATCACCGTGCGTGAGATCAAGTTCCGCCCGAAGATCGCCGAGCACGACTACGACACCAAGAAGCACCACGTCGAGCGCTTCCTGCGCCACAAGGACAAGGTCAAGGTCACGATCATGTTCCGCGGCCGCGAGGTCACCCACCCAGAGCGCGGCACCGCGATCCTCGACCGCCTCGCCGAAGAGCTCTCAGAGCTCGGCGTCGTCGAGCAGCGCCCGATGCAGGAAGGGCGCAATATGACGATGATGATGGCCCCCTCTAAAGCCGTGCTCGCCGGTAAGGCCGACAGTGCAGAGGCCGCCGACGAGGTGTTTCCCGCCGACGCGCAGGGGGACGTCGCCGAGGAGGCGCTCGAGTCCGCGCTGGAGTCTGGCTCCGCCTCCTCCGAGCCGGTCTCCGAGCCCCCGCCTACCACGCAAGAGCCTGCGGCCGAGGAGCCCGAGAGCGCTCCCGAGCCTGTCGCCGAGGAGCCCGAGACGAACGCCGATGCACCGCTCGGGGACAGCGGAACCGCTGCCGCGGGCAGCACCGTGTCATAATCCTCGGCCGAGAAGCCATGCCCAAGATGAAGACCCACTCAGGCGCGAAGAAGCGCTTCAAAGTCACCGGCACCGGAAAGGTGCGCGGTCGGCACGCCTTCACGAGCCACATCCTCGAGAAGAAGTCGCCCAAACACAAGCGTCAGCTCGGCGAGCCGGCGATCCTCTCCAAGGACGACGCGCCGCGCGTGAAGCGACTGCTGGGGGTGGGCAAGTGACCCGCGTCAAGCGCTCCGTGCACGCCCGCAAGAAGCGTCGCGCGGTCCTCGAGCAGACGAAGGGCTTCCGCGGCGAGGCGCACTCGAACTACCGCAGGGCAAAGGAGGCGCTGCTGAAGGCGGACGCCTACGCCTATCGCGACCGCCGTAACCGCAAGCGCGACTTCCGTCGCCTGTGGATCACCCGCATCAACGCCGCCGCGCGCATCAACGGCATGAGCTACTCGCAGCTGATGCACGGCCTGAAACTGGCCGGCGTCGAGCTGGACCGCAAGGTGCTCGCCGACATCGCCGTGCGCGACGCCGACACCTTCCGACGTTTCGCCGAGGTCGCCCGCGAGGCGTCGGCTGCCTGACCCGGATCGGCCGGGGACCCGGCAAACGACAGACAGCCTCCCGGGCGTCGCTCCTGAAAAGGACGGCGCCCTTTTTGTTGGCACGAGCAAGGACAGACACCGAGCATCGAGCGCATGAGTCAGATCGCATCCCCCCAGAACCCCCGACTGAAGGCCGTGCGGCGCCTGCACACGAAGCGTGAGCGTGCCCGCAGCGCCACCTTTCTGGCCGAAGGCGAGGACCTGATCGCCGCTGCCCAGCGTGCCGGGCGGCCGGCACTCGAGGGTTACCGGCTCGCCGGCTCCGGCCTCGGCGAGGACGCGTTCCACGACGTCGAGCGCTCCGCGCTGGCGAGCGTCTCCGCGCTCGGCTCCGGCACTCGCGTAATGGCCGTCTACGAGCAGCAATGGGCGCCCGCCACGGGGCCGCTGTGCGTCTACCTGCACCGTGTCGGGGATCCCGGCAACGTCGGCACCGTGCTGCGCTCCGCGCAGGCGTTCGGCGCCTCCTGCGTCGCGCTCGGGCCCGGCTGCGCGGACCCCCACGGGCCGAAGGCCGTGCGCGCGAGCATGGGGGCGATCTTCAGCGTCAGGCTCGCCCACGTCAACGACCTGCACGAACTGCCCGGCGAGCTGATCGCGCTCGCCGCCGACGCACCGGAGACGCTACGCGCGCCGCACGCCAACGGTCCCCGCGAGGACGCAGGCGAGGCCGGGGAGGGCTCTGTCACGCTGCTCGTGGGCTCCGAGCGCGAGGGCCTGCCCGACACCGTCACGGCCGCGTGTGACCGCGTCGCACGCATCCCGATCGCATCCGACTCGCTCAACGCCGCCATGGCCGCCACCGTGGCGCTGTACGAGATGACCCGCCGACCGGATCGCTCTCCCGCCCGCCCCAACGATACGGTCCCCGCGTCATGATCGATCGGATTCAGGCGCTACAGGGCGAGGCGCAGGGCGCGGTCGCCGTTGCCTCCACCAGCGCCCAGCTCGAGGAGCTGCGCGTGCGCTACCTCGGCCGCAAGGCCGAGCTGCCGCAGATCCTGCGCGGCGTCGCCTCGCTCGCGCCCGAGGAACGCGGCGCCGTCGGCAAGGCCGCAAACCAGGCACGCCAGGCACTCGAGGCGCTGATCCAGGCACGCACCGAGGAGATGGCTGTCGGGGAGCTCGAGCAGAGCCTGCTCACCGACCGCGTCGACGTGACGCTCCCCGGCACCCCGCCGCAGCCGATCGGGCGCCTGCACGTCCTCAGCGCCACGCGCCGCGAGCTGGAAGACATCTTCCTGGGGCTCGGCTTCACGATCATGGAGGGCCCTGAGATCGAGACCGTCCACTACAACTTCGACGCGCTCAACCACAGCCCCACGCACCCCGCGCGGGCGCGCAGCGACACCTTCTACGTCGCCCAGGACGGGGCCAGCGTGCTCGCGCCGCAGGACGAGCTGGTGCTGCGCACGCACACCTCGCCGATGCAGGTGCGCGCCATGGAAGCGCACCCTCCGCCGCTTTACGTGGTGATCCCCGGTCGCGTTTACAGGCGCGACCTCGACGCGACCCACACGCCCCAGTTCCACCAGATCGAGGGCCTCGCGGTCGACGAGGACATCACCCTGGCCGATCTGAAGGGCACGCTGCTGTCCTTTGCCAAGGCGATCTTCGGCGACGAGCGCGACGTCCGGCTGCGCCCCCACTTCTTCCCCTTCACCGAGCCCTCCGTGGAGGTCGACGTCTCGTGCTTTCACTGTGGCGGCAAGGGCTTTCTCAAGGACGGCTCGCGCTGCTACCTGTGCAAGGGCGAGGGATGGCTGGAGATCCTCGGCGCCGGCGAGGTCGACCCCAACGTCTACTCCCACGTGCCCACCACCGCGGCCAACGCGCCCGGCTATGACCCTGAGAAGGTCCAGGGTTTCGCATGGGGGCTGGGGGTCGAGCGGATCGCCATGCTCAAGCACGGCATCCCCGACCTGCGCCTCCCATACGAGAATGACATCCGCTTCCTGGAGCAGTTCTCGTGAAGGTGCCGCTGCCGTGGCTGCGCGAATACTGCGACCCCGATCTGGACGTGCACCAGATCGAGGAGCGGCTGACGATGACCGGCACGAAGGTCGAGGCGATCCACCACCACGGCGTGCCCTCGCCCGAGGGGTTCGTCGTCGGGCGCGTGCTGAGCGCCGAGCAGCACCCCGACGCAGATCGGCTGAAGGTATGCGAGGTCGACATCGGCTCAGAAGACGAGGTTCCGGTGACGATCGTCTGCGGCGCGCCCAACGTCGCCGCCGGTCAGACTGTCGCCGTCGCGCGGCCAGGTGCCGTGATGCCCGACGGCACGAAGCTCAAGCAGGCGAAGCTGCGCGGCGTCGTCTCCGAAGGCATGATCCTCTCCGAGTCAGAGCTCGAGATCAGTGCTGGTTCTGAGGGCATCCTCGTGCTCGATGGGCAGATGCTCGACGCCGAGCTCGCGCCCGGCACACCACTCGATCAGCTGCTCGCGATCTCAGCGGACGTGCTCGAGCTCGAGATCACGCCCAACCGCCCTGACTGCCTCGGCGTCTACGGCGTCGCACGCGAGCTGCACGCAGCCACCGGCGCGCCCCTCAGCGACGCCCCGTGGAGCGCTGACCTCGGCTCCACCGGTTCCGTCGCCGGAGTGCAGGTGCTCGTGGAGTGCGCCGACCTCTGCCCGCGCTTCACCGCACGCGTGTTCGAGGACGTCACGATCGCACCCTCGCCGCCGTGGCTGAAGGCGCGTCTGATGGCGGCAGGCCAGCGACCGATCAACAACGTCGTCGACATCACCAACTACGCGATGCTGCTCAGCGGGCAGCCGCTGCACGCCTTCGACCTCGATCGCATCGCCGGCGCGCGTCTGACGGTACGCCGCGCACACGAGGGCGAGCACGTGCAGACGCTCGACGGTCAGACACGCAGGCTCGACGCCGAGATGGTCCTGATCGAGGACGCCGACGGCCCCACCTCGATCGCAGGACTGATGGGCGGCGCGCGCTCGGAGGTCGCGCCTGAGACGACGCGTGTCCTGATGGAGGTCGCCACCTGGAACGGCCCCAACATCCACCGCAGCTCGTGGGCCCTCGCCCTGCGCAGCGAGGCCTCGACGCGCTTCGAGAAGGGCCTTCAGCCCGAGCAGTGCCTACAGGCCCAGGCACTCGCCACGCAGCTGATGATCGACCTCTGCGGCGCCACCGCCGCCCCCGGCACGATCGACGTGGGCCTCAAGGACGCCGACTGGATCGCGGGCAGGCTTCAACTCGGTCTGCGCGAGGCGCGCGTGCGCGCGATCCTCGGCGTGGATGTGGCGATCGAGCGCCAGGCAGAGATCCTGAACGCGCTCGACTTCGCGACCGAAGCGCGCGCCGGTGGCCTCGAGGTCACCGTCCCCGCGTTGCGACGCGACGACGTCACGCGCGAGATCGACCTGATCGAGGAGGTCGCGCGCATCGACGGCCTCGAGCGCCTGCCGGCGACGCTCCCCGCGCGCCGTGGCGCCGCCGGCAAGCTCACCCACCCCCAGCGTGTACGGCGCGCCGCCGAGGACGCGCTCGTGGGCCGCGGCCTGTACGAGATCGTCGGCTGGAGCTTCACCGACCCGGAGCTGCTCGACCGTCTGTTGATCGGTGCGGAGCACCCGCTCCGCCGGGTGCTCACCCTCGAGAACCCGCTCTCAGACGCACAGTCGGTGATGCGACCGACGCTGCTCGGCTCGCTGTTGGATGCAGCGCGGCACAACGTCTCGCGTAACGGACCGGATCTGGCGATCTTCGAGTCCGGCACCGTCTACCGGGCATCCACGCCGGGGCAGCCAGGCGCGCTCCCCGCCGACGAGCACCACGCCCTCGGGGTGCTGCTCAGCGGCGCCCTGGGTGGACGGGCATCCAAATCCTGGCGCGGCGAGTCCCCGCAGGCCGACTTCTTCGCGGCAAAGGCGCTGCTCGAAGGGCTGCTCGAGCGCTTCGGTCTGCGCTGGTCGGTGGAGGCAGGCGAGGACTGGCCGTTCCTGCACCCCGGGCGCAGCGCCAACGTGCTCGCATCGCCCGCACCGGGCTCCGCGCTCGCCGGCGCCGACGGCGGCTCCGAGCCCCTGCGCCTGGGCTTCCTCGGCGAGCTGCACCCGCTCGTCGCCGGCGCCTGGGACCTGCAGCGCACGGCCACCTTCGCGATCGACCTCGGCAAGCTCGCCGACCTGGTCTCGCCGGTCGTGGAGTTCAGCGCGTTCGGGCCGTTCCCGGCGCTGCGCCAGGACCTGGCGGTCACGCTACCCGACTCCGTCACCGCGGATGCAGCGCTGGAGCGCGTGCGCGCCGCCGCGGGCGCGGTGCTCGAGGAGGTGCGCGTGTTCGACGTCTACAGCGGCGAGCAGGTGGGGGAGGGGCGTCGCTCGCTCGCGCTGGCGCTCTCCTTCCGGACGATCGAGCGCACCCTCACCGACGAGGACATCGAGCCTGTGCGCGCCAAGATCGTCGCCGCGCTACAGGAGCTGGGGGGTGAGCTGCGTGGCTAGGGTTCCCGTCCAGCCGATGGCCACGAATGCGCCACGGACGATCGTCGCCGGCGCCACGGGGTTCACCGGGGCGCTCGCCGCGCACCTGCTCTGGCGCCACCCCGACTTCGAGCTCGTCGCGATCACAGGACGCTCAGAGCTCGGGCGCGAGCTGCGGGAGGTCTACCCGCGCTACCGCGTGCCGCTCAGCTTCCAGGAGCTCGACGTCGGAAGTCTCGATGGCGTCGACGCCGCCGTCGTCGCCTACCCGCACGCAGCCGCCGCGCCCACCGTCGCGGCGCTGCGCGAGCGCGGCATCCGCGTGGTCGACCTCAGCGCCGACTTCCGCCTGAGCTCGCTGGCGAGCTACGAACGCTGGTACGGCGAGCACCCACGGCCAGAGCTGATGCACGAAGCCGTCTACGGACTGACCGAGCTGCACCGCGAGCGCATCGCCGGCGCTGCGCTCGTCGCCAACCCCGGCTGCTACCCGACCGCGTCACTGCTCGCGCTCGCGCCGCTCGCGCGCGCCGGGCTGATCGCCGACGTGGTGATCGACGCCAAGCAGGGCATCTCCGGCGCCGGGCGCGTGTTCGACGAGACCACCCACCTGTCGATGGCCGGCGAGAACATCGTCCCCTACAAGGTCGCCGCGCACCGGCATACGCCCGAGATCGAGGAGCAGCTGCACGCGCTCGCATCCCCATCGTGCCCGCAGGAGGACACCGCCCCCCCGGACATCAAGGTCCAGTTCCAAGCGCACCTCGTGCCGCTCGACCAGGGCGAGATGGCGAGCTGCTACGTCACCACCACGCGTCCCGTGGTGGCCGAGGAGCTGCGCGTGATCTACCTCGAGGCCTACAACGACGAGCCGTTCGTCGAGCTCCTGCTGGACGGGCCGCCGGGCGTGCTCGAGGTGCGCGAGACCAACTACTGCCGCGTGTTCGCCGCTGCCGACGAGCACACAGGAAAGGTGATCGCCTTCGGCGCGATCGACAATCTCTGGAAGGGAACCTCCTCCCAGGCCGTGCAGAACCTCAACCTCATGTTCGGCTATCCGGAGACGCGAGGACTCCTATGAGCGCCGGCAAAGACGTGTACGGCGACCGGAGCTCCGACGGACCGCCGCCGCCCTTCTTCCGCTCGCGCTGGGTGCCGGTGCCCGGGCACGTTCGCGAGCTGGCGCTCGACTCCGGGCTGCCCGCCGGCTTCCGTGCGGCCGGCGTGACGTGCGGGATCAAGCCCAGCGGCAACCCCGACCTCGCGCTGCTCGTCTGTGACGCCGAGAACCCGGTCAGCGCCGCGCGCTT
>DATBZG010000201.1:0-13205 GCA_036513335.1 Solirubrobacteraceae bacterium | reverse complement strand
CACGTTCCACGCGGCCGCCGAAGCGAGCAAGGCGTTCGCGGCCGCGGTCCGCGCGCTGCCGGGCTTCGCCAACAAATCGCGCACGGCGCTCAAAGAAGTCGACCGCTTCGAGGCGATCGCCGACCCCTACTTCAAGGAATTCCAGCCGACCGAGCGCCAGCTCTCCTCGCTGCTGCACGCCGCCAAGCCGTTCGCGCCCGAACTGAACAAGTTCCTGACCTCGCTCGGCCCGCTGACGAAGGCGGCCAAGACGGGCCTGCCCGACCTGAAGAAGTCTCTCGATCTGACCACCCCCGTCCTCGAAAACTTCAGGCCGGTGCTGCACAACCTCGACCCGTTCCTCCAGTACACAGGCGAATACGTGCCGGAGCTGCAGGCGTTCTTCGCGAACCTCGCCGCCGCCTCGGAGGCGAGCGAAGGCGACGCCAACACCCTCGGCGAAGGGCCCAAGCTCCATCTGCTGACGACGATGAACGTGCTCAGCCCACAGAGCCTTGCGATCTATCCGAGCCCGGTCGGCACCGCGCGCGCGAACGCTTACCCGCACTCCGGCGCCTACAAATCGCTGGCCAGCGGACTGCCGGTGTTCAGCTCGAGCTCCTGCGCGAACTCGGCGCCGTCCGTCACGGGGCCGGCAAACGAAACGGTGTCCGAAGAAATCATCGAAAAACTGATCCAGTTCAAAGTCGCCAACAAGCCTGAAACCGAAAACGACGTGCCGGCGCCCTCCTGCGTCAAGCAGAGCCCGTTCACGTTCAACGGCGAAACGAGCGAATTCCCCAAGGTGGTATACAAGGAAAAGTGATGGCCGAGGATCGCCACCAGTACCACGTGACCGACGTCGACTTCGCCGGCGATCCGGACGACGACAAATGGTCGATCCGCTGCCTGGACGTGCACAAGCGCCTGGGTGGAGTATCGGTTCTGGACGGGCTGAACGTCGCCTTCCCCGATGACAAGATCACGGTCGTGCTGGGGCCTTCGGGAACCGGCAAGAGCGTGCTGATCAAGCACATCATCGGGCTGATGTTCCCCGACTCGGGCGACGTCGTGGTGAAAGGCAAATACGTCAAAAAGCTGACGATGCCCGACCTGCTGGCGATGCGGCGCAAGATCGGCGTGCTCTTCCAGGACGGCGCTCTGTTCGGCTCGATGTCGGTGTTCGACAACGTCGCCTTCCCGCTGCGCCAGCACACCGACTACTCCGAGTCCGTGATCGCCGAGCGCGTGCGCGAACGGCTCGCCGACGTGGGCCTGTCCGACGCGATGGACGACGCGCCCTCGCAGCTCTCCGGGGGGATGCGCAAGCGCGCCGGGTTCGCGCGCGCCCTGGTGATGGAACCGGACATCGTGATCTTCGACGAGCCTGACTCGGGCCTGGACCCGGTGCGCACCGCGCTCCTTTGCGACCTGATCCAGGAGATGCACCAGCTCTACAAAGGCACCTACATCGTTGTCACACACAACATCGCCTCAGCGCGCCAGATCGGCGAATACATCGCCGTGCTGTGGCGCGGGCGGATCGTCGAAGCGGGCGATGCCGCCACGATGTTCTCCTCGGAGAATCCGTTCGTACGCCAGTTCCTGAGCGGATCCGCCGAGGGGCCGTTGACGATGGACTAGGTCCGACTTCTCCTCCGTGAGTTGACACGGAGCCTGTTCCATGCGAACGTGTGTTCGTATGGTCGTGTGCGTTTACATACCTCGCTTTGAGCTGGTGGTGGCTGCCGGCGAGGGGGCGAAGATGGCCAGGCAGACGCTGACGGGGCGGGCGCTGGCGCTGGCGCCGCTGGTGGGTTCCGAACAGCGCGTGGGGGAGGTCTCGGGAGCCGCGGAGGCCTGCGGTGTGGAGCGGGGCATGCTGCTCGGCGAGGCGCTCGCCCGCTGTCCGGAGCTGGTGCTGGTGACTCCCGACCCCGTGCTGGTGGCTGAGAGGTGGGAGCGTCTCCTCGGGGCGCTGGAGTCGATCGGCGCCGCGGTCGAGCCGGCGGGCCCGGGGCTGGCCTACTTCGAGACGGACGGGCTGCGGCGGCTCCACGGCACGGGAGAGGCGACGATCGCTGCGGCCCGCAGCGCCCTCGGTCGTCCCGCGCGCATCGGCGGTGCGCCGACGCGCTTCTGTGCGCTGGCGGCGGCAATGGCGATGCGCTCACGCCGGCCCCTGGTGCTCGATGACAGGCAGGCACGCCGCTGGCTCGCCGGTCGGCCGGTCGACCTGCTCGGCTATCGGGAGGAGACGGCGATGCTCGTGGCGCCGCTGCGCCGTCTCGGCGTGCGCACGCTCGGCGAGCTGGTGAAGCTGGGTCGAGCGCCGGTCACAGACCGCTTCGGCGCCGCGGGAGCGCTCGCCTACCGGCTGGCCTGCATGCGTGACAGCCTGGTGAGGGGAAGGGTTCTGCAGGAGCGCCTGAGCGAGTCGATGGGCGTGGGGGACGCGAGCTCGGGAGAGGCGCTGAAGCGGGTGCTGAGCGTGCTGGTGGACCGGCTGTTGGCCTGCACGGAGCGCCGCGGGCGAACGCTGCGCGCGGTCACGCTCTCCGCCCGCCTGGCCGCGGGGGGTGGCTGGCGCGAGCGGGTGGTCTTCCGCCAGGCGCTCAGTGACCGCGAGCGCATCTGGCTGGCCCTGTCTGTGCGCCTGCTGCTATTGCCGGCTCCAGCGTCGGAGCTGGGGCTGACCGTGGAGCTCTTCGGCCCCCCGGCGAGCGAGCAGGGCGCGCTGCTCGACCAGGATCGCGCCGCCCGCACGACCCGGCTGCGCCAGGCGGTCGCCCAGATGCGTGCCGTCGCCGGACAGCAGGCGGCACTCCGCGCGGTCTGCGTGGACCCCGACTCGCGCGTGCCGGAGCGGAGGGTCGTGCTCGCGCCGATCCCCGAGTGAGCTCGCCGTGAGCGCCCGTGCCCTTAACCCTCCCCGTCCAGCCCGCGTACGATTGGAGCCAGCCAGCTCCGGTCATCCGGTGGAGGTTAACGGCGAAGCGATCGACTCGTTGCGCGAGTCCTGGCTGGTGGAGGACCGCTGGTGGACCGCTCAGCCCCTGCGCCGCCGTTACTGGGAGCTCGTCGGCGAGCGCGGGCGCAACCTCGTCGTCTTCCACGACCTTTGCAGCGGCAGCTGGTTTCTTCAGGGACCGTAGATGCCGCCCACGCCGCCCTATGTGGAGTTGCACTGCCACTCGGCCTACTCGTTCCTGGACGGCGTCTCGCTGCCCGAGGAGCTGGCCCGGGCGGCGGCGGAGCGCGGGCACGTGGCGCTCGCCCTGACCGATCACAACTCGGTCTCCGGCTCGATGGAGCTGGCCCAGATCGCCCCGGACTGCGGGGTGCGAGCGATCCACGGCGCGGAGCTGGACATCCTCGACACACCGGCTGCAAGCGTCGGCGAGCGCGCTGAGCACGCCGACCGGAGGCACATAACGCTGCTCGTGCGCGACGAGCGCGGCTGGAGCAACCTCTGCCGGATCATCACGCTCGCCCACAGTCACACCCGCGATCGCGCTCAAGGACGCGAGCGCACGGAGCCATGGGTGGACGTCCGGGCGGTGACAGAGCACGCGGAGGGGCTCGTGTGCCTGACCGGCTGCGCCTCACGCTCAGTGCTCGACCCGCCCGCCGGCGCCGGCGAGGGGATCGTCACGCGGCTGCTGGACGCGTTCGGTCCCCGGGAGCTGTACGTGGAGCTGCAGCGCCCGTATGCCCGCCACGATCGTGTCCGCAACCGCGCGTTCGCGGCGAGCGCCCGGCGGCTGGGGGTGAGGTGCGTGGCCACTGGCGACGTTCATGCGCACGCGCCCAGCAGGGCAGAGCTGCAGGACGCGTTCGTGGCGCTCGCCAACCACAGCACGCTCGACGCCTCCGAGCCGCTGCGGCGCGGCAACCACAGCCATGTGCTGAGTAGCCCGGAGGCGATGGTCCGCCGCTTCGTCGACCATCCCGAGGCGGTCCGCGAGACGCTCGAGCTGGCGGAGCGGCTGACGTTCGACCTGAGCAAGGATCTCGGCTACCGCTATCCGGGCGCCGAGGACGAGGACTCCTCGCGACGCCTGGCAGAGCTGTGCTGGTTGCGCCTGGAGGAGCGCTACGGGCCCGACCATGTCCGACGGCTCCCATCGGGTGCAGGCGCCGATCGCCTGGAGGCTCAGGCACGGCTGGAGCAGGAGCTGCGCGTGATCGACCGACTCGGGCTGGCGGGCTTCTTCCTGCTGCACCACAACATGCTCGAGCTGGCGCGCGAGGTGGCGCTGGAGGTGCGCGGGCCGGACTCGGTGCGCGCGCTGCTGGCTCCTGGCCGTGGACGGGGCTCCTCGGTCTCCTCGCTCGTCTGCTACCTAACGGGGCTCTCCCACATCGACCCCGTCGCCGGCAAGCTGGCGCTGGGGCGCTTCCTGCACGAGGACCTGAAAGGGCTGCCGGACATCGATCTGGACTTCCCGCGCGACATCCGCGAGCGGCTGATACCGCGCGTGCACGAGCGCTACGGACGCGAGCACGCGGCGCTGGTGGCGGCCTTCCCGACATTCCGCGCACGCGGGGCGATCCGCGAGCTGGGCAAGGTCCTCGGGCTGCCGGACGGCGAGATCGAGCGTGCCGCTCGAGGCGCAGATGGGCACGGTCCCGCCCACCACACCGCCGAGTCGGAAATCGCCGCCTCGCTCGCCGGCGCAGAGTCAGCAGCGGGCGATGGATCGGGAGCGCCGGCGCTCTCCTCCGAACGCTGGCGCTGGCTGGCGCGGTTGGTCGAGCAGGCCTATGGACTGCCCCGGCACCTCTCGCAGCACTCGGGCGGGATGATCATCGCGACCAGGCCGCTGATCGACTGCTGCCCGGTGGTGCCCGCCGCGATGGAGGGGCGCCAGATGGTGCAGTGGGATAAGGACTCGTGCGCGGACGCGGGCTTTCTGAAGATCGACCTGCTGGGTCTGGGGATGCTCTCGGCGGTGGAGCGCTGCGTGGAGGAGATCGCGCGCGTGCACGGGGAGCGGATCGACCTCTCACGCATCCCGTTCGACGATCCGGACACGTTCGCGGCGATCCGTGCGGCCGACACGGTCGGCGTCTTTCAGATCGAGAGCCGCGCGCAGATGCAGTCGATCCGCCGCACGCGCCCGGAGAACCTCGACGACCTGGTGGTGCAGGTCGCGATCGTGCGGCCCGGCCCGATCCAGGGAGGGGCGATCAATCCCTACATCGCCCGCCGCCAGCGCCTGCGCGAAGACCCCTCGTATGAGATCCCCTACGACCACCCGACGCTCGAGCCGGTGCTGTCGGAGACGCTCGGCACGATCATCTTCCAGGACCAGGTGATGCAGGTGGCGGAAGCGTTCGCCGGCTTCACCCCCGGCGAGGCGGACGGGCTGCGCCGCGCGATGAGCCGCAAGCGCTCGCACGAGCTGCTGCAGACCCATCGCGAGCGCTTCATCGAGGGGGCGCTGCGCAACGGCCGCAGAACCGGCGCGCCGACCGACCAGGCCACGGCGCAACGGGTGTGGGAGATGGTCGAGGGCTTCGCGGGCTTCGGCTTCCCAAAGGCGCACAGCGCCGCTTTCGGCCTGCTCGCCTACCAGTCCACGTGGCTGCGCGTCCACTACGGCGCGGAGTTCCTGTGCGCGCTGCTGAACGAGCAGCCGATGGGCTTCTACGCCCCCGACAGCCTTGTGCACGAGGCTGAGAACAGAGGCATCCCGGTGCTGGGGCTCGACGTGAACGTCTCACAAGCCCAGTGCACGGTCGAGCAGGGAGGCGTGCGTCTGGGCCTCGGCTACATCAAGGGCGTGGCAGGCTCGGAGGTGAGCGAGCTCGTGGCCGAGCGTGAGCGGGGCGGGCCTTACATCGACCTCGGCGCGCTGGCAGGGCGCGCCGGCGCAAGTCGCAAGACGCTCGAACAGCTGGCCTGGTCCGGTGCCTGCGACGGGCTGCTGAGCGCCCCCGCCACCCAATTCGTCAGGCCGCAGGACCGGCGTGCGGCGCTGTGGCAGCTAGGGATGGCGACGCCGGCTGAGACGCTCGGGCGAGCAGCCGCGGGCGGCGGGGCGGATGCGCCGATGGGGGAGGGGATCCAGCTCGCGCTGCCACTGGCGCTGCCCGAGGCGCCACGCCTGCGCCCGCTCGGACGCTGGCAGCGGCTGATCGCCGACTACTCGACCAGCGGGGTGACGATCGGCGGGCACGCGCTGGCGATCCTGCGCGAGCGCCTCAGTGTCCCGAGCGAGGTGGGTGAGCTCGTCACCAGCGCCCAGCTCCCGGATCTGCCGAGCGGCTCGCGGGTGGCGGTGGCGGGACTGGTGATCGCCAGGCAGCGGCCGGGAACGGCCAAGGGGACAATGTTCCTGCTGTTCGAGGACGAGCTGGGCACGATCAACCTGATCGTCTCCAAGGCCGTCTATGAGCGCCGCCGCCACCTCGCGCGAGCCGAGCCGCTGCTGCTCGCCAGCGGTGTCCTGGAGTCCTCCCAGGGTGTCGTCAACGTGGTCGTGCGCGACCTCGCGGCGCTGGAGCGCTTCGTCGCCGGTGGCGTCGAGGGAGAGGAAGCGCCCGTGGCTGGGCGCGTGCACCGCCTGCGCGGCATCGACACGAGCCAGGCGCCCGCCGACGCAGGCGGCGCGGCCGATGAGGAAGCGGTGGAGGGCGCTGAGATGGGGTCGAGCATGCGTGCGGTCGTGCCCCCGATGCAGAGCTTCGCGGCCGGTAGACGGCGGTAGCAGGCAACCAGCGAGCCAGGCCGGCCGGCCGGCCGGCCCGCCGGCCTGGCTAACCTGAGCGCATGGCGCGCCTGGGGAGCACCGACCTGGACGTATTCCCGCTGTGTCTGGGCGGGAACGTGTTCGGCTGGACGATCGACGAGGAGCGCTCGTTCGCGGTGTTGGACGCGTACTTCCAGGCGGGTGGCAACTTCATAGACACCTCCGACAGCTACGGGCGGCGCGGTCCCGGCGGACCGGGCGAGTCCGAGCGGATCATCGGCCGCTGGATCGCCTCGCGCGGCAACCGCGACAGCCTCGTGATCGCGACGAAGGTGGGTGTGGCGCCGGATCTGCAGGGGCTCTCCGGGGAGACGATCAGGCGCGGGATCGAGGGCTCGCTGCAGCGGCTGGGCGTTGACACGGTGGACCTCTACTACGCCCACCGCGACGACCCGGACACGCCCCTGAGCGAGACGCTCGGCGAGTTCGGAGCACTGATCGCCGAAGGCAAGATCCGTCACGCGGGCGCCTCGAACTACAGCGCCGCGCGCCTGCTCGAGGCGCTGGAGGTGGGGGCGCAGGCGGGCATGGCCTCATACGTGGCGCTGCAGCCGCAGTACAACCTGCTCGAGCGGGATGAGTACGAGGGCGAGCTGGCCCACGTGTGCGGAAGGGGCGGCCTGGCGTGCATCCCGTACTTCGGCCTGGCGATGGGCTTTCTGACCGGCAAGTACCGGCGCGGAGGCGAGGACGTGTACAGCCCACGCGCGGCGAGCGTGCGCGAGAGCTACTTCAACGAGCGCGGCTTTGCGGTGCTGGACGCGCTGGATGAGATCGCGGCGGCACACGGGAGCTCGCAGGCAGCGGTTGCACTGGCGTGGCTGCTGGCCCAACAGACCGTGCTCGCCCCGATCGCGAGCGCCACCTCCACCGCCCAGCTGAGCGAGTTGCTGGAGTGCGCCGAGCTGGAGCTCTCGGCCGCGGAGCTCGAGCGCCTGGGCGCCGCGTCAAGCGGCGGCTGAGAACCGCACCGCCTATTTTGAAACAGGTTCTGAGTCCACGAACTTCTTGCGCTCGCGCCAGACGAAGCTCACGCCGGCGCTTTTCAAGAGCTCCTGCAGGTCCGCGCGTGGCTCACTTGGGAGCAGCACCGCCAGACGCGGCTTGGGTGTGAGAAAGCGGCTGTAGTCGAGCAGCTGCCCGATTGCCATCCGGATCGCGCCGCGCTCGACGGAGCCCTTCGCCTCGTACAGCGTGTTCGTGGCGAGATCCAGAAGGTCGGAGAAGATCGGCTTGGCCTCACCCGGGGGCAGGATCTTTTGTCGAACGACTTCATGGCCTTGGCTCAGCAAGTGGTCGCGGTAGGCGAGCACGAGGACCTGCTCACGCCGTTCTGCCTCATAGGCTTTGTGGCTCGGCGCCACGAAAGCCTTCTCGGTCCACTGCTCCTCGACAGGGACGTTCTCCACCCCTGAGGCACCGAGCTGGTCGAGCTTCGACGAGCTCGGCTTTGGGCGAATGTCCAGCGGCTGCAACCGGAATACGATCACGTTACGGACGGGCCCATTTCCAGTCTCGGGCGCGTCGGTGGTGTAAGAGGGAACATCGGGTGCTAGCTCAAACTCGCCCTCATACAACACACGTCCTCGTGCACCCGTAAATAGCCTTAGAGCGCGGCCGTTGCGCGCGTGCTCAAGGATGGCAGCGTTGCCAGACTTCATTTGCTGGTCGCCGCGCTGGCCTTCGCCCGTGTAGTGAAAATAACCGTCTGCGCGCCAGCCGTCGAAATAGCCATGCGGCTCGCCTGCAGCCGGCTCCGCGAACACCATCACGTTCGGCGATCTGGTCGACGGAGCGATACCGCCCTGGGTGCGCCCGCCATAGCGATCGTGCAGCATTTTGCGTTCGATCGTCTCCCCGGGCAAGAGCGCCCAGATCCCGGGGTCGCCGAAGCCGCCGTCGCTGATCTGTGGGCCGGCCACGTTCGGCATGATCGCCGCCCGATCGGACAGTCAAATCCGCGTCAGCGCGCCGTGAAACTCAGCAGCTGCCCATCGGGGTCGCGCAGCGACAGGCGCTCGTCGTCCTCCTGCGCCGGCTGCGTTTGTGAACCGGCGGACGCGGCGTCGCTGAGACCGCGCTCGAGTGCGGCCAACGCGTCGGGATCGCTGAGCTCGAACTCGACGCGGCGCAGGCCGGGTGCGGTGTCGGGCGCCGGAGCCGCGCCTCGACTCTGCCACGAGTTGAGGCCCACGTGATGGTGGTAGCCGCCGGCGGAGAGGAATGCCGCTGAGGGAAGCTGGGCCTGCTCGTCCAGACCGAGCACGTCGCGATAGAAGTCGGCGGAACGCGGGACGTCTGCGACCTTCAGGTGCACGTGCCCGATCCCCGTGCCCGAAGCGACGGAAGGCGCAGGCTCGCTGCTGAACTGTGCCAGCAGGTCCTCCACGTCGAGCGGCGCCGTGAACATCGTCACGCCACGTCCGTCCTGCGGGCGCTCCCACAGCTCGCGCGGACGGTCGACGTAGATCTCGATGCCGAGGCCATCGGGGTCGCTCAGGTAGAGGGCCTCGGAGACACCGTGGTCTGAGGCGCCCTCGAACTGCCAGCGGGCGCCGGCGATCCGCCGCACGGTCTCGGCGAGCGCGGCGCGGGAGGGGTGAAGCCAGGCGACGTGGTACAGGCCGGTGGCGCGCGGCTGCAGGGGCGTCGGCGCGACGATCCCGCGGAGTACCAGCGCGGGGCGCTCGGGGTCGGGGCCGAGCTCTGCGCCGTGCTCGTCGCGGGAGATCACGGGCAGCCCGAGCACGCGCTCGTAGAAGTCGACGCTGCGCGGCAGGTCGCCGACGTCGAGCCGCACGGAGGCGATGTGCAGGTTGGGGTCTATCGCTGCCATGTGCTCAGACGCTAGTGTGCTCTCGAGTATGAATCTGCGCAAGCTCGGCAGCAGCGACATCGAGGTATCCGAGATCAGCCTCGGCTCGTGGCTGACGTACTCGGGCGGCGTGGAGCGCGAGCGCGCGCGGGACTGCGTGGATGCGGCGTTCGACGCCGGCATCAACTTCATCGACACGGCCAACGTCTACGGCCGTGGAGCCGCTGAGACGCTGCTCGGCGAGGTGCTCTCCGGACGCGAGCGCTCCTCCTACGTGCTGGCCACGAAGGTGTACTTCCCGATGTCCGACACCGACCGTGGCCTGTCGGCTGAGCAGATCCACAAGCAGATCGACGCCTCGCTGAAGCGGCTGCAGACGGACTACGTCGACCTCTACCAGTGTCACCGCTACGACAGTCACACGCCCCTCGAGGAGACGATGGCTGCGCTGAGCGAGGTGGTGCGCTCGGGCAAGGCGCGCTACATCGGCTTCAGCGAGTGGCCGGCCGAGAAGATCGAGGAGTCGCTGGCGCTGGAAGGCGTGGAGCGCTGGGTCTCCAGCCAGCCTCAGTACTCGATGCTGTGGCGCGGTCCCGAGAGGGACGTGATCGGACTGTGCGAGCGCGAGGGGATCTCCCAGATCGTCTGGTCGCCGCTCGCGCAGGGCGTGCTCACGGGCAAGTACCTCCCCGGCGAGCCGCCACCGATGGACTCCAGGGCTGCGAGCCAGAGCATGGGCGGCTTCATCGACAGGCTGATCGCGCCGCCGGTACTCGAGGCGGTGCAGCGTCTGCGGGCGATCGCCGACGATGCCGGTCTGACGATGGTCCAGCTGGCGCTCGCGTGGGTCCTGCGCGAGCCGAACGTGGCATCGGCGATCGTCGGCGCCAGCCGTCCTGAGCAGGTCCATGCGAATGCCTCCGCGTCGGGTGTGACGCTCAGCGCCGACACGCTCGAGGCGATCGACGAGGCGCTCGGCGACGCGATCGTGCGTTGAGCTCCCCCTGGGGCTCTCAATGTACACAGGCCGCCTACCGGCGGCCGCAAGGCCGCGTCGCTGGTTCCGACGCGGCCCGTACAGCATCGGCGTGGCTTCTTACTCGGCCTTGACGGCGGAGATGTCGAGCACGATCTTGACCTTGTCGCCGACGACGACGTTGCCGGAGCCGAGCGCCATGTTGAACTTCATGTCGTAGTCGCCGCGGCTGATCTGGGTCGTCGCAGAGACCCCGACGCGGGGGTGGCCTTCATGGTCGGTCTCGGTGCCCTCGAGCGTGGCGGTCAGCTTCAGCGGGTGCGTGATGCCGTGGAGCGTGAAGTCGCCCTCGATCTCGAAGTCCTCGTCGTCGATCGCCTTCACGGAGGTCGACTGGAACGTGATTTTCGGGTTGTTCTCGGCGTCGAAGAAGTCGGCGGAGCGAAGGTGGCCGTCGCGCTGGGGCTCGCGCGTGTCAACGCTGGCCGTCTCGACGGTGCCGTGGGCGTTGACGCCGTCGGGCGTCACCTCGAGTGTGCCCTCGAACTCCTTGAACTGGCCCTTGACGGTCGCGATCCCGAGGTGTTTGACCTGGAATTCGACGCTCGAGTGGACCGGGTCGATCTTCCACGTTCCGGTCGGGAGCGGGGTCTGCGTTGCGGTGCTCTCAGGTGATGACATTGGATCTCCTCATTTCGAAGGTGATGCTCTCCTCGGTCGGACGAGCCTACGTCGACAGTAGCAAATTAGTTGCACATGCAACAGTTTTCTGAAGATCGTGGCTCAGCGTGGCTGGACGACGAGCGTTTGAAAGGCGCGGCCAACGGGGCCGTGTTCGTCGTGCAGCACGCTCTCGGCGAGCCCGGTGCCGCCGGCGGGTAGCAGCGTGCGGGCGTCCAGGCCGATCCACTCGCCGCGTGGCTGGCGCTGGAGGTGGATCGTGAGGTCGGCGTTGATGAACAGGAAGCGCTCGAACGGGAGCGCTGCGCTCACGCCGTTGCCGAAGTCGGACGTCGCGGCGAGACGAGCCAGCGGCGTCAGCGGCTCGCCCGGCAGCAGCGGGTGGCGCAGGCGCATCCACACCCGCGCTGGCCCCAGCGAACGCGGGTCGTCGAGCCAGCGCATCTCCATTGCGGTGGAGGCGAAGCTCGCCTCGCTGGAATCGTTGAGGGCAAAGCGCACAGGTGTCCCATCCTGCGGCGGGGCCAGCCTTCTCGTAAAGGTCTCATCGATGCCGTCCGTCGTGGTCGGCTGCGGTACGTCGGCGGGGATCTCTTGCACGCACAGTGCGCTGGCGCGGCAGACGACCTCGCCGCCCCCACCGTGCTCGTCGGCGCCGGTGGTGAGCTCCGCGGCGAGCTCCCGCACGCGTCTGCCCGGGCGCACGACGCTTGTGGTGAGTGTCAGCGGGGCCTGCGGGATCGGGCGCAGGAGCTCGAAGCCGAGACGAGCCACGCGCAGCTCGCCATCTCCGATCATGCGCTCGAAGGCCGTGCTGATGAGCGCTGCAGGTGCGCCTCCGTGAAGTGCGCTCGGATCCCAGGGGCCGCGTGCCTGCTCGGTTCCCACGAAGCGCTCGCCCTGGAGGAGGAAGATGCTCTCGCTCACGCCGGCGCGGCTCAGTCGGGCATCCGCGCCACGAAGTCGGCCAGCTTCCCCGGGTCACGCAGCGGCGCCCCGTGGCCGAAGCACGTCACCCGCGGGCGCAGCTTCGCGAGCCTGCGCGCGGACTCGCGGTTGCGTGCGGGGTCGGGGGTGAACACCTCCGGTGGCTCGTGGAGGCCGGGTATGCCGGTCATCACGTTGACGTTGTTGAGCACGTCTCCCAAGATGAGCACGCCGTCTGCCTCCCGCCAGTAGGCGACGTGGCCGGGCGAGTGTCCGGGCGTCTCGAGCACGGTGAAGCCGGCGACCTCGTCGCCCTCGGCGAGCACGCGAGCGACGGGGTGGGGCGGTCCCGTCCAGAAGCGCTGTTGGAGCTGGTTCAGCCAGCCGGGTGCCTGTGAGTTGGAGATCTCGCCGGGGGTCTCCATCGCGGGCACGTCGCCCCGGCCGCACCAGAGGGGGATCTTCAGCCGTTCGCAGATCGCGTGACTCGAGCCCTGGTGGTCGGGGTGGGCGTGCGTCAGCGCATGTGCGCTCAGCCTGCGCCCGGCGATCTGCTTGAGGATCCGCTGCTCGCCCTGGCGGGTGGCTGCGTCGATCAGCACGTCGCCGATCAGGTACACGTTGATCGCGTTGGGCGGCCAGCCGCGCAGTTGGTGCACCCCCGCCGCCAGCTGCTTCATCGCTTGGCGCCGCTCGTTGCTGTGCTCATGCGCGCGAGCCCTCCCAGGCGAAGCCACGCACGGCGAGATACAACCCGAACACCCCCCAGATGGCGATCACAGCCAGAGAGTCTAGGTGGCTACCAAGTCCTGAGCCGGTGACCAACGCGCCGGAGAGCCCGTCGATCAGCGGCTTCAGAGGCAGCGCTTCGGCGATCGTGCGCACGAAGCCGGGCGCGCCGTGCGAGTCGTCGAAGACGAAGAACGACACGAACACCACCGGCAGGAACACCGCGTTCACGTAGGCGGCAGTGGACTCGAAGTTGGGGATCACGTGCGCGAAGGCCACCCCGAGGGCTGCGAGGCTGACGACGCCGACGATCACGAACACGATCAGCTCGTCCCAGTGC
>DATBZG010000200.1:0-4153 GCA_036513335.1 Solirubrobacteraceae bacterium | reverse complement strand
CTGGAGCTTCCCGAGGGCATCGCCGGCAGCCCCGCCCAGGACCGGATCGGAGCGGGTGACGCTCTACAGAGCCCTGTCTCCCCGTCGGTCGTCGACGTCTCGAACTTCGCCGATCCAGAGCAGCTCGAGCGTGAGCTGCGTCTGCTCTTCCCCAAGTGCTGGCTGCCGGCATGCCCGATCGCCGACGTGGCCGAGCCGGGCGACTACACCGTGTGGGAGCAGCTCGACGAGTCGGTCGTGATCGCCCGCACCGACGAGGGTGAGCTCGCTGCCTTCTACAACGTGTGTCAACATCGCGGCGCGAAGCTGGCCAACGGAACTGGCCATTGTGCGACGGGCTCCTTCAAGTGCCCGTGGCACGGTCTCTCCTATGACCTCCGTGGCGTCGTCGACCACATCCCGCTGAGGGAGTCGTTCGCCCCCGAGCAGGTCGAGGGCCTGCGCGCGCCCGCGGTGCGCGTGCACGAGTGGGCGGGCTTCGTATGGCTGGCGCTCTCAGATGAAGCACCGTCCTTCGACGACTATCTCGGGGCCGCGAAATCCGAAGTCGACTCCTATGACTTCTCCCGCCTGGAGACGGGTTACTTCCGCAGCTGGAAGATCGGCGCGAACTGGAAGATGGTCGTCGACGCGTTCAACGAGTTCTGGCACGTGCCCTTCGCGCACAAAGACTCGCTGCACGGCGGGCTCTTGTGGCGCGACGCGGCGCTACGCGTGATGAAGCCTCACACCAGCTCGATGCTCCCGATTCGTGGCCGCTACGAGAAGGCGCTCGAGCGCAACGACTTCCGCAAGGGGGTCGTGAACCACACCTCCATATTCCCGGGAACCGTCTACAACTGCCTTCCGAACAACATGCACGTGACGACCGCCTGGCCGGTGGCGCCGCGTGAGTCGGTGCTCGTCGCCTGGGGGCTCAACCTGCGTCCGGAGGACGGTGGCGATGAGAAGTGGAAGGAACGCACCGACGGCGAATGGGATCACTTCTGTCGCGTGATCGACGAGGACGTGGCGATCCTGACCGACCTCGGACGCCTGTCGAGGTCGCGCGGGTACACCCGCAACATCTACAACTCCGCCGAGGGACGCATCACGACCTTCCACGAGGCGGTGGCGGAGATGACCGGAGCCGCTGCCCCGCGGCTGGTCGGCTGAGCGGCGAGAAGGAGGAACTACGCCATGGTGAAAGCGCTTGTCGATCGCGACAGCTGTCGCGGGTATGGCAACTGCCTGATAGCCGCCCCCAGCGTCTTCGACGTCGATGACGATGGGCTCGTCGTCCTGCTGAAGGACGACGTCTCCGAGGACGAGCTGAGCGCGGTGGAACGCGCCACCTACGACTGTCCGACCAACTCGATCACGATCGAGTCCGACGAGGCCGCCGAGAAGTGAGCGATCCAGGCGTGGTGATCGTCGGCGGAGGCCTGGCCGGGGCGAGGACCGCCCAAGCGTTGCGCTCACGCGGCTTCGCGGAGCCGATCCGGATCGTCGCCGGCGAGGACGCGTGGCCCTATGACCGGCCACCGCTCTCCAAGGAATTTCTCGCCGGCGAGGTGGGCGAGGAGGACATCTGCCTGTTGAGCGCCGATGCCTGCGCCGAGCTGGACATCGAGTTGATGCGTGGTCAGCGCGCCGCCTCGCTCGATCTCGACCGGCGCGAGCTGCTGCTGGCTGATGGGGTCCGCGTGCCGTTCAACCAGCTTGTCGTGGCCACGGGGGCCGCACCACGGACGTTGCCGCAGCTCGACGGGCTGGGAAACGTGTTCACGCTCCGCGATGTCGGCGACGCGCGCGCGCTGCGCGATGCGTTCGCGAGTAAGCCCCGCGTGCTGATCGTGGGCGGCGGCTTCATCGGGCTTGAGGCTGCCTGCGCCGCACACGCGCGGGGCTGCCGGGTCACGGTGATCGAGGCAAGCGCCCAGCCGATGAGCGCGGTGCTCGGCGCGAAGCTGGGCAAGACGATCGGTGAGTGGCACGAGTCCCACGGCGTACGACTGCTGCGCGAGCGCTCGGTGACACACGCCGAGACAGATGGCGAGACGTTGCGCGTCACGCTCAGCGACGACGCGACGATCACGGCTGACGTGGTCGTGCTCGCGGTCGGCGTGCGCGCGGAGGTCGACTGGCTCTCGGGGACCGCGCTCCACAGCGAGGACGGGGTGCCGTGTGACATCAACGGGCGCACAGTCGTCGAGGGTGTCTTCGCCGCCGGCGATGTGGCGCGCCCGCGGGTGCATGGGCGCAGCGTGCGGCTCGGCCATTGGACCCCTGCCAACGACATGGCCCGCCGTGTTGCCGGGGTGCTCAGCGGTGCCGAGGACGATGAGCGTGAACTCGATGACTATTTCTGGTCGGATCAGTTCGGTGCGCGCCTGCAACTCGTCGGCTCGATCGATGAGGACAGCGAGCTGGTGGTCGAGACGGGGGCGATCGAGGACTCGTCGTTCGTGGCGAGCTGCCATGTCGAGGGCAAGCCCTCGGCGGTGTTCGCGATGAACCGGCCACGTGATTTCCTACGTGCGCGTCTGGCGATGCAGGCGGTGACGGCATGACCCCGTTCGTGGGAGTGCGCCCGTCGGGTTGGCTCGGCGCCGATCCCACCTCACAGATTCGCGAGATCCTGAGCTGGGCCGAGCGGGCGGAGCAGCTCGACTTCGACGTCTTCTACGTGGGCGATCGCCTGCTCGCGTCGGTGGCAGAGGGTGAGAGTCACGTCTACGACGCGGCGATGCTCGACCCGTTCGTGCTGCTCTCGGCGGTCGCCGCGCGTACGTCGAAGATCAAGCTCGCCACGCTCGTCGCGGTCGTGCCCTACCGCCATCCGGCGTCGCTCGCGAAGATCACGGCAAGCCTCGACGTCGTCTCAGGCGGGCGCTTCATCCTCGGCGCGGGCTCGGGCTGGAACCAGACGGAGCTCGCCATGTACGGCGTCGACAGCCGCAAGCGCGGCCGCCAGATGGAGGAGGGCCTGAAGCTGATCCGACGCTTCTGGGAGGGCGAGACGGTCACCGAAGACACCGAGTTCTGGAAGCTCGATGGCATCCGCATCTCGCCCATGCCCAACCGTCAGCCGCCGATCTGGCTGGGCTCGTTCGGCCCGACCGAGATCGTTCCGCAGTGGGACGGTGAGATCAGTGACCGCCAGCGCCGCGCGCTGTCGCGTATCGGCCGCGTCGCAGACGGCTGGGTCCCCGTGACCTACTCCGGCGTGAACTCCACCCGCCTGAGCGGGGCGCAGTTCGCGGGGAGTTGGAACGTGATCGTCGAAGCGGCCGAACAGGCCGGGCGCGACCCGTCGAAGATCGACCTCGTATACGCCGCCTGGATCGCGCTCGTGCGTGACGAGGAGGAGCGGGCCGCATGCGAACGCGTGCTGTCGCGCTTCTTCCCGGGCGACTACGACGAAGCGCGCAAAACGTATTTGATCGGTACGCCGGAGGAAATCATCGAGGAAATCCAGAAGACGACCTCAGCGCTCGAGCGCGTCGACGGCTACCTGTTCACGCCACTCAACGACTCGCCGGAGCAGCTGCAGGCGATCGCCGAGGTGATCCGACCGGCACTGGGTGCGTCGTGAGCGCATACGTGAGTGACACGCACGCCCCCGTGATCGCCACGCTCGGAGCGAAGTTCGACCACGTTGCCCATGCGGCCCGCACGATCGCCGAGCTGTTGCCGCTTTATCGCGACACCCTCGGCGGGCGCTTCACCACAGGCGCCGCCAGCGAGGATCTGGGATTTCGGACCGTGCACATGACTTATGAGGACGGCAGCAAGATCGAGCTGCTCGATGCGTTGCCCGGCTCTACGTTCCTCGACTCCTTCCTCGAGCGCCAGCCGCTCGGCGGTCTGCACCACGTGACCTTTCGAGTGGACGACCTCGACCGCGCGCTCGAGGCCGCCGCCGCAGCGGGCCTGGAGACCTTCGGCATGAACCGCGATCGCCCGAAGTGGCACGAGTTCTTCATCCATCCGCGCATCGCGGGCGGCGTGCTCGTGCAGATCGCGCAGGCGGCTGACGACTTCCCGCCGCCGACGAGCGGCACGATCGAGGAGTTCCTCGCTTCGTGAGCATCCGTACGCCGGCCGGCGGATCGAGCAGCGTACGCGGCGTCCTACGCTGGCCACTACGGTGACGCGCACGACCTTCGAC
>DATBZG010000199.1:0-19707 GCA_036513335.1 Solirubrobacteraceae bacterium | reverse complement strand
CTTGAGCACAAGGTCGGGTACTGTGCGGCGCTATCAAGCGTCGGCGTCTTGAGGGAGCCACCGTCGCATACGGGCCGTAACGACCGGTTTGCGAATGGAGAATGACATGGGACACGGGACGTCGCGCTTCCTCAAGGCATGTATCGCCGCAGCTCTGCTGATCGGCATTGTGGGAGCCGGTGCTGTCTTCGCCGCCACCAAGCCGAGCGCACATGCAGCGAGCGCCTCGATCCGTCGTGCCGTCCGCGTCTCGGCCGGCGGTGCGGCTGCCCGCAAGCTCGCCCACGGGGGTGCTCTGCCCGCGGAGATGGTCCAGCTAACGGACATCACCGCGCACACCAAGCGCACACACATCCACAAGCCCAAGCGCCACCTGAAGGGGAAGAACGCCAAGTCGCGGGCCGCAGCCGTCAGGGCGGCCGTGTCAGCCAAAGCGGGACCGGCCGGCAGCACCTCAGAGTCGGGCAAGTCCGACGCCGTCAAGTTCGACGCCGGCAAATCGATCACAGCGCCCGTCGAAGCCCAAGCGTTCTCGGGTCTCGAAGACAACGAGGTCGAAAGCGATCCTCTCAACCTCGGCTTCGACCTGTCTGCCGACACCGAAGGCGCGGCCGGCCCGAAGTACTACGGCGAGTCCGTGGGCTTCGCGGTCGGGTACTTCGACAAGGCCAGCAGCGCGCTCGTGAGCGGCGAAGAAGACGACGAATTCTTCACCGGATCTGGCATCGGTGCGCCTTGCGAAAAAGCCAGCAACGAAGGCTACACCGAACCGCACATCCTGTATGACCCCCAGTCCGATCGCTGGATCGTGATGGTCACGGCCGAGCAGAACGCCTTCGAAATCGGCGGCGACTTCGAGTGCATCGGCGTGTCGGCGACCGGCGACCCGGTGGCCGGAGAATGGCACTACTACTCGGTGCCGCTGTTCACGGAGGGCGCGGAGACGATCTCCGGCGGAGCCGTCGGCATGTGGACCAACGGTGTGTACATGTCCGAGGAGATCTACTGCAACTCGACCACCGCATCCAAATGCCCTGCGGGCTACAACAAAGAAGAGGAATTCGTGGGTACGCAGGTGTGGGCGTTCAACCGTGCGGACCTCGAGTCGGGGGCACCGCTGGAAATCGTCACGACGCAGGGCGAAGGCGTGAAAGCGGGGGACAACTTCTCCGGCAAACGCACGGAAACCACGTTCTCCAACGAAGATGCCGAAGGTCCTGTGCCGGCGAACATCGAGCCTCAGACCGGCACTCCGCCGGACAGCTCGGAAACGTCGAAACGCAACGAGTACTTCCTTTCCTCCTCCGATCTGCCGGGTACGTTCCTCAAGAAGTCCGATGGTCTGCTGGACGTCTGGCAGTGGCACGTCAACTGGGAAAACCCATCTGAAGACTGGATCGGCAAGAGCAAATCCGAACAGGTCGACTATCAGGTGACGACGCCCATCTACGCGATCCCGAACTCCATCGCGGGCAAAGGCGAAGTGGAATACACGATTCCCACGGCTGGCCCGACGGCGTACGCAAACCCCTTGAACACCGAGTTTGACGTCGTCATGCCCAAGCCTCAATACACCAACTTCGGCGGAAAAGAATCACTGTGGCTAGGCAAGGCCACGTCGGCGATCCTCACCGAAAAAAGCAAAGAAGCCTCGACGGAGGGTCCCGACCGCGTCCGCTGGGAGCAGCTCGCGCTCGAAAGCTCGACCGGCGCGCCGAAGACCTCGGCGCCCGAGCAGACGCAGGATTACGCGCCCGAACCGACGGCCTTGAGCCGTTGGCTGCCCGCAATTGGCGTGGACAAGGAAGGCGACATGACGGTCGGCTACAGCGGCACCGATGCGAGCGTCTTCCCGTCGCTGTACATCGCCGGGCAGGAAAAGGTCGAAGGAATGGCGGAAGGCACGGCCAAAATCGAAACGCTGCCGGAGACCGTCGTCGACGAAGGTCACGGCTACCAGACAGGCGAAGAACCCGAAGAAGAAATCAAGGACGATTCGTTCGGGCCGCAGAACGCGATGTCGGTGGACCCCAACGGCTGTGAGTTCTGGTTCGCGGGGCAGGTCGACGTCGGCTCGCCGACCGACCCTGAAAGCGAAGACAACGCGTGGGCGACGCAGATCACCTCCTACCACTTCGCCGACTGCACGCCCAGCACGCTCGCAACCGCCGTGAGCGTGAGCGGCGAAGGCAACACCTCGACCGGCACGGCGACGCTGATGGCCAAGCTCACCGCCACGGGCACTCACTCAGGCCTGTTTGGCGAACCGGTCGTCTTCAGCCTCGGCGGCAAGACCGTGGGCACGGCGACCACCAACGAAGCAGGCGTGGCGACTCTGAGCGGGGTCGACGCCTCCGGCTACGCCGCAGGCGTCAGCAGCGGCGTGGTGAGCGCGAGCTATGCCGGCGCTTCGGTTTACGACTACTCGGGAAGCGAAGCGACGGGCAACCTGTTGGTCGGCGCGACGCAGGCGATCACCTTCGGCGCGCTGTCCGGGAAGACCTACGGCGAAGGCCCGTTCACGGTGAGCGCCAGCTCCAGCTCCAGCGAACCGGTGAGCTTCACGGCCAGCGGGACGTGCACGGTCTCCGGTGCCGAAGTCACGATCACGGGCGCGGGGGTCTGCACCATCACCGCTTCTCAGCCCGGCAACGGCTCGAGTCTGCTGGCGGCACCGTCGGTCTCGCAGACGTTCGACATCGCCCGCGAGACGCAGACGATCACGCCGACCGGCACCTGGACGTCCGGTGAGACGGTCGGTGTCAACTTCGAAGCCTCGGCGACCGCTTCCTCCGGCCTGCCGTGCACCGAACAGAACGATGCCGACTGCGTCTACTTCTATGTGACCGCAGGCGAAACCCACTGCAGCGAGGTCGAAAACGGCAAAACGCCTCAGGCGGAGTTCAAACCTGTGGACGCTCCCTCCTGCACGATCGATGCGGAGCAGGATGGCAACCAGAACATCGCCCCCGTGATCCTCCCGATCACGGTCGAAATCCCCAACAAGGGAACGCAGACGGGCGCCTTCAGCGACTCGCTGGAAACAGAACCGAAGCTGGGCGAAGAAAAAAGCGAAAAAGTCAAAATCAAAACGACCTTCAGCTTGACCGAACTTGCCGGGGGCGTTACGGACCCAGTGACGTGGACCTCTGGTGAACCCACGACGAGCTCCGTGGTCACCGGTGCGACATCGCTCGGCACGATCGCGGCGGCCTCGACGGCGACGCTCGGCGGCGAAAAATCCGGCAGCGAATGGGAAAAGATCACGGACTCCACGACCGAAGAAGCGAACTGCAAATCGCCCACGGCCGGCACCGCGACCGTCACGTTCAAAAGCTCGAAAAGCTCGGTCGATGGCTTCCAGCCGGGCGACCTCGTGAAGATCGAAGGCTCCAAAGTCACCGCCTACAACACGGCCTCGACGGAAGTTAAGACGACGCCGACGACCAACAGCTTCACGTACTGCGTCACGAAAACCAAAGAAGCCGAAGAAAAAACCTCGAAAGCGGTGACCGTCACGGGTGTCGCCTCGACGACTGTGTCCGGTACCACCGCAACGGCGCGCGTGACTGCGGCTCCGACGACGAAATTCGAAGTTGGCCAGAAGGTCAACATCGCCGGCGTCAAAAGCACCAGTGAAGCGGAATACAACAACAAGACCGTCGAAATCCTCTCAGTACCGACGACGACCTCGTTCACGTACAAAGTGAAATCCGGGACGGCCAACGGTATCGGCGGCACTGTCGGCCTGCCCAACACAGGTGCGGTCGACAATGAAGGGCTCGCGACGATCAAACTCACCACCGAACCGGCTACGACGCTGACTCCAGGCGGATCGATCACGATCGAAGGCGTCGCCGAAACGAAATACAACGGCACCTTCGAAATCACATCGGTGCCGAGCTCGACCTCCTTCACCTACAAATTGAGCGAAGCGGCCGTGGCCTCCGGCGGCGGATCGATCACAAGCCCGGTCGCGCCGTGTACGTACAGCGCTACGTTCGTCCTCAAAGCACAGCACGCGGGCACCTGCAAGATCGAAGCCAAGCAGGCCGGCAACGCGAGCTACACCGAAGCGACGGACACGTTGACGCTGACGATCACCGGTGGCACACAGGTGCTCACTTGGAGCCCGAGCGGTGGCAACGTCTCCAGCTCGAAAGCGACCGAAGTCAGCGCCACGACCAACTCCGGCTTCAGCCCGGGCACGATCACCTCCACTACGGCGACGATCTGCACGGTCGGCTCGACCACGGAACCGGTCAAAGGCACCGCGTTGGTGACGGTGACCCCGCTCGCCGAAGGCACGTGCACGCTGAGCGCGTCCGGGAACGTCGGTAGCCCCGAATGGGCGGAACTGAAAGCCACGAAAGAGAGCTTCACGGTCACGAACGCGGGCGCGGCGCAGACGATCACGTTCGCCGAACCGAAGCCGACGACGCTCGTCCATTCCCCGCTGACGCTCTCGCCGACGGCCTCCTCTGGGCTCCCGGTGACCTTGACCTCGACCACGGAATCGGTGTGCACTACGGGCGGCTCGCACGGCGACACCGTCACGCTGGTGGCAGAAGGGACCTGCACGCTGAAGGCCGAACAGCCTGGCGAAGCCGGCGTCTGGGCCGCGGCGACGAGCGTCACACGGTCCTTCAGGGTTGCGAAGGCAGATCAGGTGATCGCTTTCGCCCAACTTCCCAACCGCGAATACGGGTCCAGCGACTTTGCCCTCAAGGGCACCTCCGCGGAAGCCGTCTCGGAGAACGCCTACAGCGAAGATCTCGTGACGAACGGAGTGCCGACGGGCCTGCCTGTGAGCTATGAAGCCTCAGGCGCTTGCACGGTCAACTCCGAAGGAACGGACGTGCACCTCACGGCCGCGGGCGTGTGCTCAATCACCGCGTCCCAGGCCGGCAACTCGGTCTATCGCGAAGCCCCGAGCGTTTCGGTCGAGTTCAAGGTCCTGGCCGTGCCCTCGGCGATCGTGTTCGCGAACCCGGGTGGGCAGACCTACGGCGAGCCGGCGTTCACGCCCGGAGCGAGCGCCACCTCCGGCCTGCCCGTGACCTACACCGCGTCGGGCGCATGCTCGATTAACGGCGAAGGCTTGGTGCAGGTTGGCGCGCCCGGCGAATGCACGGTCACCGCGCACGGCGTGGGCGGCAGCGACTACCTCCCGCCGGCCAGGGTCAGCCAGACCTTCACCGTCGGCAAGGCAAGCCAGAGCATCGAATTCGCCGTCGCAGAACACCACTACGGCGAAGCGGACTTCACGATCAGTGCGACCGCGACCTCCGGCGAACCGGTGAGCTTCAAACGGCAGGCGGGGGAATGCACGCTCAGCGGCTCGACCGTGCACATCACCGGCACAGGAACCTGCACGATCGTCGCCTCCCAGGCCGGCAACGCGGATTATGAAGCCGCGCCCGCGGTGAGTGAGACGTTCAGCATCGACGCCGCCAGCCAGACGATCACGTTCCCGTCCGTCCCGGACCAGAGCTACGGCGGCGAACCGGTCGCGCTGGAAGCCAGCGCCAGCTCCGGCCTACCGGTTTCCTACACGGCCGCCGGGCCCTGCTCGATCTCGGGTGCGACGGTCGTGACCGAAGGGGTCGGCACCTGCGAAGTGACGGCGTCGCAGGAAGGAGACAGCGACTACGACGCCGCCAGCTCGGTGACGCGTTCGTTCAGCATCGGGGGTGGAACACAGACGATCACGTTCGCCAACCCGGGCACGCACGCCTACGGCTCCTCGGACTTCAACCCCGACGCGACGGCATCCTCCGGCCTGCAGGTCACTTACACGGCGAGCGGCGTCTGCTCGATCACCGAAGCCGGCCTGGTTCACCTGATCGAAGCCGGCAGCTGCACGGTTACCGCACACCAGGAAGGAAGCGCCCTCTGGGAACCGGCCACTCCGGTCCAACGGACGTTCACGGTCCAAGCGGGCAGCCAGACGATCACGTTCGCCAGCCCCGGCACCCAGACCTACGGAGAGGAACCGTTCACGCCGGTCGCGACCGCCAGCTCCGGCCTCCCGGTCACGTTCGAAGCGAGCGAAGACTGCACGATCGAAGACGACGCTCTCGTGCTGACCGGCGCTGGCTCGTGCACGGTCACCGCGCTGCAGTCCGGCGACAGCCAGTACGCGGAAGCGCCGCCGGTGAGCCACAAGCTCACGATCGAAAAGGCCGCGCAGACGATCGACTTCTCGGTCGCCGAACACACCTACGGCGAACCGGACTTCACGATCAGCGCCACCTCTACCTCCGGCGAACCGGTGAGCTTCAAACGTCAGTCCGGGGAATGCACCGTCTCCGAAGACACGGTTCACATCACCGGCAGCGGCAGCTGCACGATCGACGCCAACCAGGCCGGTAACGCCGACTACAAGGCCGCCGCGCAGGTGCAGGACACCTTCCGCATCGACGGGGCGAGCCAGGCCATCACGTTCCCGGCGATCGCCAACAAGACCTACGGCGAAGCCGACTTCGCACCGGAAGCGACGGCCTCCTCAGGCCTCGCGGTGTCCTACTCGGCGCTCGGCGAATGCACGATCGCGTCCGGCAAGGTGCACATCACCGGCGTCGGGGCGTGCACCGTGAAGGCGAAACAGGCCGGCGACGAAGACTACGAGCCGGCCTCGGAAGTGGAACAGTCGTTCACGATCGCCAAGGGCGCCGAGACGATCACGTTCAACCCGCCTGCCAGCGTCTCCTACGGGGCGGCGTCGTTCAAACTGAGCGCATCCGCGTCCTCTGGTCTGGCGGTCACGTTCTCCGGCTCCGGGGCCTGCACGGTGACCGCCGTCGGAGAGGTCACGGTCACGGGTGTCGGCTCATGCACGGTGACCGCTTCGCAGTCCGGCGACGCCGAATACGAAGCGGCCGCTCCAGTGACGAAGTCGATCGCGATCGAACCGATCGCGACGAGCGTCTCGCTGACCCCGAAGAGCAAGACGGTAAAGAGCGGCAAAACCGTGAGGCTCACGGCGAAGGTGAGCGCCGCCGAGGCTGGGTATCACCTGACTTCGGGGACCGTTGCGTTCTACGTAAACGGCGAACTCGTCGATTCCCAGACACTGGGTAAAAGCGCGACCAACACGTATGTTTACGCTGTGAAACTGCCGGCATCGACGACCGGGTATCCGGTGAAGGCGGTGTACACGAGCGAGAACGTCGACATCGCCGGGAGCACGAGCGCGACATCTACGCTCAAGGTCAGGGCAGCGAAAAAACACTAGCGGCGAGCGCGTCCAGACGCCCGCTCGGACGCGGCAGCCGGGGCGCCTGCACCAAAGTCTTGGGTGTAGGTGGCTCCGGGCTGGCCGCCGCTCAGGGATGCTGGGACCTGTGCGCTGATCGCTACGCCGGTGTCCGTATAGGCCTGCAGGATGTTCGCGAGAACCGCAGGTGAGCTTGTCCACGAGGACACGATCGCCGAAGGCGTCGCCAGATAGCCGGTACCCCAGGCAATGTCCTGTCCGACGAGACAGCTGGAGGGATCGTTGGCGAGGTAGCCGGTCAGCCGGACACGTGACAGCAGCGTCATGCCGGACGGGCTGCTCTGCGCGAAGTACCGGTCGGCGATCATGTCGTTGTTGTGGGCCTCAGCGGTCTCCTGCAAATCGGTGTTGGGCAAGAGGGCTGTCATGTCGTGTTGAGTGCGAGCCTGGTTGACCAAGCACATCGTCGCCTGCTCCACGGCCGCGATGTTCGCGGCGTCAGGTGTCATGCCCGCGTTCTCGCAGGGCGGGACGGTGGCAGCCGTCACCGGCGGGGTGCTGTGATCGGAATTGCGTGCTACGGCACATGCGCATGAGCTGCCGGCAAGCGCTAGGAGCGTGAACAGCGTGACGACGCACGTGGGTGTGCGAGCGATTCGATTCGACATAAGCCCTAGCTCTCTGGTCTCCTGACAGTGCCTCGCGGCAACTGTTCGCTTCCCGTAGGACGCCTGGGCGGCGATCGCTTCTCAGCGCGCCGGCGCTGCGGGCGGATGTGAAGGTGGCAGTCCAACCTGTGCTCTGCTTCGCGCTGACCCGTCTACAGGTCAGGTGACGCCGCGGAGCCGCCCTCTTACGAGGTCGGATCGGTGGGAGGTGCCGTCCTTCTCCTAGAGCATCGGCCGGTCCGCGAGAACCCATGAGCCAAGATGCGCACATGCCTCAAAGCGCTCCCGTCTCCTCCCGCCCGGCGCTGATCGCGATCCTCGCGCTGGCGGTCGCCTTGATGCTGACCGACGTGACCCGCAGCGGCTACGGCAACACCTACTACGCCGAGGGTGCGTTTGCGGCCAGCCACAGCTGGAACGCGCTGCTGATGAACGCCGCGGACCTCGGCGGCTACGTCAGTCTCGACAAGGGTCCGCTGTCTGACTGGCTAGCTGGTCTCTTTGGCCGCGTGCTCGGCTTTGGCAGCTTCAGCGTGATGATCGCTAACGCGCTCTACGGGAGTGCGACGGTGATCGTCCTGTATGACGCTGTGCGTCGTGCGCTCGGACGCGAGATCGCGATCCTCGCCGCGCTGATGATGGCGCTCACCCCGGTAGCGGTGCTCGTCGGGCGCTACAACACCCCGGACGCGCTCCTGCTGCTCCTGCTGGTATGCGCGGCATGGTCGCTGACCGTGGCGGCACAGTCGGGGCGCCTGCGCGAGCTGCTGCTGTGCGCGAGCTGTGTGGGCCTCGCATTCAACACCAAGATGCTCGAGGCATACCTCGTGCTTCCCGGGTTCGTGCTCGCGTTTCTCCTGAGCGGCCGGCGTCGGACACGCCGGCGGCTGGTCGAGCTCACGCTTGCCGGCGCACTGATGCTGCTCGTCAGCCTGGCGTGGTTCGTCGCGATGACGCTGGTGCCGGCGAGTGACCGTCCGTACGTGGGCGACTCGAGGAACAACTCGTGGTTCCAGCTGATTCTCGAAGGCGACGGCGTCCAGCGGGTCACAGGCAACCCGGGTGCATTCGACCGCGATCTCGGCGGCAATGTCCTCTATCTGTTCAACGCGCATGTGGCAGGGCAGATCGCGTGGCTGCTTCCGCTGGCGCTGCTCGGTCTCGTCCTCGGCCTGGTGAGCACGTGGCGTTTGCGCCGCACGAGCTTCGTCTTCGGCGCCTATGCGATGTGGGGCGGCTGGGCGCTCGTGTGCTGCGTGGTGCTGAGCGTCTCCGCAGGCGCGCGTCACGCGTACTACACCTCGCTGCTCGCGCCGGCCGTGGCGACGCTTGCGGCGGCGGCGCTCGTCACCCTCTGGCGGGCGGCGCGGCGCTCGTCGCCGGCCGCCGTCGGGCTGGTGAGCGCGGTGATCCTCACCGCGCTCACCAGCTTCCTCGTGCTTGCGCACTCAGGCGGCTTCCTGCCGTGGCTGCGCTGGCTTGTCCTCGTATGCGGGGTGCTTGCGGGAGCGGCCGTCCTCGCCTCAGCGCCACGCAGCCTGCCTCGGCGCTCTGTCACGACGCTCGCGGCTGGTGCTGCGACGATCGCTGTGCTGGCGGGACCGGCCGCGTACTCGATCGCGACCGTCACTCGCGCTCACACGGGCTATGACCCTCTGGCTGGGCCGAGGACCGGCCAGCGCGAGCGGGCTGTCGCGGTCGCTCACTCCGACGCGCTGAGCACGCCGACGCTCGCGCGGAGCCTGACCCTGCTGAGCGGCTATCTGCTTGCACATCGGGGCGGCGCTCGCTTCCTGGTGGCCGCCACCGATGCGAAAACCGCCGACCCGATCGCACTCGCCAGCGGGCTGCCGGCGATCACGGTCGGTGGCTTCAGCGGTGTCGATCCGACGCCCACCAGCCGGCAGCTCGAGTCGCTGATCGGCTCGGGCCAGCTGCGCTACGTGTTGATCGATACCTCGCGTGTCCTGCCGCTGTCAGCCGCCCAGCGAGCGCTCTCCGCGCCTGCTTGGGTCGAACGACACTGCTCGCGCGTGCCATCGCGCTCGATTGCCGCGGACGGCACCGGTGGCGGATCGCGAGCCGGCTCACACATCGTCTCGACGCTCAGCCTGTTCGCGTGCGGCCCGGCCGCATAGCTGCGGCGTGGCGGCCGCTACGGTCGGGGCTGGCGCTGCGAGATCTCCATCCTGGTCACCCGCAGCGAATCCAGGAGGGCGATTCGCTGCGCGAGGCTCCTGCCTTCGCGCACGAGGACCCACGCCCGACCAACGCGGCGGGCGACCGTCGGCGGTGTCAAGACTTCCCGGCTGATCAGCTCTCTGCCGGGGTACTGGGGCAGGCGGAAATGGATCTCGCGTTCCACCGCCGGGATCCGCACGGTCCCGGGGTGTCCCGCAAGTGGGACGGCTCCCCACAGCATCGCCGGTGGGCTTCCCGGTGACTTTGCGTTGAGCAGGATCGCCGTCTCATAGCTGGAGCCGTCGAGTGTGTACCAGGTGTGCAGGCAGGTGAGCCAGCCGGGCACGGTGATCGCGGGGTCGGGTGCGATCACCGTGGCGACCTGTCCCCAGGCGGTGCGGACGCCGGCGAGCGATGAGCTCATTGCGCAGCGGCCGTCTGCGGGAGATGGCTGCGTCCCTTCCCAGTAGCTGTTGGGCAGGGTGAACACCGGCGAGATGCCGACAGGGATCGCCTGGCCCTCGGCGTTGAGCAGCGTCTCTGTCAGGTCCGGACCTCGCTTGGCCAGCTCAGAGCTCTGGAGCGCCCCAGAGAGAGTTCCGGGTGAGATCACCGTACCCGGTGAGCCGGGCGGGCGGTAGAAGACGATCTGTCTCGCGCCGGGCGGAAGCCCCGGCGCGGCTTCGGCCTTGAATGTGCCCAGGTGCGCGACACGCATCGCGGCGACGCCACGCGCCACGAAGATCGCGTCGATCTCGCCGGCTCTACCCACCTTTTCCTCGCCGTCAACCCCGCCTGGACCGCCATACACGGGATAGGCGACGCTGGGAAGCGGGCCGTTGCAGCCGCCATCACTCACGACTTTCACGCATACGCCCACGTTGCCGGCCTGCAGCGAAGGTACGACGCCCATCAGCGCTTGCCGGCCGCCAATGTATGCGCGCCCATGGACGAGCGTCAGCTTCAGCGGTTGGGCCGAGGATGAGCGCCCTTCCACGCCCGAGCCGCGCCCGCCGCCGATCAACAGCGCCGAGGCCGCGAGCGCGGCGGCGCCCGCGCCGCCGAGCGCGATCGCCGTCAGATGGCGGCGACGCCGGCGGCGGCGTGCCTCCTCGATCACGCCGTCGTCGATCTCCAGCGCACTGGACGGCGATGCCTGGGGTGGCGGGACGGTCAGCGGCACGCGGGCACTCCCTCGATCGTGATAGCAATGATGCTAATATGAATAGCACAATGCTCGAGAGCATCGACCACATGGATCGCACGCCGCTGCACGACCAGGTCGCGGCGCAGATTCGTCGCGCGATCGCCGACGGCGAGGCCAAGCCTGGGGAGCGTCTGCCGCCCGCCCGCGATCTCGCCGCGGTGATGGGTGTGAACACGAACACGGTCCTGCGCGCGCTGCGCGCGCTGCGCGAGGAGGGGCTGCTGGAGTTTCGCCGCGGCCTGGGCGTGCGCGTGAGCGGCACCCCGCAACGCGGCGCGGTAGTGGCGCGTGCCCGCGAGCTCGTCGGCTTCGCGCGAGCGCAGGGCTACGCTCCAGCGGAGCTGATCTCGATCATCCAGAGCCTCAGCTGAGCCGACCAGAGGCGCGCAGGTGCACAGGCTGACCGTGTCTGCGCTTGGCAGGCGTTCGGCCGCGTAATCTGCGTAACCGATGATGTCCAAGCGACTACGCCGATTCGTGATGCTCGGCGCGTTGACGGCAGCGATCATGCTGATCGCGGTGACGATCCTCACGGCGAAGCGAGGCGCGCAGGCCGGTGGCGCCACGGCCGTGCCCGCGCCGCTGGCGGTAGGGACGGCGCTTCAGCAGCTGCGGACGGTTCCCAACCTGCACCTGATCGATGAACAGGGCAGGCCGTTCTCGGTGGAGGACTGGCGCGGCAAGTGGGTGATCCTGGCGCCGGACGACACTGCCTGCAACGAAGTCTGCCCGATCACCACCGGCGCTCTGATGCAGCTGAGCTCGCAGATTCGCGCGGACGGCCTGAGCGGGCAGGTGGTGGTCGCGGAGGTGACCGTCGATCCGTGGCACGACTCGCCTGCGCGGCTGCGCGCATATCGTCGCCTCACGGGCTTGGACTTCCAACTGCTGACCGGCACCCCGGCCGAGATCCACAGCTTCTGGAAGTACTTCGGCGTCTACTACAAGCGGGTGCCGGAAGCCAATCCGCCGGCGAACGACTGGTACACGCACGAGCCCGAGACGTTCAACGTCGAACACTCGGACAACCTGATCTTCCTCGACCCCGCCGGGCACGAGCGGATCGTGAACGAAGGCATGGCCGACGTGGGCGGTCGTCTGGAGGCGTCGCTGCGCAAGCTGCTGAGCAACGTCGGTCTGCACAACCTCTCGCATCCGGACCTGCCGTGGACACCCACGCAGGCGCTCGAGGATCTCTACTGGCTGATGGGCAGGGAGGTCCCGGCGAGCTCGCTGGCGAAGGTCTCCACGCCCAGCGCGACGGACGCCAAGCGTGTCCTGTCGGGCTCACCTGCGGCGCTGGGGGCGCTGCACGACCAGGCGAGCCGGCTGCTCGGTGGGTTCGGCGATCTACAGCAGCGGCTGCGCGGCCTGCGCGGCTACCCGGTGGTGCTGAACGTCTGGGCATCCTGGTGCCCACCGTGTCGCGCGGAGTTCCCCGTCCTGGCCGCGGTCTCCACGCTCTACGGACGTCAGGTTGCGTTCCTCGGCGCAGATACCGAAGACACCGCGTCCGATGCCGCTGCGTTCCTTGCCAAGCACCCCATCAGCTATCCCAGCTACCAGACATCATCGGCGGCGCTCGACGCGATCGCTCCGATGGAGGGCACTCCTACGACACTCTTCATCGCGAGCACCGGCAAGCTCGCCTACGAGCACATCGGCCCGTATGAAAGCGAGGCGAGCCTCGAGGACGACGTCGCGCGTCACGCGCTCGCGCGCTGAGCGCCGGCCTCACGCTCAGGACGGCGGCGTCAGGAAGTAGACCCGGACGTGCTCGAGCGGTTCCCAGGAGAAGACCGCCCACGAGCGCCCGTCGAACCTCACGGTCCCGTGGCTCGGGATCTGCTTGGGCACCGATCCGCCGGCGATCCGCTTGGAGCCCGAGACGACGTACGCGGGACCGCCGGTGGTGCCGTGCAGCACGTCCACGAGGTCCTGGTAATGATTCTGCAAGGGCTGCAGCTGCGCTGCGATGTTGGTCGCGACCGCGCCCCACGCCGCGAGTCTCACGGCCGCGCAGCTGGCAGCGGTGACGGTGGGCGCCGGATCCGGGATGAACAGCGCGATCTGCAGCGTGCCGCTTGGAAACGCCTTGGCGGTTCGGAGCTGGACGCGGTAGGAGGCGCCGCTCACGCTGACCGACGCGCTTTCGTTCAGCCTGGGAGGAGCGGGCTCGAGCGTACCCATCAGGAACGAGCCGTTGCGGTAGAGGTCGATCGGGATGCCGATCAGCCTGGTGACGAGCTTCTGATAGCCGAGGTCATCCTGCACGGACATCACGTAGCGACCGAGCACCTTGCCATTGCGGCTGAGCACGCCGGAGACAGGCGCGATCACGTCAGGTCCGCCGACGTCGGCGAGGACGTGCCTGGCATCCGCCACGCGCAGCCGCACGATGTGCCAGTGCGGGGTGTAGACGATGGCGTGCACCGCCGAGTGGACGGCGGCCGAGTCGCCGGCTTCCAGCGCGCTCAGCAAGGCCTGCGAGCCGGTGACGTGCGCGATATCCGCGCTCACCTCTCTGCCGCGCAGCTCGCCTTCATAGATGCCCTGGGCGACCGCGTCGTCTACGCTGGCGATCGTGCTCGCGCTGGCACTCCCGCACTGATCCGAGGAGGCGCCCGCTTGCCGCCCGCGAGTCGGATCGGCGTTCAGCGTGGCGCCGAGAGCCGCGCCGGCGACGGCGATTGCGAGGAGCGCCAGCACGAAGCTCCGCGCGATCGGTCGCTTGCCTGCACGACGCACGCCCTCACCTAGTCGATCTGAAACTCGCCGCCGCGGTAGATGACGCGCTGCTCGCCTCCACGCAGCGTGGCTGTGACGAGGCGGTCGGTGGTGGAGACGATGTCGGTGTGGACGCTGGAGTCGTTGAAGCCGAGGCGCTGCCACTCATCCTGGCTGACGGGCTCGGGGTCGCCGTCGTAGGCGTCCTGGTAGGAGCGCCCGAGCGCGATGTGGGTGTTGCCGAAGTCTCCACCCACGTTCTCGTCGTAAAGGGTCTGCGCCATGAAGCGAGTGATGCGCGAGAAGCGCCGGTCGGTGAGCGAGAACTCGCCGACGCGGTCCGCGCCCTCGGTGGCGATCATCTCCGTGAGCACGCGCTCGTTCTCCTCTGCGCTGGCGGCGGTGACGCGCCCGTCGGTGAACTCGAGGCGGATGCCCTTGACAAGGTTCCCGTATCGATAGAGGGGCTGGTTGCAGTAGATCCAGCCGCTGGTGCCGCGCCAGTCGGGGCTCGTGAACAGCTCGAAGCTCGGGATGTTGCGACCGCGCCCACCGAGCCAGCGTCGCTGCTCGCCGACGCTGATCCACAGGTCTGCGTCCTCGCCCTCGACGTGCACTCGCTCGATCTCGAGTGAGTCCAGCCAGTTGCGGGTGTCCTCGATGCGCTGTCCGACCTCCCGCCAGCGTGCGAGCGGGTCCTCGCTGTCGAGGAAGCAGGCGTGCACGATCTGCTCCCAGTAATCCTCGACGTTCATGCCGGCTTCGGCAGCCATGCCAGGCGTGCCGTAGAGCCCGAGCGTCCAGCTGAAACGCCCCGCGTTCTCCTTCTCGTTGCGCCAGTCGAGCAGCTGGCGCATCGACTCGCCGCGTCGCATGATGCGGGCCGGGTCCACCGTGTAGAGAGAGCGGGGATCGCTTGGCGCGATCACGCTGACCTGATGATCGATCTGATTGACCAGCCCTCGCATGTATGAGCTGGGGAAGTGCTCGAGCTGCGCATCGCTTGCGAGCTCGTAGAAGTCGCGTGAGAGGTTGACGTCGTGATCGTCATCGGTCGTGTAACCGCTGATCACGTGTCCTCCGGCGCGCCACACCGCGCGATTCAGGGCGGCGTAGAGCGGCTTGGCGCTCTCCGGCGCGACGACGCGGACGACCTCGCCCGGCTGCACGCCCTCGCCGCCGCCGAGGGCGAAGTCGACGAGCACAGAGGCGTAGCGGTCGAGAATCTCTTGCGGGGGCGTGTACGCGATGCCCCAACCTTAGTGTCATCCGGGCTTTCGCTGCGCGGCGGGCCCCGGGGCAAGGACCCGCCGCGTCCATTCACGTCGTGCGCGGGTGGCTCACGCAGCCACGGGCGCCCACAGGTCGTCGATCGCGCGCTGCGCGGCGGCGAGGCTCTCGGCTGCCATCGGGCGCAGCGCGGCCATCTGCGGGTTGACCTCCGCGAGGGTGAGTTCCGCGGTGATGAAGCGGGGTTCGAGGCCCGTCATCGCGAGGGCGTGCGGCAGCCACGGTTCGGCGTGGTCCCAGCCCTCGCGTGGTGTGCCGGGCGCATAGCCGCCGCCGCGGGAGGCCAGCACGATCAGATCGCGGCCGCCGAGCATGCCTGTCTGCGTGCTCTGGTCGAAGGAGAGACCGGGGGCGATCAGGTGATCGAGCCACGACTTCACGGTGCTCGGCGGACCGAAGTTGTAGAGCGGTAGCCCGAAGAGGATCGTGTCGGCCTGGAGGATCTCGCCGACGAGCTCCTTCGTCAGCTCCCACGACGCCGCCTGCTCGGGGGTGTGCTCGTCCGGCGCCACCATGCGCGCGAGGCCCGATGCCGCGTTCAGGTGGGGAATCGGCTCGGCGCCGATGTCGCGATAGGTGACCGTGCCGCCGGGGTTTGCGGCGCGCCAGTTCGCGGCGGCACGAGCGGTGAGCGAGCGGCTGACGGAACGCTCGCCCTGGATGCTCGAGTCGATGTGGAGCAGATGGGCCATTATGTCGTCCTTTACAAATCGATTGCCAAGACAAAATGAGTTGTAGCAGACAACATAGTTGCGTTACGCGTCGCTATGGGGCTTAGACTTGGTGTGTGGCTTCCACGACAAGCACCTCTCCCCAGCACCGCTCCTCGGCGCTCCTGGACCACCTGGCGCGCCTGAGTCGCGTGCGCAACGAGTCGGCGCTTGCGCCCCTGGGTCTGCGTCCGCGCCACCTCGTGGCGCTGACCGTGCTGCGCGACCATGGCAGCCCCACCCAGCAGGCGCTGGCGAGCGCCCTGCGCACCGACCGCACCAACCTGATCGGCCTGCTCAACGAACTGGAGAGCGCAGGCCTGATCCTGCGCAGGCGCTCGAGCGAGGACCGTCGCCGGCACATCGTCGAGCTGACCGACGATGGGGCCGAGCGCTTGGCGCACGCGGAGGCGGCGCTGGCGGCCGCGGAGGACGAGGTTCTGGGCGCGCTGGATGCGGAGCAGCGCGAGACGCTCTACCTGCTGTTGCAGCAGGCGACGACGAGCCAGGTGATCGACTGTGCAGCGGCGGCGGAGATCCGCGAACAGGGGGAGGACGGGTGCTGCTGAGCGCGGCCGTCAGTCAGCTGCGACCTGCACGGCGGTGCGGCTCTCGGCCATCGCGCGCAGTCGTGTGACGATCTCGACGTGCCGGGGATGATCGAGGTAGCTCCTGAGCGCCTCAGGACTGGCGACGGTGGCGACGATCGCGAGGTCGCCGGTGCCCTCGGTCAGGCCCAGGTCAGGCGCGGCGAGGTAATCCTCGAGCGCATCTATGGCGCCGGGGAGCGCGTGTAGGTCGTCAAGTACCGCGGAGACGTCGGCCTCCGTCACGCCCTCGCGCCACTTGAAGATGACGATGTGCTTGATCACGCCTGAATCCTCGCACGCCGCGCGATCACCAGGCACAGAGTGCATATATTTAGCGTGAGCTGAATCTCTCGACGTGAGGCGACTACTGGGGGAAGCTCGAGACATGCTGGAGATCGTCTTCGACACCGAGGCCCTGATGCGCGTTCGCTTCGCGATCTCGCCGACGATCGAGCTGGTGGCGAGCACGGCGGTGCTCGGCGACCCCAGCCGCGGGGCGCTGCACCTGCCGTGGGTCGAGCGCGCGCGGCCGCGGACCGCTCACCTCGACCTGTCGCCGATTCGTGCGCTGCAGGGCTCGGACACCTACAACCCCGACTTCATCCATCCGCTGCCAGAGAGTCCGCTGACGCGCTTCGAAGAGGAGCTGGAGAGCATGGTGTCCACGCCTCCCGAGCAGATCCGCCAAGAGGTGCGCGTGGCCTACGAGGACAGCGTGATCCCGCAGGTGCTCGAGCAGTTCGTGACCGCGCCGCGCGTCGCGGTCGAGGGCCTTGCGGAGCTCATGCGTCGCTACTGGGAGAGCGCGATCGCCGAGGACTGGGAGCGCATACATGCGCTGCTGGAGCACGACGTGCTCTACCGCGCGCGCCAGATCGCTGATGGTGGCACGCGGGCGCTGTTCGCGGACCTCGACGAGACGGTGAGCTGGGATGACGGCGTGCTGCGCATCGACAAGGAATGCGACGGATTCGGGAAGTCCGGCACCGGTCGCCTGGATCTCGACGACCGTGGTCTGCTGCTGATTCCCAGTGTGTTCGCGTGGCCGAAGGTTCTGATCGTGACCGCGCCGCCGTGGCAGCCGACGCTGATCTACCCGGCGCGCGGCATCGGGATGCTGTGGGAGTCACAGCGCGACGTGGCGCCGGATGCACTGGCGCGGCTGCTGGGGCGAAACCGCGCGGCGGTGCTGATCGCGCTGGACTGTCCGCGCTCCACCACAGAGCTCGCCGGCTTGCTCGGGGTCACCAGCGGCGGCATATCCCAACAGCTGACCGTGCTTGCCGAGGCGGGCCTGGTGAACCGCAGACGAGTGCGGCGCCACGTGCTGTACCTACGCACGTGTGACGGTGACGCGCTCGTGGACGCCGCGTCGGCGGCCGCCTGAGCTTTCACATATTTGCCGGCTCTCACGTGTGGCTAAATGTGTTGGGTTCATCTGGGAGTTGCGCGAGAGTGGACTCATGTTCGGAAATCACATTGCACGCGCCATGGCGCTCGAGCACCAGCGGGACCTGGTGCCCGACCTACGCAGGCTGGAGGATCAGCGCAACGCGCGCAGCGAAGATGCGCACAGCTCGGGTGCGGAGACCTACCCGCTCAACGAGTCGAGAAACCTGAGTCTGTTCTCAGCTTTTTCTCGGCGTCGTCTTGCACAGATGGGGAACAGTGATGGCTCAACCCGTCCACCCCAAATGTCAAAGGACGACGCCGATGTCACTCACACTCGCACTCGTCATCAACGTGATCGCCATGCTCAGCCTGATCGCGGGGCTCGCGTTCGTAATGTCGCGCGCAGCGCCGCTGACACCGCATCGAGGCACTGAGGCCGGGGCTGTCAGCCGCGGATCGCAGCGGAGGAGCCGAGTACGTTCCCGCCCGAGCCGAGCGCCTGCAGCTCGAGCCACAGCCACGGCTGCGAGCCGGGCACGGGGATAGCTGTCTCGAAGCCGCTGCGGGCAGCGCTCGCCACAGGGGCGAGCCGCCGCCTGTAGCGGCCGGCGAGCACGCGCCAGCGCGCCACGTCCGTGGCGCCGTTCCAGCTCGCATAGGCGACGTGCGAGCCGGTGCGGGTCTGCTCGACGGCGAGCGAAGGACTCGACGCGGGCTGTGCGCTCCAGCTCTCGCGAAAGGCGCGGTAGGACTGGGAGGGCGCGGCCACGCTCGCGCCGAACAGGAGCTTCCCGGCGCCGGAGTATTCGTCGAGGTAGGGCTCAACTCCCCAGCCGATCATCACGTTCCCGTCGGGCAGCGTCTGCACGTTGCCCTGGGTGCCGGCGGACACGGGCGGTGCATGTGTGTACTGCATGAGGAGCGTGGCCGTGTCCGTGGCCGTGTCCAGCCGCTCAACGATCCCGCGTGACTGCGGCTGCACCTTCGGTTCGGAGCCGTTGTCGAACACCGTGAGCTCGCCGTCCGCCAACATGTGCGCGTCGTGCTGCCAGGCGGTCCTCGTACCCGGCCCCATGACGACGGTGCTGTGCTTGCCGCCGATGCGGGTGAGCACCTGCCCGGTGGCGCTGTTCACCGCATAGATCGTCCACGTGTTGCGTGCAGAGACGAGCGTCTCGCCGCCGGGGAGCTGCTGCAGGCTGTTGACGTGGAAGAAGTCGAACGGAAACGCCGTCCTGGCCTTGGCGGCTTCCAGCTTGGCATAGGTGGCGGAGATGGCGACGTGGTCGAGGGCGTGCCATTCGCGGCGCACGAGCCCCGTCTTCAGATCGATTTCCTGGAAGACGCCGTCGGTGACGGCGCCGTTGGCCGGACCGCCGAGGGCGGCGAGGTCGCAGTGGACGGGGTCATATGCGGTTAGCAGCGCGGTGTCGTCGGCATCGATCTGGAAGTCGTGCAGGTCGGCGTACAGCCCGTTGCCGGCGCGCACGACGGCGACCTGCCGATAGGCGCTGTCGTCGATGATCTCCTCGCCCTCGCCGAAACCCTGTGGCAACAGCTTCCCCCGCCACCAGCTGAGCGCCGGTCGGCCGTCGTAGCTCTGCAGCTGGAGGTTGGTGGCGGAGATCTTCGCGGGCAGCGGCTTGAACCACACGAGCTGGCCGTCAGCTTCGAAGATCATCGGTCCGCCAGGACCATTGGCCGAGGCGTACACGGCGGCGAG
>DATBZG010000198.1:0-12152 GCA_036513335.1 Solirubrobacteraceae bacterium | reverse complement strand
CTACGTCGCCAGAATGTCGTGTTTCACCTGATCCAGCAGCCCGAGCACGCGGAACGGGTCGCCGACGTTGTGGCGCATCCTGATCGTGGATGAGACCTGGACGTTGCCGAGCGGGTCGGTGCCCTCCACTTTCTGCAGCTCCACGATCGTGATGACGCCGCCGATCTGGATGTCGTCGCGATCGCCGAAGTCGTGTTCGAGAGCCTCCATCTGCTCTGATGCGCAGTTGCCGAGTATCGATCCGTCCAGGGGCATGTGGCCTCCTATGTAAGGGGTGGGGGCGGGAGCGCACGTGCGTGTGCCGCCCAGGCCCGGCGCACGATAGCGGCGCGTGGATCGAGCTCGCTGACCATCAGCCGGCGCCGACGCGCTCTGCCGTCACGGCGTCAGCGCTCTTCTTCTTCGCCGCCTTCGCTTCAGCTTCCGCTTCTTCGTTGGCCTTCGCCTTCGCTTCTTCCACTTCCAGCGCTGCCAGCACGGGGGCGCCGTAGGCTGCCTGGACCGCTTCGACCATCGCCGGTTCAAGCCCGCAGTTGATGCAGAATCCATGCTGGGACCAGCCGATCGCGCGCGCCAGCACCTGATCGGCGTACGTCACGCCCGTGGCGTCGTGGCCGTAGTAGTCATATGCGGCGTCCCATGCGGATTCGTCGAGCTGGTATTCGGCGCCGTCCGCAGAGAGCAGATGCGCAGCGGCCATGATCGCGTCGAAATCGTCGTAGATCGACGGGTGCGCGGTGGTCATGTGGTCGTAGCGCGCCGGTCGCCTGCCGTACTCGTAGGAGTCCGCCACCAGATCCCACGTAGATGAGATCCCCGCCCCCCCATTGGTGACATTGAACTGCATCGGCCCGCCGCAGCAGTGCGCGAAGTTCAGACCGTGGTAGGTGCCCCGTGCGGTCGAAAACGCTGACTCCTGGCGGTGGATCGAGGCCAGCAGCAGCCAGTTCACGCCAAACGTGCTCTGCGCGGTCGCATAGATCGGATAGAAGCCTTCCATCCACGCCCTGGAGATATGTGTCTGCGTAGCGTCCAGGTAGTCACGCGCGTCGAGACGCTGCTGCGCGGTGGACGGACGCGCGACGATCGCCGCGTGGCGATGGCCCGGTTTGCTCGAGCCCGCGACGCTCGTCGAACGTGAGGGCGTCGGCGCGGGAGTTTTCGCCGCCGCAGGGACCGGTGGTGGCGCCACGCGCTCGGTGCCGCCGACGAGGCCGGTGAGCACGGCGACGAGCACGATCACACCAATCACCCCGATCGTACAGGCGAGCAGCCAAGCGCCCCGTTCCGACGGCGGCGCCGGCGGAGAGGCGTATGGAGCCGCGGGCACGACTACTCATCCTAACCGTGGGCCGCGCCGATCAGAGCACTACGGGGTTAGCACCCTCATACGCATGTCCACTGCTCGTCTCGCTCTCATCGCCACCGTGACCTGCCTCGCCGGGGCCGCCCTGCTGACCCCGCCTGCGCTCGCGAGCTCTCCCGCAGCGGGCACAGCCGCGCCCGTCCTCAGCGCGACCCAGCAGCACTACCTGGCACTGGCGCACGCCGGCGTGAAAAAGGCGCGCAAGCGCTGGTGGGATCCGCGCCTGGGCTGGTACCGCTCGCGACTGAACGACCGCGAGCGCTATCCGCTGGCGACGATCTGGGACAGCGTGCCGCTGTTCGAGTCGCTCGACGCGATCGACATCGCCCAGCCAAGCGTCGCCAACCGTCGCGCGCTCGCCCGCTTTGCCACCGGGGCCGCGCGCTACCTGAACCGCGGGCTGCGCCCGGTGCCCGGCTACTCGCCCTACCCCGACGATCGCGAAGCGAACACAGAGACGTGGTTCGACGACAACGGCTGGTGGGGCATCGCCTTCGTGAACGCCTACCGTGCCACCGGTAATCGCGGCTACCTGCGCGACGCCGAACGCGCGCTGCGCTACATTGCCGCCGCCGGTTGGGACCCAGACGGCGGCGGCATCTGGTGGAACACCCACCATCCCTACAAGTCTGGGCCGGCGCTCGCAGCGGACACGCTGCTGGCAACGCTCATCTACCAGCAGGACCGGTCGAGCTTCGCCCTGGCCGAGGCGCAGCAGTTCATCGCCTGGGCCAACGGCAGTGGCTTCAGCGCGACTGAAGGCCTGTACGCGGACAGCAGCGTCAGCGCCACCCCCGTCGACTACGTGGAGGCGCCGCTGATCTACGCGCAGGCGCTTCTCTGCCACCTCACCGACGCCGCCGAGGAATGCGTGCGCGCTCGGCAGGTGATGAACACCTCGCTGCAGCGCTTCGGCGTCCTCTTGGATTTCTCGCCCCAGTACGACGCGGTCTACCTGCAGTGGATGCTCGCGCTGTACGCGCTGGAAGGAGACTCCACCCTGTACCGGATCGCCGCCGAGAACGCGCGCGACGCGCAGACGCGTGCGCTCAATGGCGAAGGGCTCTACCTGCTCTCCTGGAACGGGGAAACGCTCCCAGCAGCGGATGCCGAACCGGGGATGCTGCAGACGCAGGCCGCCACCACCAGCCTGTTCGCGTGGCTCGCCGTCTACTCGCCACCGGCGAGCTGAAGCTCAGACGCCGAGCACACGTCGCGCGAGCGCGTCAAACAGGTGGTCCGGCAGCAGCCGCTTTGCCGCCAGCATCACCCGCGCATCCCTGCCGACCACGTAGCGCGCCTTCATCCGCGGGGCGCTCAGCGCCGTCTCGATCGTCTGCGCCACCTGCTCCGCCGGCACGCCACGGCGCGCGGTGCTCTCCAGCACCTTGCCCATCGCCTCGGGCACCTTGCCGTAGTAGGGCTGCAGCTCGGCTGGGATGCTGACGCTTTCCGCTTCCGCGCGAGCCTTCTCCCAGATCGGCGTGGCGACCGAGCCGGGCTCGACGAGCGCAACCTGTACTCCCGAGATGTGCAGCTCCACGCGCAGCGCGTCCGCCAGGGCCTCGATCGCGTGCTTTGACGCGGCGTAGGGCGCGGTGAACGCCATCGCCACGCGCCCGCCAACCGAAGACACGAACACGATCCGCCCACGCGCGCGACGCAGCGCGGGCAGCATCGCCTGCGTGACCGCCACCTGCGCGAGCACGTTCACGTCGAACTGCCTGCGCATGTCCTCGGAGGAGATCAGCTCCAGAGGACCGCCCACGCCGATGCCCGCGTTGTTCACGAGCGCGTCCAGGCCGCCGCTTGGCGAAACCCCGGCGCGAGCGCTCTCCTGCTCGACGCGCGCCGCCGCCTGCGCGATCTGATCGGCGTCGGTCACCTCCAGCACGAGCGGCAGCACGCGCCCGGCCGCAGCCGGCTCCGCCGCGAGCCGCTCACCGGCCGCGGGCTCGCGCACTCCTGCCAGAACCGTCCATCCGCTTGCCGCAAGGCGCAGCGCACTCGCACGGCCAATTCCCGTGGATGCCCCGGTGACGAGCGCGAGCGGCACAGGGTCGACGTTACTCCAAGCCGCTGGTCGCGGGCATGCGCCCTGCAGGCAGCGCGGCGCTTAGGATGCCCAGCAGTGTTTTTCCCTGCAAAGCCCCCTGGGCCGAGTCGCCGACCGTCGATTGTGCGCGCAGCAGCGCTCCTGCTTATGACCGCCCTGCTGGCCGGCTGCGGCTCTGCCGCCAAAGGGGGCGACGCAGGCGTCGGCATCGCGGCGATCGACGACACCACGCTGGGAACCACTCCCGACTGCCCAGCGACGGTCGCCAAAACGCTCCAGAACGTGCTCGACCGCGTCTACCACGAGGGCGTCTTCAGCGAACGCACGGCCAGTGCCCAGTACATGATCACGCACTCCCCAGCGTTGCGCGAAGCGGTTGAAGCGGGCAACAGGGCGGGCGCACAGGCCGCCGTGGAGGCTCTGTTGAAGACCGGGCACATGACCGACGTGCGTGTCACGGTGGGTGGACAGACGCTCGTAGATGCGGGCGGCGCAGCGCTCATCCCACTCCACGGGACGCTGACCGGCGCCAACGGCGAAACGATCGCCACCTACCTCGCAAGCGTGTGGGCCGACCACGGATTCCGCGTCGAGGGCGATGGGATCACGCAGGGCATCGTCGTATTGCGCGCCGACGGCCACAGCATCGGCGGCTCGCCGGAGCTCACCGGGACGCTGGGCAAGGAAGGCACGACCGTCTACAAGAAGGTCCTCTACCAGTACGTCTCGCGTCCGGCCAAGACCTACCCGTCGGGCACGGCGCGGATCTATCTGCTGATCCCGATCAGCGCAACCCAGCCCCTGTGTGGCAAGACCGAAGAGGACACCACAGTCAACACGCTGATGGGCGTGGCCGACCTGATCTACCGAGGGGAGCTCGGCGAAGCGGCGCATAAGCAGCTCGTGCGGGTTCAGCACAACGAGCCGTTGCTGGAAGCGGTCGCCGAACGCAATCCCACGGCGACCGAAGCGGCGATCAAGGCCCTCCTCAACGAGCACATCGTGCGCATGCACGTGACCGCCGAAGGCAAGCTGCTCTCCGATGTCGGCGGCCCGTATGTGCTCGCGCCCGTGAGCGCCAACCTCACGCGCGAAGGGCACACGATCGGCACCGTCACGCTCTCGGTTCAGGACGACGAAGGCTATCTGCGCCTGGCCAGACGGCTGGCTGGCATGGACGTGCTGATGTACATGAAGGGGGACGACCCCGAACTCGTCAAGAACAGCCTTGGCCCGGTCTCGGGCACCGTCCCCGCCAGCGGCTCCTACACCTACCACGGTCACCCCTACCGGGTGTTCACCGTCCACGCGGAGGCATTCCCCGCGGGCACGCTCACGATTCGCGTGCTCGTTCCGATCCCCTACCCGTAGGCTGAGAAGCCTGTTTCTCAGGCCGGCGTCAGCGACTGCTGCTTCTCGTGCAGCGAGGCCATCAGCTGTGCGAAGGAGTCGGCGAATTTTTCAACACCCTCGCGCTCGAGCGTCTCGGTGACGTCGTCGTAGTCGACGCCCACGCGCGCGAGCTCCGCCAGCACGCGATGGGCCTCGTCGAGCCCGAGCTGCAGGCGCGCCTGCGGCTCGCCGTGGTCCTGGTAGGCCATGATCGTCTCCTCGGGCATCGTGTTGACGGTGTCCGGCCCGATCAGCTCATCCACGTACAGAGTGTCCGGGTAGTTGGGGTTCTTGGTCGACGTCGAGGCCCACAGCACTCGCTGCGGGGTGGCGCCCTTGCCCACCAGGTACTCCCAGCGTGGACCACTGAACGCCTCCAGGTAGTGGGCGTAGGCGAGCCTCGCATTGGCGATCGCGAGCTTTCCCTTGAGCTCCTTGGGTGCAGGGTGGGCGGGATCCAATTCATCCAGACGCCGGTCGGCCTCGGTGTCGATGCGTGAGACGAAGAAGCTCGCCACCGACGCCACCGTCTTTGGGTCTCCGCCCTCGGCCACCAGACGCTCGATGCCGCGTATGTAGGACTCCGCCACCTCGGCGTAGCGTTGCAGCGAGAAGATCAGCGTGACGTTGATCGAGTGGCCCTTGGAGATCACGTCCTCGATCGCCGCCAACCCCGGCTTCGTGGCGGGAATCTTCACCATCAGGTTGGGGCGATCGACGCTCTTGTGGATGCGCATCGCCTCGCGGTAGGTGACCAGCGTGTCATAGGCCAGCCGCGGATCGACCTCCAGGGACACGTATCCATCGCGTCCGCTGCCGCCATCCCAAACCGGGCGGAAGAGGTCACACGCATCCCTGATGTCCTGTTCAGCGAGCACCCAGAAGACGGCGTCGCCATCTATTCCTTCCGCTGCCAGTTCGTGCAGCTGCTCGTCGTAGGCGTCGCCGGAGCTCATCGCCTTCTCGAAGATCGTCGGGTTCGACGTGGCGCCGACCACGGAGTACCGGTCGACAAGCTCCTGCAGGTGTCCTCCCCGGATTGATTCGCGCGAGAGGAAATCGACCCACACGCTCTGCTTCAGCTCCGACAGACGTGTGAGGGGCGGTGCATCGGAGGGCATTGGCGTCTCCTGTCAGTGTTTCGATTCGAGCAGGCCCCGCGCTCGCGCGAGGATGTTCTCGGTTGTGAAGCCCAACTCCTCGAGCACGGTATTCCCCGGCGCAGACGCGCCGAAGCGGTCGAGGCCGAGGACGTCGCCGTCCAGGCCCACCCACTTGCCCCAGCTGATCGTGGCGCCCGGCTCAACCGCCAGCCGGGTCCTCACCGCCGGAGGCAGCACCTCGTCGCGGTACCCCTGGCTCTGCTCCTCGAACAGGTCCATGCACGGCATCGAGACGACGCGCACGCGCGTGCCCTGCTCGGCCAGCGCCTTGCCCGCCGCGAACGTCAGCGGCAGCTCGGCGCCCGTGGCGATCAGGATGATCTCCGGGTCCGGGCCGGCGGAGTCCCACAGGACATAGGCGCCGCGCTCGACGCCGCTCGCGCTCGCGACCTCCTCACGGTCGAGCACAAGCACGTTCTGCCTCGAGAGCAGCAGCGCCGTCGGGCCGTCGTGGCGCTCGAGTGCCACGCGCCACGCCTCGGCCGTCTCGTTGGCGTCGCCGGGGCGCATCACCCACAGGTGCGGGATCGCACGCAGGGAGGCGTAGTGCTCGATCGGCTGATGCGTGGGGCCGTCCTCGCCCAAGGCGACGGAGTCGTGCGTCCAGACCCACACGACCGGCAGGCCCATCAACGCAGACAGCCGCACGGCACCGCGCATGTAGTCGGAGAACATCAGGAACGTCGAGCCGTACGGTTTCACGATGCCGCCGTGGGCGGCCGCACCGTTGACGATCGCGCCCATCGCGTGCTCGCGGATGCCGAACGGGATGTTGCGGCCTGCGTGGACCTTCGAGAACTCCCCGCCACCCTCGAACAGGGTCTTGGTCGACTCGACCAGGTCTGCGGCGCCGCCGATCATCGTCGGGCCGAACTGCGCGAACGCCGCCATCACCTTCTGGCCGGCTGAGCGGGTCGCGATCTCTTCGCCCGCGGCGAACTCCGGCAGCGACTGCTGCCACCCGTCCCGCAGCTTCCCCGCCCACGCGAGGTCCCAGTCCGCCGCCATGTCCGGGAAGGCATCCCGCCACGCCTCGAGCTTCTCGTTCCAGGCATCGCTTGCCTTCGTGCCCGACTCGTGCAGCGACATGTGCTCGTAGACGCGCTCGTCCACCCAGAACTTGCGGTCGGGGTCGAAGCCCATCACCTCCTTGGTGGCCCGCACCTCGTCTTCGCCGAGCGCAGCCCCGTGCGACTTGGCGGTGTCGATCGCGTGTGGAGCCGGGTAGGCGATATGCGAGCGGATCGAGATGAACGAGGGGCGCTCGGTTTCGTCGCGGCCGGCCGCGATCGCAGCCTCCAGCGCATCCAGATCCTCTGAGTCCTCCACCCGCTGCACGTGCCAGCCGTCGGCCTCCAGGCGCGCGGCGTGGTTCTCGCCGTCGAAGGAAAGCGACGTCGTGCCGTCGATCGTGATGCGGTTGTCGTCGTAGCAGACGACCAGCTTGCCGAGCGCGAAGTTGCCGGCAATCGAGGCCGCCTCCTGGCTGACGCCCTCCATCAGGTCGCCGTCCGAGCAGATCACGTACACGTGGTGGTCTACCAGTTCGTGCCCCGGGCGGTTGAAGCGGTCCGCAAGGAAGCGCTCGGCCATCGCCATACCGACCGCGTTGGCGAAGCCCTGCCCCAAAGGCCCCGTCGTGATCTCGATGCCCTGCGTGTGCCCGCGCTCGGGGTGCCCCGGCGTGAGCGATCCCCACTGGCGGAACTGCTGCAGATCCTCAATGCGCAGCTCGTAGCCGCACAGATGCAGCAACGCGTACTGCAGCATGCAGGCGTGGCCGGAGCTGAGCACGAAGCGGTCGCGGTTTGGCCAGTGCGTCTGCGTCGGGTTCGCGTGCAGGAAGCGCCGGAAGATCGTGTATCCGAGCGGCGCCAGCGCCATCGCCGTGCCCGGGTGGCCTGCGTTTGCCTTCTGCACCGCATCCATCGCCAGGCCACGGATCGTGTCGATCGAGAGCTTGCTGATCTCGAGGTCCGCGACCGATCCCCCTACGACGTCGGCGGGCTGCGAAGAGGTAGCCATTGAGTCGATCCTACCCCGATCCGGCCCGGTAGAGTCAGAAGATCGTGTCAGAGCAATTTTGTGACGTCGGCAGGGGGATCACCCTCTGTTACGAGACCTACGGCGAGCCCGCTAACCCGACCGCACTGCTGGTCATGGGCCTGGGCACGCAGATGGTCGCCTGGCACGAGGACTTCTGCGAGGAGCTGGCCGGTCGGGGACTACACGTGGTCCGGTTCGACAACCGCGACATCGGGCGCTCCACGCACCTCGCCGGGCGCCCTCCCAGCATCGCGCAGCTGTTGACGCGCTCCAAACGCGCCGCGCACTACACGCTCGGCGACATGGCCGACGACGCTGCCGGCCTGCTGCGCGCGCTCGACCTCGCGCCCGCGCACGTGATCGGCGCCTCGATGGGCGGCATGATCGCCCAGCTACTCGCCGCGCGTCACCCGCAGCAGGTGCGCTCGCTGACCTCGATCATGTCCAACACCGGCAGTATCCGTAACGGCCAGCCCTCGCTGCGCGTCTACAGGGTCTTCCTGCGCCGCCCGGGCGAGGGGCGCGAGGCGTTCATCGCGCACACCGAGCGGCTGTTCAACGCGATTGGATCGCCCGGGCTCCCCCACGACGCGGCGGACCTGCACGAGCTCGCGACGACCAGCTACGACCGCGACCACGACCCCACGGGGCCGGGGCGCCAGCTGGCCGCGATCCTCGCCTCGGGCGACCGCACGCCGCAGTTGCGAGGGATCAAAGTCCCGACGCTCGTCGTCCACGGCAGCGCCGACCCGCTCGTCTCGCCGTCCGGCGGGCGCGCAACCGCCAGGGCGATCCCCGGCGCGAAGCTGATGATGATCCCCGGCATGGGCCACGACCTGCCCCGCGCGATCTGGCCTCAGCTGATCGACGCGCTCGCAGAGCTCGCGCATCGCGCCGACGGCGCGAGCGGCGGACACCCGCCCCTACCGACCCGTTCTGCCTCGATCTCGGGCCTGTAGGGACAAGGTCCTCCCTCGGCGCCCCTCAGCGCCCCTGGGGCCGGCGCGAGCACGCGCGCAGGCCGGCCAGCGAGTGCGTACGCGCACTCGGACACCAGGCGTCGCCTGACTGCACCCGCACGAGCCAGTGCAGGTCGTGGCGACAGTGCGAGCGCCGGTACGGCCAGCGCCCGTGTAGAGCCCGCAGCATCCGGTGCTCGTGACATACGAACAGTCTCATCTCCATCGGAACCCTCCGTCTGCGTCTGGCCGCGCGTCCTGCGAGACCCCCGAAAACACGACTTACTGCACCCCTCCACCACCCGGTGGGAACGACTTGCTCGCAGACATATAAATCAGGTTTTACGCAGGATGTCAACTTAAACCACACGATTGACATAAGAGTCGAGATATATCTCGCGACTACTCGCTGGATGCCAGGGACTCGAACGATCGCAAGGACCCGCAGCCCTCCGCGAGGCGATCAGCGCGACGCGTACAGCCCCGGCCGCAGCGGCGTTGCCGGGGAGAGACGGTGAGAGTGCGCCCGGCGGGAATCGAACCCGCGGCCTGCGGCTTGAAAGACCGCTGCTCTTTGGCTCCCCAAAGAGAACCGTTGACCACTGAGCTACGGGCGCGCGATTGGAACGTCTGACCTACTCGACCTTGCGACGAGCACCTTATTCTAAGCAGGCACCGACCGCCAGGCCAAACATCGGCACAGATCGCTCAGGGCGTGAGCACGATCTTCAGGGCCTCGCGCCGGTCATAGACCGCGTAGGCCTCAGGGGCCTCCTCGAGCTTCATGTGGTGGGTGACGAGCGCGGTGGGGTCGAGCACGCCGGCGGAGAGCATCGCGAGAACGCGGTCGACGTGTCCGATCACGTTGGCGTGGCCTCCGCGGAGCGTCAGCGCCTTCAGCCACAACAGGCCCATGTGCACCTCGGCGCGCTCCGCGTAGACGCCGATGCACTGGATCGCGCCGCAGTTGCGCGTCAGGCGGATCGCGCTCTCCAGCACCTTGGGGTCGCCCACAGCGTCGATCGACACGTCCACGCCGCGCCCTTCGGTGGCGCCGCGCACAGCGGCGCGCACGTCCTGCTCGACGAGGTGCAGCGGCTCGGCGCCAAACGCCTCGGCCACGGCGAGGCGCTCGGGGACGGTATCGATCGCGAACACGTGCGCAGCGCCGCACGCCTTGGCGGCCTGCACCGCGCACAGACCCACAGGACCGAGACCGAGCACGGCGACGATGTCTCCGGGGCGCATGCCGCTGTCGGCGACCGCGTGAAAGCCGGTGCCCATGACATCGCCGGCGAACAGCGCCACGTCGTCGCTGAGACCCTCGGGCACGCGGCGCAGCACGAGGTTGGCGTGCGGCACGAGCGCCATGTCGGCCTGGGTGCCCTGCAGCGAGCCGAGCGCCGCGCCGTGGCCGAACGTGCGCGAGTGCTCGCAGCGGTGGTAGAGGCCCTGCAGGCAGAAGAAGCATTCGCCGCAGGCCGTCTGGAAGCAGCCGAGCACGCGGTCGCCGACCGCCACGCGCGTGACCGCATCGCCGGCGGCGACGACCGTGCCGACGTACTCGTGGCCGATCGTAAAGCCTGGTTCGATCTGCACGCGTCCGTGGAAGATGTGCAGGTCCGAGCCGCACACGCCTGTTGCGTCGATGCGCACGATCGCATCGTCAGAGGCGATCAGCTCGGGCTCGGGGCGCTCCTCGACGCTGACGACGCCGGGGCCCTGGAATGTGACGGCGCGCATGGCGAGGCCAGCCTACAGCGCGCGCACCTCGCGCAGCGCCCCCGTCTCGGGGTCGAACACGAAGCCGCTGATGTGCTCGCGGGCGGGCAGCTCGAGGCTGGAGCGCAGCCGTGTGAGGCTTCCGCGCAGCGTCTCCTCCACGTCCTCGAAGGCGCCCAAGCGCCACGTCGGCAGGACGCCGTCGGCGGCCAGCGCCTGTGCGAACTCGTCCTCGGAGGCGCCGCGCAAACCGCAGCCCTCGTGCATCACGACCACGATCTCCTCCGTGCCCAGCAGACGCTGAGAGGCGCTCAGCGAGCGGATCGCGTCGTCGGTGACGAGGCCGCCGGCGTTGCGGATGATGTGCGCGTCGCCGCGCTCGAGGCCGAGCATCGGAAACAGATCGATGCGTGTGTCCATGCACGACAGCACCGCCACCTTGCGCCGCGGGCGCGGGCTGAGGCCCGGCGCGGCGAGCTCGGTGACGCGCGTGGCTGCCACGCGCAGCATCTCATCGGCGTGCGGCATCCCAGTCGCGCTCTAGCCGTGCCCGAGCACGGGGTGCGGGGCGTAGGGCTCCTCCAGGCGCGCGACCTCCTCGTCGCTCAGCTGGAGCTGCTCCGCGGCGAGCGCGTCCTCGAGGTGACCGGACTTCGTGGCGCCGACGATCGGCGCGGTCACGCCGGGCTTGTGCAAGAGCCACGCGAGGGCCACCTGGGCGGGCGGGACGCCGCGCTCTCCCGCCACCTCGGCAACGCGCTCGACGACGTCGAAGTCCGTGGGCTGCGCGTAGAGGTAGTCGGTGAACGGGTCTGAGTCAGAGCGCGTCGTCAGGCGCTCGCCGGAGCGCGTGCGGCTCCCCGCCAGCACGCCACGCGCGAGCGGGCTCCAGGGGATCACGCCAACGCCCTGATCGACGCACAGGGGGATCATCTCGCGCTCCTCCTCGCGGTAGATCAGGTTGTAGTGGTTCTGCATCGAGACAAAGCGGGTCCAGCCGTGCTCGTCGGCGACGTGTTGTGCCTTGGCGAACTGCCAGGCGAACATGCTGCTCGCGCCGATATAGCGGGCCTTCCCCGCGCGGACCACGTCGTTCAGCGCCTCCATGGTCTCCTCGATCGGCGTCCGCGAGTCCCAGCGATGGATCTGGTAGAGATCCACGTAGTCCATGTCCAGCCGCTCCAGCGACGCGTCGATCGCGGACAGGATGTGCTTGCGGGACAGCCCGCGGCCGTTTTCGCCGGGCGTCATCGGCCCGTGCACCTTGGTGGCCACCACGACCTCGTCGCGGTCGAAGAGCTTGCCGAGCAGCCGGCCGGTGGCCACCTCGCTCGCACCCGCGGAATAGACATCCGCCGTGTCGAAGAAGGTGACGCCGCCCTCCGCGGCGGCCCGCACGATCGGCTCCGCGGTGTCCTCGTCCAGCACCCATTCACGCTGGGAGTTGT
>DATBZG010000197.1:0-2569 GCA_036513335.1 Solirubrobacteraceae bacterium | reverse complement strand
TGCAGCGTTGTCCTCGCCGGCCACGACGACGCTTGGCGTACCGCGCGCGGCGGACTCCACCACGACTAGGCCGTACCCCTCGCGACGGGATGTGAGGAGCATGCACATCGCTCGGCGCATCTCCACGTCGACCGTCTCCGTCTCGGTGAAGCCCCGTGCTGTCACGACGCTCTGCAGCTCATGTGCGGCGATCGCGTCGTCCAGGGCGCCACGCTCGGGCCCGTCGCCCAGGAACTCGCCCGTAAGCCCCGGGATCCGCTCTGCTGCGAGCGCCATCGCAGCGACCGCAAGCGTCACTCGCTTCTCCGGGATCAGCCTGCCGGCGAACAACACCACCGGCTCGGCTGTCGTGGGCGCAGCCGGCTGCGTGGCTCCGGCGTACAGACCGCGCAGGACCGTCACCGGGCCGCGCAGTCCCTCGCTGCGCAGGCGCGCCGCATGGAGCTCGGAGAAGCAGAAGGCGCGCTGCGGAACCAGCGCGCACAGGCGCTGAACGAGCTCGCCCACGCGGCCGCCGAGGCCACCCAGGTATTCGCGCCAGTACGCGCGGCTCCAGACCTCGAACCAGTCCACCACGAGGTCGAAACCGATCACCGGCCTCACGGCCGCGGCAGCGAGCAGCGAGAAGTACGGAAAGGCGCAGGTGTGCACAACGTCGTAGCGGCGGCCGTGGCGGAGGAGATGTGCGAGGACGCCGAGCCCGAAGATCAGCGGCGGCACGATGCGCCGCCGCCCGTCGGGGGTGTAGAGCGCCATCTGTGGACCTACGGTCACCACGCGCACCCGCGGGTCGATCTGAGCGCGCTCGCCGCGCTTCCACTGGCGCAGGGTCAGGTAGGTGACCTCGTGTCCATCGGCCGCCAGTCGCTCGGCGAGGTTGCGATACCAACGCTCCGCGCCGCCGACCGTGTGCGGGTACAGGCAGTCATATACGAGGCAGATGCGCATACCGCTAGCATCTCATCTCAACGGTGCGGCTATCTCCGAGCGCCACTTTCCGCCCTGCCAGGCGTTATAAACGCAGCGAAGGCCGTTCGGGCCTGCGCACAAGGCTCTAAAGACCTAAAGCAGATGAGCTCACTCGTCCCGACAAGCGCCCCCCCTGCGACCGCCGATGCGCAGGACGCCGAGCCGCCGCTGGTCTCGGTCGTGATCCCCTGTCTGAACGAGGCGGAGAACATCGAGGCCTGCGTGCGGGCGGCGCTCGAGGCGATCGTGCGCATGGGCGTGCACGGTGAGGTGGTCGTCGCCGACAACAACTCCGAGGACGACTCAGCGCGCCTGGCCGAGCGCGCCGGCGCACGCGTGGTGGTCGAACGCCGTCGCGGCTACGGCAGCGCCTACCTGGCCGGCTTCGAGGCCTCGCGCGGTCGCTACATCGTGATGGCGGACGCCGACCTGACCTACGACTTCGAAGATATCCCGCGCTTCGTGGCGGCTTTGGAAGAGGGCGCCGAGATGGTGATCGGCGACCGCATGGACAACATCCAGCCGGGCGCGATGACATGGTCACACCGCTACATCGGCAACCCGATCCTCACCGGCCTGCTCAACCTCTTCTTCAGCACGGGCATCAGCGACGCGCACTGCGGCATGCGCGCCCTGCGCCGCGAAGTGCTGCCGCGCTTGGACCTGCGCACCACCGGCATGGAGTTCGCCTCGGAGATGGTCATCCGCGCCTCCAAGGAGAAGCTTAGGATCGCCGAGTTTCCGATCGAATACCACCCGCGCGGGGGCGAGAGCAAGCTCTCGACCATGCGTGACGGCTGGCGCCACCTGCGCTTCCTGCTCGTTCACAGCCCGAACCACCTGTTCATCATCCCCGGCGCGGTCCTCGCGGGCTTGGGCACGCTGATCGTGATCTTCGTCGGGGCGGGGCTGGACTTCTTCGGACGCGCCTGGGGCGTCCACGCGCTGATCGGCGGCGCGCTGTTGATGATCGTCGGCACACAGGTGCTGGCGCTGGGTCTGTGCGCGCACGCCTACGGCACCTACTTCATGGGTGAGCGCGATCCGTGGTTCGACCGCATGCGCGCGCGCTTTCGCCTCGAGCACGGCCTGCTGCTTGGCGGCGCATTCGTCGTCATCGGCTTGGTCATGGGCGGTTTGATCCTCGCGACGTGGATCGCGCACGGCTTCGGCTCGTTGGCCGACGAACACCTCGCGGTGATCGCCGTGTCCGTCCTGATCGTCGGGATCCAGATCTTCTTCTCCGCTTTCCTGCTGTCGATCCTCGGACTGCGGCGCAATTCCTGATCGCAGTGAGGCGTCGCGTCGCGATCTCGAGGGATCGGCGCGCTTGCTCCACTTTCGCGTCAGGCGCTGACGGAGGGCTCTGACCGTGGGCGACTATCTCGTGGCGGTGCTCGTCACGCCACTGCTCGTATGGGTCGTGTGCACGGGTTGTGGCCTGGCGCTCGAGCGCGTGCTGCGCCTGCGGCTGTCCAACGCGCTGTTGGCGCCGCTCGGCCTGTGCGTCGCGCTCGTGTTGATCATGCCGGGCTACACAGCCGGTGCCGGCGACGGGCTCGCAATCGCCCTCGTGGTCGTTGTCGCGCTCGCCGGCCTC
>DATBZG010000196.1:0-2930 GCA_036513335.1 Solirubrobacteraceae bacterium | reverse complement strand
TGCCGGATCGAGCGCGTCGCCGAGCGTGAGCAGGTCGTTCTCGTCCGAGCCGCGCCCGTGGTGCAGGATCAGCAGCCCCTCAGGCTCGCCCTGCGCCGGGCGCTCGCGGTAGACGAGAGGGCTCAACCGGCGCTCGTCGCTGTCTCGCGCGGAATGTAGGGGGCGAGCTCGCGCCTTGCGATCGAGAGCTTGTGCACCTCGTCCGGACCGTCCGCCAGGCGCAGGGTGCGCAGGTGGGCGTACGCGCGCGCGAGACCGAAGTCCTCAGAGACGCCGCCCCCGCCGTGCACCTGGATCGCGCGGTCGAGCACCTTCAGCGCCATCGCCGGAGCCGCCACCTTGATCGCCGAGATCTCGGTGCGCGCGTGGCGGTTGCCGACCGTGTCCATCATCCACGCCGCCTTCAGCGTCAGCAGGCGTGTCATCTCGATCTCGATGCGCGACTCCGCGATCCAGTCCTGGATGTTGCCGCGCATCGCGATCGGCTGGCCGAACGTCACGCGCGAGACCGCGCGCCTGCACATCTGCTCGAGCGCGCGCTCAGCCGCGCCGATCGCGCGCATGCAGTGGTGGATGCGCCCCGGGCCCAGCCGCGCCTGGGCGATCATGAAGCCGTCGCCCTCCTTGGAGATCACGTTCGACACGGGCACGCGCACGTCCTCGAAGGTGATTTCGGCGTGGCCGTCCTGGTCGACGTAGCCGAACACAGGCAGGTTGCGCACCACCGTCACGCCTGGGGTGTCAAGCGGCACGAGCACCTGGCTCTGCTGCGTGTAGGTCGGTGCGTCCGGCTGCGTCTTGCCCATCACGATCAGGATCCGGCAGTTCGGGTGGTAGGCGTTTGTGATCCACCACTTACGGCCGTTGAGCACGTACTCGTCCCCGTCGCGCTCGATGCTCAGCGCGACGTTGGTCGCGTCTGAGCTCGCCACGTCGGGCTCGGTCATCGCGAACGCAGAACGAATCTCTCCATCCAACAGCGGCGTGAGCCAGCGGTCCTTCTGCTCGTCGGTGCCGAACTGGTGCAGCACCTCCATGTTCCCCGTGTCCGGCGCCGAGCAGTTGCACGCCTCCGAGGCGATGTGCGAGCGGCCGAGGATCTCCGCCAGTGGCGCGTAGTCGCTGTTGGACAGGCCTGCTCCGTGCTCGGCGTCCGGCAGGAACATGTTCCACAGGCCCGCCTCGCGCGCCTTCGTCTTGAGCTCCTCCATGATCGGCGGCTGGAAGTGGGGGTTGCCGGACTCCCGCAGCTGGCGCTCGTACACCTCCTCAGCCGGATAGACATGCTCGTCCATGAAAGCGCTCAGGCGCTCCTTGAACTCGGAACAGCGCGGGCTCGGCTCGAAATCCATGGGTCTCCCTCCCCCATTTCGGGGACGATGCGTTGACTGCCCGTGACTGAGCTGGGCACTAGGATCATTGCCGATGAGCCAAGACGGCGCCAGCTACCGCGCAGCGGGCGTGGACTACGACTCACTCGACGCCGGCAAGCGCACGGCGATGGCCAAGGCCCTGTCAACCTCCGCGCTGCTGGCGGCAAGGGGCGGGCGCGCGCTCGACGCCTCGCGCGGCGAGCCCGCGTTCGTGTTCGAGCTCGGCGAGCAGACGTTCGCGTTCGTCGTCGAGGGGCTCGGCACCAAGTCGGTGATCGCGCGCCACGTGCTCGAGAGTCAGGGCGTCGACCGCTTCGCCGACGTCGCCTACGACACGGTCGCCGCGATCCTCAACGACCTCTGCTGTGTGGGCGCGCTGCCGCTCGTCGTGAACGCCTACTTCGCCACTGGCGCGTCCGAGTGGTACCTGCAGGCCGAGCGGTCCGAAGCGCTCGTGGAGGGCTGGCGCCGTGCGTGTGCCGACGCCGGCTGCACCTGGGGGGGAGGGGAGTCGCCGACGCTGCCGGGGATGCTCGCGGCCGAGGACATCGAGCTCGCCGGCGCGGCCGTGGGCGCTGTCCCGCCCGGGCGTAGCGCCATCCTCGGAGAGCGCCTCGCGGTGGGAGACGAGATCGTGATCGTGGCCTCCAGCGGCCTGCACGCCAACGGCGCCTCGCTGGCGCGGCTCGTGGCGGGAAGGCTGCCCGAGGGCTACGCGACCGGCCTGTCCGACGGGAGGACGCTGGGCGAGGCTCTGCTCGACCCATCGGTCATGTATGTGGCGCTGCTCGAAGCCGTGATGGACGCAGGGGTCGAGCTCTCCTACATCAGCCACATCACCGGTCATGGCTTGCTCAAGCTGATGCGTCCGACGAAGGAGCTCACCTACCGTGTCGAGCGCCTGCCGCCGGTGCCGCCGGTGCTGAGCTTCCTCGTCGAGCAGGCCGGCCTCGACGCAGCCGCGGCCTACTCGACGTTCAACATGGGCTGCGGCTACGCCTTCTACTGCCCCGCCGGGTCCGGCGAGCGCATCGTCGAGCTCGCCGGGCGCATCGGCCTCGAGGCCGCCGTCTCCGGGCATGTCGAGGAGGGCCCGCGGCAGGTCGTCCTCGAGCCGGTGGACGTGCGCTTTGCCGGCGAGCGGCTCGAGCTCTCGATTCAACAACCCTGACCCTCTCCTCGAGCGTCAGCCATGGGCCTCAGACGGGTGTCCGCGCTCGTCTCGGTCCTGCAAACGGACTGCTCCTGCTTGAACGCGCCCGTCGCGCTGGGTAAGGTTCGGGTGAGAGTCGCCCCGTTTCCCGCCGCACCTCGGCGGGGATCTCGATGTAGCCGGACCGGCATGGCTCCGGAGTTACCCGGATCGAGGCGGATCTGTCCATCAAATGAGGAGGGAAAACTGATGCGCAGAGCATCCACCTGTCTTGCCGTCCTGGGCCTCGCGTTTCTTGCGCTGCCCGGCATCGCCTCGGCGCTGCCGACGGTCACCTTCAAAGCGGAGGCCGTGCCGATTCCGGGCTTCCCGCACACAGGCAACATCCTTGGCGCCGGCACCGC
>DATBZG010000195.1:0-13525 GCA_036513335.1 Solirubrobacteraceae bacterium | reverse complement strand
TCGCGGCGCATCCCGAGGCGCTCCATCACACGGCGCGAGCGCGCGTTCCCGGCGGCGGTGAGCGCCACGATCTGCTCGAGGCCGAGCTCTTCGAAGCCGAAGTCGGCCGCCGCTCGGGCGCCCTCGCTGGCGAACCCCCTCCCCCAGTGCTCCTTGGCCAGGCGCCAGCCGATCTCGATCGCGGGCGCGAAGGGCATGTCGCTGTTGGCTGCCACGATTCCGACGAAGCCGATGAAGGCTGCCTCCCCCGGGATCTCCGCCGCCCAGAAGCCATATCCCAGTCGCTGGATGTCACTGTCGATGCGCTCAGCGAGCGCGTCGCTCTTATCGCGGCTGAGCGTCGCCGGGAAGTACTCCATCACGGTGGGGTCCGCGTTCATCGCAGCAAACGGCTCGCGGTCCTCCGCGCGCCAGGGTCGCAGCAGCAATCGCTGGGTTCTCAGCTGCCGCACGCGGCAATCCTAGGCACCCGCGCGCGAGCGGCGTGGGCGCGATTAGAGGGCCGTCCGGCTCGCGACCTAGGCCGCGAGCCGGACGGGGAACAGCTTGAGCTGATTGATGAAGGGTGATTCGACGTAGCTAGCGATGCCGGCGGGCGCTATGCGCGGGTAGCGCTTGAGCGTCTCCTCCAGCATGATCCGAAGCTCCAGGCGCGCCAGCGCGGTGCCCAGGCAGAAGTGCCTGCCGCCGGCGCCGAAGGCCTGGTGGTCGGGGTTGCGGCGCACGTCGAAGCGGTCGGGGTCCTCGTAGCGAGTCTCGTCGCGATTGGAGGAGGCGTACCACAGCACGACCTTCTCCCCCGCGCGGATCTTCTGACCGTGCAGCTCGGTGTCCTGCGTGGCGGTCCGGCGGAAGTGAGCGAACGCGGGGAACATGCGCAGCGCCTCCTCGACCGCGGCGGGGATCAAGCTCGGATCGTCGAGCAGCAGCTGCATCTGCTCGGGGTCCTCCATCAGCGCCCGCATCGCGGAGCAGAAGGTGGCCTTGGTCGAGTCGTTGCCCGCGGCCATGAGCAGGAAGAACCCCATCACGATCTCGTGTTCCTCGAGTTTCTCTCCATCCACCTCCGCATGTACGAGCACGCTCGTCAGATCGTCGGTAGGGCGCTCGCGGCGCTCGGCGATCAGCAGCCGGCAGCGCTCGAATATCTCCGGTATGTCCCGCTGCAGGGCACCCTCGATGCCATTCGGGTTGACGTCCGGGTCGCCTGCTCCGAGCGTTGAGTTCATCAACCGCGCCCAGATCTCATCGTCCGCCTCGGCGATCCCCATGAAGCTGCCGATCACGCGCGCCACCACAGGCTGGGCAAGCTCGCCCACGAGGTCGCAGCTCTCGCGGGTGGGCGGGCCCTCCAAACGATCGAGCACGCCCAGCACGATCGCGCGGATCTCCTGCTCGTGCGCGGCGATCCGCTTGGGCGTGAATCCAGCCTGGAACAGCGCCTTCAGGCGATCGTGCTTGGGCGGGTCCATGCCGATGAACATCGCCTGCGTGAGCTCCAGCGGCAGCACGCCTGCCGCGGTGATGCCCTGTTCGGAGGAGTACGTCTGCCAGTCGCGGCTGACCGTGTGGATGTCCTCCGCCGTGGTCACCGACCAGAAGCCGGGCTCGCCGGGGAAGTCTTCGAAGCTCTCAGTCCAGTGGATCGGGCAGCCGCCGCGCAGCTGCTTGAACATCTCGTGCGGCGGCCCGTCGAGCCAGAGCTCGCGCGAAGTCAGTTCGACGCTCTCGAGATCGCTACGCACCGCCGCCACCAGGACCCCCCGCGATCGCTCTCACAGGACGCGTACATGCTACTGGCTGGCTGGCCAAGATGCGTCGCGTACGATGAGCTCACCGACGGTCAGACGATCGATCTCGAGACTCCCCACGCGCAGCGAGTCGATTGCAGCGCGCTTCACCGCGAGCTTTCCGATCGCCATCGCACCGACGGCCACCGCGCCACCGGCCAGCGCTCCAGCCGCAACCGCTCCGATCGAGCTCGCGCCCAGGGCGCCAAGCGCGCCCGCGCGCAGCCAGCTGCGCTCAGCTCGTGCCACGCGACTTTGCGGCGCCGAGCGAGCGCCCGGCGAACGTGAGCATGCTCGTGAGGTGCGCTTCGACGGTCCCCAGGTTGTGTTCGCCCGGGTAGATCGCTCCATCTGCATTGGCGCCCGCGCCACGCAGCGCAGCGGCAAACGGCAGGTCCTCGGCGGGGTTGGCGATGTGGTCCTGTTCGCCGCCGTAGACGAAGGCGTGCAACCCGAGCCGCTTGATCACCGGCCGGTCGGTGCGCAGATCGCCTTCCAGGCCGTTGAAGAAGCCGAGCCAGCTCTCGACGACCGAGAAGCGGTAGGGGTTGGAGAGCGCGACGTTCATCGCGCCATAGGCGCCCATCGAGTCGCCCATCACGGCGCGCGCGCTGCGCGTGGGGACGGTCGGGAGCATCCGGTCGACCATTTCCTGGACTTCCAGGATGTAGCGTTCGTAGCGCAGCGCGCCCGCGTTGCGCCAGTTGTTCGATCCTGGTCCGCCCTGGATCATCACCGCGATCACCGGCGGAATCTCGTGCCTGGAGATCAGCCGATCGAGCTGGCTCTGGATGCCGATCTGCAGGAAGGCGCTGTCGGACTGGTCATTGCCGGTGAGCAGGTAGAAAACGGGGTAGTGGGCGGCGGTGCTCCCGTAGCCCGGCGGCAGGTAGGCGAGGAACGAGCCGATCCCGTGCACGGCGGGCGAGGAGTAGTTGGCTTCCACGATTGCGCTGCCCGCCGCGTCCTGGCTGACCGGTTCGAGCGTCGGCAGCGTCGATACCGCGGGCGCGGAGCTGATCGCGGGCGCTTCCTGTTCGACCGTGCCGGCGCCGGGGAGTCCGACGAGGCTCGCCAGCGAGGTCTGTTCGCCCCGCGCGAGCAGCAAGCAGAACGACGCCAGCACGCTCAGCAGAACCCCAATCAGCAGTCGCTGGCCGCGGGTGCGCGGAGCGCGCCAAGCCGGGGGTCCGGCCGGGCGGGCAACGGCCGGCGCTCGCCGCGGCGGGAATGCCGGGATCCAGGGGGGCGGCAGGACTTCGACCGCCGCCCCTCCCTGTCCGGGCCAGCTCCAATCGAGGCTATCGAGCCATACCTGGCCCCGCGACGCTCTCATAGCTACAGACATCGACGAGATTCAATGAACCACGAGCCGGAAATCCAACCCCTGCACGAGGGCGCCCATGCTGCACGAGCACGTGCAGATTTTCAGCTCGTGCTCCAGACCTCCCCAACGCCCGCGAAGCCGAGCGCGTTCTTGGTTGCTTCGGTGAGGTCGAATTCGCGTCCGGCGACGTAAGGACCGCGGTCGACGACGGGAACTCGGACCGTGCGCCCGTCGTAGCGCAGCGTGACGAGCGTGCCGCAGGGCAGCGTCTTGTTGGCCACGCCCATCGTCGAGCTGGTCAGCGAGCCGCCGCACGCGAGGCTTCCACCGCCCCCGTACCACGACGCCTCGGCGAGGCGAAAGACGTTCAAGCGGCCCAGGCGTCGCCGCGCGGGCAGATCAGCGGCGTCGCCTGCGTAACGCAGGCGCAGCCAGCGGCTGCCGAGCTTGCGGGGAAGGTAGCTGAGGCGGAAGCGTCCGCGGGCACCCGTGTGCGTGCGGGTGACCGGCTTCCAGCCGTCGCGACCCAGCGCTTCCAGTGCCACGAGCTCGTCTGCGAGCGCCGTGTGGCGGCCTTCGGTGAGCGTGCCGGTGACGCTCGTGCGATGGTCGTCCAGGACGTCGAGCCTGTCTCTGTGAACGTGGAGTGCCGTGGGTGACGGGGTGATGATGGTCGGATCAGATGACTCGATACCGACCGGGGCCAGAGGCGCCGCAGTCTGCGGCGTCGCGGGGACGTACATTAAGTGACGAACCTCCTTGTCAACGCCTACGGGGTTAGCTGTCGGGCTCACACCGGTCGATCACATGCATGGGCATGTGTAGACCGAGCGTTACAGCCGCAAGCACCAGCGGCCGATTCGCCCCATCCGGCTCGTTTTCAGGTGAGCCGGCAGTGGGTCCCCCGTTCGCCTCCATGAGCGGAGACGACTCGGCGATTCAAACAATCGTCAGGAGGATAGAAGGTCAACCCCTTTCTTGTGTGATCGTCATCACACTCGGGTGGTGACAGCTTCAGTCTTTCGCCCGATATCTGGCTTGCCAATCAGGTTTGAGGCGCATCTAATGCCAATCTAAAACTTGTCACTAGGCTGGAAACAAAGGAACGCAAACGGCGCCGTTCGCGGTCTGGGCAGACCAATACGACTTACTTCAAGCGGCCGTCGGCGGGTCCTGTTCACCGGTCTCGTTTGGCTCAACGGGATCGCTCGGTCGATTCCTATGAGTCCACGCGTGGACGACGGCCAGGTCCCCGAGCACCAGGAGCACGAGGACTACGATGAGGATCACGGCGGTCGAGATACCCCATTCTCCCAGAGCCTTCACGTCGAAGCGAGTAAGCGGGCTGCCGAACGGCACAGGGGGGTTCGTGCCTCCGGGGTTTCACCGGAAATGCCGACAGCCCGCCCAGACACCTAAGCGGTGAGACCACGATTCATCAATCGGCCAAACGGGGGATATTCACCGACAGTTCCTCGATCGCCTCGACGATCTCGTTGCGCCAGTAGAGGAGGTTCGGGGTCGGCTCTCCGTAGATGGTGTGGAGCTCATCAGCCATCCTCCCGAGGCCGGCGGCCACGGCGTCAAGTCGTGTCAACGGGTTCTGCTTGGGCATCATCCGGCGGTGGGCGGGGCGATTTCGTCAAGCCGGTCGAGGACCGCCCTGATGCCTCCCTGGGTGTGCACGTCGAGACGGTCGAGGATCGTCTCAGCATCTCTGAACGTGTGCGCGGCCTGCGCGTCGGCGGCGAGGCTCTGCACGTTCTGACCGACCATGATCACCGACAGCAGGACGAGCTGCAGGAACGTCTGCGCGATCCAGGCGATGATTCCCTCACCGCCCGGTTTCAAGGCCGGACCAAGTCCGATCAGGGCGATCACACCGAACAGGTAGGCGCACCACATCGTCCCCACGAGACGTGTGATCAGCACCGCGAACTTCGCATTGAAGCCGTCGACCTCGCTCATCGCTTCCCTGAGCACGCTAGGGGTCGGATGTAGCGCCTTCGCGAGGTGGCGCTCGGTCCTCACGGGACCCCTGCGGCGATGCTCGATTCCAACTGGAGCACTGTCTGCCATCGATCCTCCTTGCCGCCGTCGGGTGGCCAAAGCCGTCGACCGTTTCTGGACTTCAGCAGGCTACTCCGGCGGTGCTACGCGGGACACACGTGCCGGTCGACGGCACGGCGCAGCGCCGGCCGCCGGGCACACCTCCTCGAACGCGATCCTCAGCGATGATCCCCCCTCCCTGGATCCCAACCCTTAGGAGCTCGCCACATGTCGCTGGACGCAACCAAGATCGGGCAGGTCGTGGCAGAACAGATGGAGGCGCTGGAAGGCCGCTTTGGCGATGACTGCCAGATTGGCGACGTGTGCACGATCGTGGAGGTGCTCGGCCCCCACGGATCGTCGGTTGCCGTGCGACCCGGCGCCGACGTGCGCCCGCACGGGCTGATCGGGCTGCTGCGGATGGCCGAGCGCATCGCGCTCATGGACATCCACGGAGAGTCAGCCGAGGAGGAGTGACGAGCAGAGCAGGCAGGGGACTGCTCTTTTGCGAAGGTCGTTGACGCGGGGGCCCGCAACAGCGACAATCGCAGTCGTGGCCAACCCCGACCGCCTGACAGCACTGGACTCGACGTTCCTGCATCTCGAGGACCACTCCGACGCCCACATGCACGTCGCCTCCGTGATGGTCTTCGAAGGAGCAGCCCCGACGCTGCGCGAGCTGATCGACCACATCCAGAGCAGGCTGCACCTGGTGCCGCGCTATCGCCAGCGACTCGCCTACGTGCCCCTCGGCCAGGGCCGGCCCGTGTGGGCGGACGATCCGCACTTCAACCCCTACTACCACATCCGCCACACCGCGCTGCCACGGCCGGCCGACGACGCCGCGCTCAAGCGGCTCGCCGGACGGCTGTTCTCCCAGCGCCTGGATCGCTCCAAGCCGCTGTGGGAGATGTGGCTCGTGCAGAGCATGTCCGGCGGGCGCTTCGCGCTGATCGCAAAGACCCACCACGCGCTCGTCGACGGCATCTCCGGCGTGGACATCACCACCGTGCTGTTCGACACCGCTGCCGAGCCTGCCCCAACCGCGCCGTCGTCTCCCTGGAGCGCAAAGCCGCTGCCCGGACCCGCCAAGCTGCTCGGCGAGGCGCTGATCGAACGCTCCACCGTTCCCGCTGAGATGGCGCGCGGTGCCCGCGCGCTGCTGCGTGCGCCCCGCAAGGCCGCCGGGCAGATCAAGGACGGCCTCGCCAGCATCGGCGCGACCACGCTCGCCGGGATCAACGCGCCAGCACCGCCCAGCCCTTTCAACGTCGACATCGGCCCGCACCGCCGGTACACGTTCCTCGACACCGATCTAGACACGTTCAAGGCGATCAAGGACTCTCTCGGCGGCACGCTCAACGACGTTGTCCTCACAGCCGTGGCGCTCTCGCTCGGACGCTTCCTGCGCAGCCACGGCCACGACACCAAGGATCTCGTGCTCAAGGCGATGGTGCCCGTGTCCGTGCGCTCCAAGGAGCAGCGTGGCACGCTCGGAAACCAGGTCGCCGCGATGTGGGCGCCGCTGCCCGTCGGCGTCGAGAACCCGGCTGAATGCCTGCACAAGATCTCCGCCGCCATGGAGGACCTGAAGAAGTCCGGTCAGGCGGTCGGCGCGCAGGTGTTGACCAACCTCGCCGGCTTCGCGCCGCCCACGATCCTCAGCCAGGCCGCGCGCCTGCAGGCACGCCAGCCGTTCTTCAACCTCGTCGTCACCAACGTCCCAGGCCCGCAGTTCCCGCTCTATTTGCTTGGACGGCGCCTGCAGGTGCTCTATCCGGTCGTACCGCTCGCCCAGCGCCAGGCGCTGGGGATCGCCGTCATGAGCTACGACGGTCACCTGGGCTTCGGGCTGCTCGGCGACTACGACGCGCTACCCGACCTAGACGGGATCGCGCTGGACCTGCGCTCCGCCGTCGCAAGCCTCGCGCGCGCCGCCGGCGTGCGCCCACCAAGCGCCAAACCCGGGCGCGCCCGCAGCGGGCGCAAACCCAAGTCCGCGGGCCACAACGGCACGACCGCCGCGGCCAAACACGCCGCTGGCTCCGGCGGCTCGGCGAAGAAGCCCGCCAGCGCTAGCTGAGGTGCGTCTCGCCCTCTGTCAGCTGAACGCCACCGTCGGCGACATATACGGCAACGCCGAACGCATCGGCGAGGCCATGCGCGCCGCCGTAGAGCAGGGCGCAGAGCTCGTCCTGTTCCCCGAGCTCGCGCTCACCGGCTACCCGCCCGAGGACCTGTTGCTCAAGGAGCACTTCCTCGCCGACGCCGCAGCCGCGCTCGCCGGGCTCGCCACGCAGGCACGTGAGATCGTCGCCGTCGTCGGCTTCCCCGAGCGTGCCGAGGACGTCTTCAACTCCGCCGCTGTGCTCGCCGACGGAGCTGTCCACGCCGTCTACCGCAAGGTCTACCTGCCCAACTACGGGGTCTTCGACGAGCAGCGCTACTTCCAGGCCGGGCCCGCCGGCGCCGTCATCGACGTCGGCTCGGAGCGCATCGGGCTGACAGTCTGCGAGGACATGTGGGAGCCCGGCCCGCCCGCCAGCGACGAGGCGCACGCGGGAGCCACGCTGATCCTCAACATCTCCGCCTCGCCCTACCACGCCGGCAAGGGTGCCCAGCGCGAGCGCATGTTCGCCCAGCGCGCCCGCGACAACGTCGCCTGCGTTGCCTTCTGCGCGCTCGTCGGCGGCCAGGACGAGCTCGTCTTCGACGGGCACTCCTGCGTGATCGACCACAACGGCGTGACCGTCGCCCGCGCCGCCCAGTTCCGCGAGCAGCTGCTCGTGTGTGACGTCGACCTTCAGGCCGCCGCCGCCGCGCGTCTGCGCGACCCCAGCCAGCGTCCCGCCGCCCGGCGCTCGCAGCAGAGCGCGCTCGTCCTGCCGGCCCTGAACACGAGCGCCCAGGAGGGCCGATGGGCAAGCGAGGCAAGGACCGAAGCCCACCCGCCCGCGTCGCGTGCTTCGCACGCGAGCGACCGAGGACGCCGCGTCGCGCAGCTCAGCGGTCCTCCTGGGGAGTTGCTGGCGCCGGAGGAGGCCGAGGTCTACACCGCGCTCGCGCTCGGGCTGCGCGACTACGTGCGCAAGAACGGTTTCCAGCACGTCGTCCTCGGCCTCTCCGGCGGGATCGACTCCGCGCTCGTCGCCTGTATCGCCGCCGACGCGCTCGGCCCGCGGTGCGTGAACACCGCGATCATGCCCTCCCCATACTCCTCCTCTGCCACCCAGGACGATGCGCGCGCGCTCGCAGCCGCGCTCGGCACGCATGTGCACGAGTTCGAGATTGCACCCGTGATGGGCTCCTACGAGATCGCACTGCAGTCGGAGTTCGCCGGTCGCGAGCAGGATCTCACCGAGGAGAACCTGCAGGCCCGCATCCGCGGCAACCTGCTGATGGCGCTCTCCAACAAGTTCGGCTGGCTGGTGCTCGCCACCGGCAACAAGTCCGAGATGTCCGTCGGCTACACGACCCTTTACGGCGACCTCGCCGGTGGCTTCGCGCTGATCAAGGACGTTCCGAAGACGCTCGTCTACCGCCTGTGTACGTGGCGCAACAGCGACGCCGGCGCGCTCGCCGCGGACGCGATCGCCAGCCAAGCCGGCGGGCCACAGGACAGCGTCGACGATGCGCCGCCCGCCGCTGCCCGCCGGCCGATCCCGATAACGATCATCGAGCGCGCCCCCTCCGCCGAGCTGCGCCACGACCAGCGCGACGAGGACTCGCTGCCTCCCTACGCGGTGCTCGACCGCATCCTCGAGGGCTACGTCGAGCTCGACCAGAGCGCCGAGCAGCTGATCGCGCAGGGCCTGCCCGCTGAGGATGTGCAGCGCACGATCCGGCTCGTGGACCTCGCCGAGTACAAGCGACGCCAGGCGCCGCCTGGCATCAAGATCACCCCGCGCGCGTTCGGGCGCGACCGGCGCATGCCCATCACCAACCGCTACCGGGGCTAGACGCCGTGCGCCGTCTCGCCGCCTCTTCTCTGGCTGCGCTGTGCGCGCTCGGGCTCTGCAGCTGCGGCAACACGCTGCAGGTCCAGCCCATCCCCCACAACATCCTCGAGGGGCTGATCGTCTCGCCGTTCCCCGTCTACTGGCTCGGACGCTCCTTCCAGGGCATGGAAGTCACAGAAGCCAGCCACGACCCCGGCGGCGCCTACAGCGTGCAGTACGGCAACTGCGCGCAGGGCGGCGAGGGCAGCTGCCTGCCGCCGCTGCGGGTCGTCACCTCTCCTGACAACAGCTTCCTGCCCGGCGGCTCCATCCCTTCGCGCAGGACCCGCATCAGGGGGGTCCCTGCCGTGCTCACGCAGTCCGGCAGCACGATCGTGCTGGCCACCGGTGGCGTCGTCATCGACGTGTACGCCACCAACCGCCTCACCGCCCAGGCAGCCGCGCGCACGATGGTCCCGATCAACGAAGTCGGCGCGCCCGAAACAACGCTCCCGAGCGCCCTGCCCAACAGCGGCTTCGCCGACACACCGCTGCCGCGCCAGGTGCCTCCGCCGCTGCGCCCGCTCAACTCGCCTGAGAAGCCGGCTCGCCCGGCGCACGCCCCGGGCGCACCGCGATCGTCATCCGCGTGAGCGCACACGTGCGGCCCTGATCGTCGCTGAAGCGCACGTCCCACACCCACGTCGTGCGCCCGCGGTGCAGGCGCGTCGCCTGAGCGTGAATCGTGCCCTCGATGATCGGGCGCATGAAGCTCGTGTTGTTTGACAGGCCCATCGCCTGCTCGCCGTCGGGGGCGACCGCCAGCGCCGTCGCGATCGACGCCATCGACTCCGCGATCGACGCGTACACGCCGCCGTGGACGAGGCCGGCCGGCTGCTTGAGCTCATCGCGCACCGGCACGCGGGCGCTGACCTCCGTGTCCGACAGCGACACCAACACCAGGCCGTACAGGCGATCGAAGCCAAACGGAGCCTCGTTGATCTGCGAGACGGTTGCTGTGGCCATCTCGGCGCCACGATAGCCTACCGTCGTTCGTTACGGTCCTCGTGAGGATCTCCACCTGCGGTGGCGGACCTACACACACCATGAGCAGATTGGACGAGCTTCCACCCGACCAGCGCGCCGCGCTGTCACTGCTGCTGCGCCAGCGCAAGAGCTATGCCGAGGTTGCCAAGTTGCTGGGCATCCCCGAGCACGCCGTGGCCGACCGCGCGCAGGTCGCCCTGGCCGTGCTCGCCACGCGCCAGGCGCGCGATCTCACCCCCGAGCGCCGCAAGGAGATCGGCGACTATCTGCTCGGCCAACAGCCCGGCGTTGCCGAACGCCTGCGCACCCGCACCCTGCTCTCGAGCTCCGAGCCCGCGCACGCATGGGCAAGCGCCGTGGCCTCCCAGCTCGCGCCGCTCGCCGACGCCAATCTGCCCGACATCCCGCCCGTCGCGCCCGGGGCGGGCGCGCCACAGACGCTCCAGGATCTCTCCGCCGCGAGCGCCGCTGCCGCTGCGCCTCCATCTGGTCCGGCGCCTGTGCGCCCGGCGCGCAGCTCCAAGCTCGGTGGGGCGATCGTGCTCGCAGTGCTCGTCGCGGCTGTCGTCGTCGCCGTGGTGCTGCTCAGCGGCGGCTCCAGCGGCAAGAAATCCAGCACCACCTCCAGCACCTCCAGCACCTCCGCCAAGACCGGGCCCACCGTCGAGAACCAGATCTCGCTGAAGCCGCCCACGGGTGTGAAAAGCGCGAGCGTCGGGGTGGTCGACGTGCTCGCCGAAGCCGGCAAGCGGGCGTTCTTCATCGAAGCGCAGCACGTTCCCGCGTCCAAGGGCTTCTACTACGCGATCTGGCTGTACAACTCCCCGCACAACGCGCTCGCGCTCAGCAAGAGTCCCGCCGTGGGATCCACCCACCGTCTCGCCGGCGGCTCGCTGCTGCCGGCCGCAGCCGCCGACTACCGCGAAATCCTGCTCACGAGGGAGACCACCGCCCACCCCAAGCAGCCCGGGCGCGTCGTGCTGCGGGGGCCGTTCAGCTTGACCGGCTGAGGCGGCGCGGGGGCGTCCCGCCGACGACGCGGTCGCGTCCCGCGCGCTTGGCCTCATAGAGGCGCCGGTCGGCCGATCGTGCGAGCTCCGCCATCTCAGCCGGGTCGTCCGTCGACGCGAGGCCCACGCTCGCCGTGAGTGCCAGGCCCACAGCGATCTCCTCCCACGGCTCCTCGCGGATCCTCTCACGGATGCGCTCGCAGCAGGCGTTGGCGGCACGAACCTCCGTCGCCGGCATCAGCACGAGGAACTCCTCGCCGCCGCTGCGCACGACGATGTCCGGCTGGCGCAGGACCTCGCACAGCAGCGCCGCCACGCGCACGAGCACGTGGTCGCCGATCTCGTGCCCGAAGCGGTCGTTAATCGACTTGAAGTGGTCGAGGTCGACCACCGCCATGCTGAACCAACCACCGCGCTGCTCGCCTAGGAGGCGCTCGAGCTCGCGCGCGAAGTAGCGCCGGTTGTGCAGGCCCGTGAGCCAATCGCGCTCCGCCTGCTCACGCAGCTCGAGCGTCGCCCTTTCGAGCTTCAGCTGCAGCTCCGCGAGCTCTCGAAACGCCTGGCGTTCGAGCTCCGCTGCGCGAGCAAGCGTGTCGTAGGCCTCCTCGAGCCTGCCTGCCTCGCGCAGCGTCGATGCGAGCGTCGCGAGGATCACGCTGCGTGTCTGTGGCACGCGGTCCCCCAGCCAACTGAGGGCCCCCTCGCCGGCCTGTAGCGCGTCCTCCAGCTGCCCCATTGCCATCCGTGCCTGCACGTCTGCGCGCACGGTCGCGCCCAGTACGTACGGGTTCGGGTCATCCGCCGCGCACAGCAGTTCGATCGAACGCTCCGCATCCGCCAGCGCGTCCTCGGTCCTGTCCGCCAGCAGGCGAATATCCGCGCGGGTCGAGTAGATCACCCCGAGCGCGAAGCTGTTGGCGCCGTTCACCCGGCGTGCCACCGCGAGCGCTCGCTCCAGCTCGCTCGAGGCCGCGTCCAGCTCGCCGTGCTGCTGGAGGTAGCAGGCCAGGTCGTTGCGGGAGATCGCCTCCTCCCACGGGTTGCCGTTCTCGATCGTCAGCTCCAGCAGCTCCTCGATCCGCTCGCGCAGATCGGGCACGTCAGCGTTGCCGAAGATCGGGCACGTCGCGCGTCGCACGTACACCCGCAACTCGAGATCCTCTGCCGCGTCGGCGTGATCGATCGCGAGCTGGGCGTGGCGCAGCGCCTCGGCGTAGGAGCCCGTGAAGAAGCTGATCTGTGCCTTCAGGGCCGCCACCTCCGCGCGTGTCGCGGAGTCATGGCCCGCCCCCGCATGCCGCTCGGCCTCCAGCGCCAACCCAAGCCCACCGCGCAGATCGCCGCGGTGCAGCGAGATCATGCCCTGCAGGGCAAATGCGCGCGCGCACAGCTGATCGTCGCCGAGGGAGCGACCCACCTCGCAGCAGCGGACCGCGTCTGCCAGCGCCGCAGCCGGATCCTCGTAATAGAGGCCACGAGCGCTGACCAGCAGCAGCCGCGCCTTGCGGGAGTGGTCGATCCCGGCGAGATTCAGGTCAATCGCGGGAGAGGAGGCCATGAAAGAGCTGTGTGTACGCCTACCTTGATCTATCGGCGCCTCGCGACGCGGACTTGACAGGCCGCCCCCACACCAGCCGAACTATGATCGCCGCCAATGGCTGGCGCAAAGGGGGCCCTCCGCAGTCTCTTGGCACGCGCCAACCTCGAGGTGCGCATGCTCCACAACGCGCCCTTCGGCGTGCGCTGGAGCACGGACGTCGCGCACTACCTGCAGGGGCGCGCGCTGGGTGTCGCCTTCGACGTCGGCGCCCACCACGGCGAGACCACGCTGAAGCTCCTGGACGCTTTCCCCGACGCGCAGATCCACAGCTTCGAGCCGCTACCCGACAGCTTTGCCCTCCTGCTCCAGGCGACGGCTTCGACCACCGCGCACGCGGTCAACGCGGCCGTGTCCGACAGCTCCGGTGTCCTTGAGATCGCCCGCGGCGAGGCCAGCTACCAATCCGGCGTGCACGCCGGCGGCGAGCGCATCGAGGTGCGCAGCCTGACCGTCGATGAGTACGCCGACGCCCAGGGCATCGAGCGGCTCGGTCTGCTGAAGATCGACACCGAGGGCCACGAGGAGGCGGTCCTGCGCGGCGCGGGCAAGCGCTTGGAAGCCGGTGCGATCGAGTTCGTCGTGTGCGAGTGCGAGTTCACCCCCCGGCTTGACGAACCGCACGCGCAGTTCCAAGCTCTGCACGCGCTGCTCGAGCCGCTCGGCTACCGCGTCGTGTCGTTCTACACAGGCGGCGTGGACAACCTCGGCTGGGTTTGGGGGGACGTGCTCTACAAGCTCACCGCCGGCCCGCGCGACCGTGCCTC
>DATBZG010000194.1:0-7559 GCA_036513335.1 Solirubrobacteraceae bacterium | reverse complement strand
CTGGCCCTGACGGGGATCGCCGGTGGCGCCTTCGCTGACTCCCTCCGAGCCCGCCGCTGCCGAACCGGCTTCGGTGGTCACCAGCGTCGAGCTCATCTCGCGTTCGTCTTTCAAGCCGCGGCTTGGGTCCTGATCGACGGTAGCGGCGTCCGGATTGTCGTGGATCGTCGACTCGAGCTTCACGCGCGCAGCCGCGCCGACGAGCTCCGAGGCGCTCGGCAGCCAGCCGCCTTCGGCCTCGCACGCTTTGCTGGCCCAGACGTAGTTGTTCTTGCCCGCATCCGCGTTGGTGAGTGGGTAAGGCGCCGAGTCCAGGCACCATGTACCCAGATCCACCGTGTTCGGAGGGCACGTGCCCGCGAGTTCTTCCGCTGTCTTGCCTCCGACCCGCGAGGCATCCTTGACCGTGGGAATCGCCGAGGCCGGAAACTTCCGGTTCCTGCCGAGCAGCAGCACACCGCCTGCGTGTGGCGTCGTGCTGACCGGATGCCCGTCGATTGCGCTGATCACAGCCCGGCGGGCGGCATCCGCGGCTCCGGTCATCGAGAGCACGAGCGCGACCAGCGCGACGATCATCGCTGGTGACGGCAGGCGCGGGCGCCACGTCATTGTGCTTGCTTGGGGTCGCGTGCGGTGAAGCGTGGCGGCGAGGCGCGACGCACCTGGCTCAGCTCCTCCAGCGAAGCCTCCCTGACTGTCGAAAGCACTGCGTCGAGGGCCACGCCGGAAAGCGTCTCCTGCTCGAGCAGTGCCGTGGCCGTCTCTTCGACCGTGCTCCAGTTGCGGTCGAGGACCACCGCCGCCCTCGCCTCCGCATCCCCGACCAAACGCTCAACCTCGTTGTCGATCAGGTTGAGTGTCTCGGGCCCCACCGAGCCAAGATCCTGAAGCGAGGCTCCCAGGAACACCTCGCCGCTCTTCTCGCCGATCGTCACCAGCCCGAGCGCCTCGGACATGCCGAAGGAGGTCACCATGCTGCGTGCCAGCGCCGTCGCGGCGTGCAGGTCGTCGTGGACACTCGTGGAGGAGTGCCCGAACGCGATCCGCTCCCCCGCGAGACCCGAGGTGATCACGATCAGCTGGCTCTGCAGATCGGGCTTCGTCATGATCACCTGGTCGCGATCGGAGAGCATGTGCGCCGCGATCCCCAGCTGGCGCCCGCGGGCGACGATCGAGAGCTTGCGCGTGGATGTGGTGTGCCCCAGCGCCTCGGTCACAACCGCGTGCGAGGACTCGTGGATGGCGATCAGCCAGCGCTCGTGCTCGCTGAGGACGTGGTGTTTGGCGGGGCCGGCAACGACCCGGTCGATCGCCTCCTCGAGTGTTGCCTGGTCGATTTCTCCCCGTCCGTCGCGCACGCTGAGCAGGGCTGCCTCGTTGATCACGTTGGCGAGCTCGGCTCCGCTGAAGCCGGGGGTCTGACGCGCCACCTCTTCGAGCGACGTGTCGGGACCGAGTGGACGCTTGCTCCCGTGAAGGCGCAGGATCTCGAGTCGCCCGTGCACGTCGGGTACGTCCACTACGACCTGGCGGTCGAAGCGGCCCGGGCGCAGTAGCGCCGGATCGAGGATGTCCGGCCGGTTCGTGGCGCCCATCACCACCAGACCACCATCGCCGGCGAAGCCGTCCATCTCCACGAGGATCTGATTGAGCGTCTGCTCACGCTCGTCGTTGCCCTGGCCGATACCAGCACCCCGCTTGCGTCCCGCGGCGTCGAGCTCGTCGATGAAGATAATCGCCGGCGCGGCCTTGCGCGCCTTGCGGAACAGATCGCGCACGCGCGCGGCCCCAACGCCGACGAGCGACTCGACGAAGTCCGAGCCCGACACGGAGAAGAACGCCGCGTCCGCTTCGCCGGCGACCGCCTTCGCGAGCAGCGTCTTGCCTGTGCCCGGAGGTCCAACCAGGAGCACGCCCTTGGGCGCGGCGGCGCCCACCGTCAGATACTTGCTCGGGTCCTGCAGGTAGTCGCGAATCTCGCGAAGCTCAGCGAGCGCCTCGCCCGCGCCTGCGACGTCGGAGAACGTAATCCGGTCGCGTGTGCCCTTGCCCTTCTTGCGGCCCTTACCCGTGAACTCAGAGAACGCCGCGAGTCCTCCCGCGCCACCGTCGGCGCCCATCCGCATGAACAGGGAGAAGAGGCAGACCAGCAACAGGATCGGAATCAGGAACTGCACGATGAGCGCCTTCACGGGCTTACCCGACTGCTGATCCACCGTCACGCTCGCGCCGCTGTTGTACAGTTCCGTCGCCAGCTGCTCGGTTTGCGCACCAGAGGCCGGATACGCGGCCCAAAGCGTCTGGGCAGCGCCGGCGCCGGCCGGCTGCACGATGGTCGTGACCGTGTGCGATGCGTGTCCGTGCTTTCCCTTGACGACCGTGACGGTCGTGGTCGGAGACGGCAGCGTTCCGCCCGCCCCGACGGGCGGCGCCTTGGTCGTCGTGCTCAGCTCCACGCGATTGTCGTGGTCGAGCAGCACGGCGGTCGCGATCTCGTGTCCTTTGGCCAATTTCAGGACGGTGCTGATCGGCACCTCATTGCCGGAACTGCTGGGCTGGATCGCCCCCAGCAATGTCGCGAAGGCCACAGCGAGCCCGATCGAGGCAAGCAGCAAGAACAGCGAGAGTGGATCGCGGAAGACCAGACGACGCGTAGCCGAAGCGATGTCGGCGATCCTGACCAGCACCGGGTTGCGGCGATTGGCGAGACCAGAGCGCACCGTCGCTTTTGCAGCCGGCGAGGAGCCCGCGCCATTACTGGCCGGGGTCGGGGATGGTGGCTGGGCGGAGTCGTCTGTCATTTCGGGCTAAGGGCGTCCGGCCGCTCGATCTGAGCGCCACGGTGCACTGGGACGGCGCACAGGGCAGCGCCGAGTTCCGGATCGCAGCCAGCGTCACACGCGCTGGACGGAAATGCAATGCCGTTCACAAAAACAACACATGACTCAAAAGGGCGTTTACAGAAACTTCACAATGAGCCGGTTTCGCACGTTCACAAAAACGAAACACCAAGCAAACTTGCGAGCGACAGTCTTCGCGTCGGGGTGACGTCCATCGCGCATACCGCATCGATTAACACCTCGAACTGTTACGCCGCGTGAGCGTCCAGACGCTCAAGTCATACCCAACTCCCGACAGTAAAGGAGCAACAATCGTGCGTGCGCACCGCACCCTCACTGTTTCCCTCATCCTCGGACTTGCCCTCATCGGGCCCGCATCCGCGAGCGCAGCACACAAGCGCCTCTTGATCGACGGCTCTACGGCGATGCTGCCGCTGGTCCAGAAACTCTCCGCCGCATACCACAAGGCATACCGGGAGATCCCGGCGCCGAAAGTGGGCGGCGGTCAGACCGACATCGGTATCGACGACGTCGCCGCCGGCAGGGTTGACATCGGCGACGCCTCTCGCGACCCGATCCCTGGCGTGGATCCAAAAGGCCTGGTGTTCAGCAAGGTCGCACGGGACGGGATCTGCGTGATCACGAACACCGGCAACCCTCTACCCAACCTCTCTCAGGAAACGGTGCAGGACATCTTCACGGGGAACGTCCGCAACTGGAGCGAAGTCCCAGGTGCGAAGATCTCCGGGCCGATCGACCTCTTCGACCGCGAATCGGTGTCCGGTACACAGGATGCCTTCCAGGACATCTTCCTGGGCGAAACCCTGAAGATCTCGCCGAGCGCCACAGCTGAGAGCTCGGAGGGACTAGAGGTCAACGCGGTTGGCGCCGACAAAAGCGCGATCGGCTTCACGTCGTTTGCAGCCACGCTCAACGGCGGCGTGCACACCGTCGACTACCAGGGCATCCCGTGCACGCTTCCCAACGCCAAGTCCGGCCAGTACGCAGGCGTGCGCAACTTCTGGATGGTCACCAAAGGCAGTCCCAAGGGCGAAGCGGCGAAGTTCATCGACTGGGTCACCAAGCCTGGCAACCTGACCGTGCGCAAGATCGTCAGCTCCGAGTGGATCGCGATCCACTGACAGCCGCGCCTTCCCGCGGTCGGCACCGCATCCGCGGGTGGGCCACAGGAAGGACCGACCAGCGCGTCGAGCGAACGCTCGGCGCGCTGGCCGTGATGGTGCTCGTGTTCATCGGGGCGATGCTCGCCACGGTGATGGTGAAAGCGTGGCCGTCGTTCTCGCACAATGGGTTGAGCTGGTTCGGACCCGGTGGCGACGTCGACACTCAGCTCCGTGCGATGGCCGAAAGTAAGGCCTTGCCGGGGCACTCGATCTACTACTTCCGGGCGTGGCCGTTGCTCTGGGGCACGCTTCTGACGACGGTCCTGGCCGTACTGATCGCCCTTGTCGTCTCGATCCTCGCTGCGATCTTCCTGACCGAGTTCGCGCCGCCGGCGCTGCGGCGGATCCTCGACCCCGTGATCCGGCTGCTCGCGGGCGTGCCGTCTGTCATCTACGGGCTGATCGGGATCCTCGTGGTCGCGCAGTACATCGAAGATCACCTGATCAGCGGGGCCCGCAAGGCCTCGGTGGGCTACGTGGTGCAGCTCAACGGCAAGGACGTGATGACGGCGACGCTGATTCTCACGATCATGATCCTGCCGATCATGGTCGCGATCAGCGCGAACGCCTTCGCCGCGGTGCCGGCGTCGTGGCGGGAGGGCTCACTGGCCCTCGGCGTCAACCGCTGGCGGACCATCTGGCGGGTGTCGGTGCGCACGGCGCGGCCCGCGATCGTGGCCGCGACGATCCTCGCGACGGCACGCGCGTTGGGAGAGGCGGTGATGCTCGCGATGGTCTCTGGTGGTCGCGGCTTTGCGCCGAATCTGCTCGACGGGATCACCGCCCTCTTCGAGCCTGTGCGCCCGCTGGCGGCAACGATCCTCCAGAACTCCGAAGGACTGTCGATTCCGGCGCTCGCTCATACGATCTATGCCATCGGAGCGGTGCTGCTGGTCTCGGCGGCGATGCTCTCATTTGCCGGCTGGGCGGCCAAGCAGCGGCTCAAGCGCTACGGAATTCGCGCCTGATGTCCACCGCCGAGTTCGCGCCCGCTCCGCCGCCCGGCACCCCGATCGCCCTCGCTCCACGTGAACGCACGAGCTCGTGGCCCCTGGCCGATCGGGTCGGCTACTGGCTCTGCTGGACGGTCGGGATCGGGCTGTGTCTGATCGCGCTGGCGATCGTGGTGTTCATGCTGATCAAGGGAATCGCCTATCTGCACCCGGGCCTCCTGTTCGAATCCCCGGCGCCGTCGCAGATCCAGAGTCAAAGCGGCGGCTTCCTGGATCCGATCGAGGGCACGTTGGTCGTCGCGGTGCTCGGCACTGTGATCGCGGCACCGCTGGGCGTGGCGATCGCCGCGTGGCTTTCGGAGTACGCGCGCCCGTCGTGGCTCGCCCGAGCAGTGGAGTCCGCACTCGAGATCATCGCCGGCGCGCCGAGCGTTGTGCTCGCGCTCTTCGGACTGCTGATCTTCGCGCAGTCGTTCCTCGGATTTCTCTCCCAGACGGACGCCGGCGGAGCGGTCTATGGTCGCTCGTTCTTCGCGGCCGGCATCGTCATGGCGCTGCTCGCCCTGCCGCTGATCGTCGGCTCGACGCGCGAGGGTCTTGCACAGCTTCCCGATCGCCTGCGCGAGGCCTCCTATGCGCTCGGGAGGACCCGCGCCACCACGATCCGGCGTGTCCTGCTACCGGCCATCCGTCCGGACATCGCCACCGGGACCGTGCTCGGCATGGGACGGATCATCGGCGACACGGCCATCATCAGGATCCTGCTCGGGGTGTCGTTGACGCTGCAGCCGGTTGGTCACGTACCGTTGCTCGGAGCGCTCCGCGGAACCGGCTCGACACTCACCAGCTACATCTATGAAAACTCGCCCGCTGGTGAAGGCAGCGCCCCGCAGAAGGCATACGCCGCAGCCTTCGTGCTGCTGATCGTCGTCCTGTTCCTAAACGGGATCGTCACCTGGCTCACCAACAGGGGCGGACAGCCACGCCAGCGGCGGGCCCGCGCCTGGCTGTTGATGCGTTTTTCCGGGTCCGAGGAATGATCTCGCTGGGAGTGATCCGATGGACCCGATGATGCCGCCGCCGGTGCGGCGGATAGCCGTCGACCGCGACCCGTTTGTCGCACCGCCGCGAACCGCCGGGAACGGCAGCTCGCCGGCAACCGCCGTCGCAACGCGGCTGCGGAGCACGCGCGCACCGGCAACGCAAGTACGCGACCGTATGAGCATCGAGTCCGTGTGGCTTGCCTACGGTGACAACTGGGTGGTGCGCGACGTCAGCCTGCCCGTGCGCCAGGGTGAGGTGCTGGCGATGATCGGGGCATCGGGCTCAGGCAAGACGACGCTGCTGCGCTCGCTGAACAGGCTCACCGAGATCACAGCCGGCGCGGCGCGCAGCGGTCGCATCATCCTCGACGGGCAGGACATCCACGAGCTCGAGGTGAACGACCTGCGTCGGCGGGTGACGATGGTCTTCCAGCAGCCCAACCCGTTCCCGATGAGCATCTTCGACAACGTCGCCTACGCGCTTGCTGAGCGCCCCGGCCGCGGAGGACGGCGTCGCCGGCGCAGCCGCCAGATCGAGCAAGCTGTGACCGAGGCGCTCCGCCGCGCGGGCCTCTATGACGAGGTGTCCGGGGACCTGGAGCGCTCGGCGCTGAGGCTCTCAGGCGGACAGCAGCAGCGGCTGTGCATCGCTCGCGCCCTCGCGGCAGAGCCCGAGGTGCTGCTGCTCGACGAGCCCTGCTCGGCACTCGATCCGATCTCCACCGCCACGATCGAGGAGCTGATCGTCGAGTTGCGCGAGAGCGTCGCCGTGGTGATCGTCACCCACAACCTCCAGCAGGCGTTCCGCGTGGCTGACCACGTCGCGTTCATGCACCTCGGCGACCTCGTCGAGTACGGCACCAGTGAGCAGGTCTTCGACCAGCCGACGGTGCAGCGCACTCGCGACTACATCAGCGGGGCCTTCGGGTGAGGCTCGCGGCGCTCGCCCTCGCGGCGCTCGCGCTCACCGCCTGCGAGTCCAACCAGGAACGAAGCGCCAAGCTGGAAAGGGCCGCCGAGAAGCACAAGGGCGAAGCGGCGCGGCGCAGAGCCCTCGCCCAGCGAGCGCTGACGATCACGCGGGTGAGCAAGAAGATCGAGATCGTGTCCACCGAGCTCGTCCGCGGACGCGAAGGCGACGCCGCGATCGTAACGCTCCGCAACACCTCGAACACGACGCTGAGCGACGTGCCGGTCCAAATCCACGTTCGCAGCGCAGGTGGCGCGTCGCTCTATACGAACGACATCACGGGCCTCTCCCCCACGCTCGCCTCCGTCGCGCTGATTCCCGCACACGCCGTCCTCACTTGGATCGACGATCAGGTCCAGGCAAGCGGCGTCCCGGTCAGTGTCAGCGCGAAGGTCGGAGAAGGGACCCCGTCCAACGCCGCTGTACCCGAGCTGAGCGTTCAGGGCGCGCATCTCGCTGAAGGGGAGACCGAAGGCAACGTCGTCAACCATTCGCAGGTCAGCCAGCAGGAACTGGTCGTCAACGCCCTTGCGAGGCGTGCCGGCAAGATCGTCGCTGCCGGGCGGGCC
>DATBZG010000193.1:0-4383 GCA_036513335.1 Solirubrobacteraceae bacterium | reverse complement strand
GGGACCGCCTCGTGGCCGGCTGCGCCCCTGCGGTCGGTGCCGACGAGACACACCTCGCCGACCTCGGCCTGCAGGCCGGTGGCCTCGATGATCAAGCCGATGAGGTTGCTGACGAAGCCGTGGCGCCGAGCCAGGTCGGCTTCGAGGATCGCCTCACCGGCGCTCTCGAGCGTGCTCAGATGGCTCACAGCGCGGCGCTCTCGACGCTCTGCATGGAGAGCTCCACGACCTCGCGGGCACGCTCGAGCTGCGTGTGTACGCTCGCGTCCACCTCGCCCTCGGAGGTGCGCACGACGGCGCTGCCGAGGCCCACACGCTCGTCGGCCTGCAGGTCGCAGGTCTCCACGCCGCTCCCCTGCGCGGTGAGCTCGCCGATCGCCGCCTTGACGACCTCGAGGTCCGATGGGTTGACCATCACCGTGATGCGGCGGCGGTCGACGATCCGGCGCAGCGCCCCCTGCACGACGTCCACGACGAGCTCCGGCTGCGCCTGCTGCGCGCCGGCGAGGATCTTGCCGGCGAGCCGCAGGGACAGGTCGATCGCGTCAGATTCGATCGCCTGCACGGTCTCGGCGCGAAGCGCCTCGATCCCGGCGACGGCGGCAGCGAGCGCGGCTGAGCCCGCGGCGATCTCGCCCGCCCCCTGCGCGTGCCCGGCGGAGCGCCCCTCCTGCAAACCCTCCGCGCGCGCGGTCTCGCGGATCCTTTCCGCGTCGGCCATCGCCTTGGCGAGCACTCGCGCGGCCGCGTCGCGCGGCGGCGCGGCCGACGGCTCGAGCGGCTCGAACGCGTAGCTGACGGCTGCGTCAGACAACCGCTTCGCTCTCGTCCTCGCCCTCGCCGGCGATCACGATCGCGCCGGTTTCCTCGAGCTGGCGCACGACCGCCACGATCCTGCTCTGCGCCGCGTCGATGTCACGTTTGCGCTGCGGCGGCTGGACCTCCATCTCTTCCTTGATCATTTCCGCGCCGCGCTCGGACATGTTCGTGAGCACGACGTCCTTGACGTTCTCAGGCGCGCCGCGGAGCGCCAGCACGAGGTCCTTCTGGTCGGCCTCACGCAGGACCTGCTGCACGGCGCGCTCGTCGAGCTTGACGATGTCCTCGAAGACGAACAGCATGCTGCGCACCTCCTCGGCGAGCTCCTTGTCCTCGGAGGCGAGCATCTCGAGCACGTTGCGCTCGGTCGTGCGGTCGGAGTGATTGAGGATCTCGGCGAGCGTCTTGGTGCCGCCGGCGGCGGAGTACTCGCGCTCGGCCACGGCGGTGAGTTTGTGGCGGATGACCTCCTCGACCTGCTCGACCACCTGGGCGCTGGTTTCGCCCATGCGCGCGATCCGCAGCGCGATGTCCGGCTGCTGGCGCTCGGGCAGGCGCGTGAGCACCTGCGCGGCGAGCGTGGTGTGCAGCGAGGCGAGGATCAGCGCGATCGTCTGCGGTGACTCGCCGCGCAGCAGCGCCGCGGTCCGCTCGGGCGGGACGCGCTGGAGGAAGTCGAACGGAGGCGTCTCGTTGCGCTCGGAGAGGCGGCCGAGCACCTCGGCGGCGCGCTCGGGTCCGAGCGCGCGCTCCATCACGCCGCGCGCGTAGTCCAGCCCCCCCGAGGCGCCCGTCTCGCCGGCGGCGGCGAGAGCGGCGAGCTCGACGAAGATCGACTCGGTCGTCTCCGGGCCGACGGAGGTCATGTTGGCCATCTCCATGGAGAGGCTTTCGATCTCCTCCTCGCCCATCCGCTGCAGCAGCATTGCGGCTCGCTCGGGACCCAGCGCAGCCATCAGGACGGCAGCCTTGCGCGTGCCGATGATCGGCCCGGTGACGGCCGGCAGGCGCGCGGTGGGGGCGGCCGGCAGCCCCGGCATCGTGTCCGCCGCGGACTCGCCGGCCATCGCGGATCAGCCCTCCTGCATCCAGCTGCGCAGCTGCTGTGCGACGCGGTCGGGCTCGCGGTCGACGAGCTGCTCGACCTGTTCGCGGATGCTTTCGCCGTCTTTGGCCTGGGCGCCCGCGCCGCCACCGTTGCTCGGCGAGGCCGCCGCCATCGCCACGGCCGTGCGCGGCGCGGTTTCGCGTTCGAGCTCCGACAGGCGCATGGGAGCGTCGAGCTCGCGTAGCCACTTGGGCTCGTCGATCGTCTCCTTCTCGCGCTTGCGCAACGTGCGCGTGGTGAAGAACAGGAACAGGAGCGACCCGATCCCGAGCAGCACGTACTTGGCCATGCTCAGCGGGCTGCTCCCGGCGGCTGCGGCGGTCGCGCTCTTGGCGAACGCGACCTGTCCGATCGAGATCGTGTCCCCGCGCTTGGCCTGGATGCCGGCGGCGTTGGTGATCGCTTCGCGGATCGCGGGCAGCGCCGAGGCGGGCACTGATTTGTCGAGCAGCACGGAGACGTGCTGGCTTTCTACGGTGCCGGGCGCGATCGTCGAGTGGGTGACGGTCTTCGACACCCCCAGCGAGGAGGTGGTCGTTTCGTGTTTGTAGTTGGACTTGCCGCCGGCGCCGGTCGTGGTGAGGTTGGCGGTCCCGGTAGTGCCGCCCGCGGTGGTGCCGTTGCCGGCGAGCGTTTCGACCGACTTGCTCTGCTGCAGAGGCGTGCCGGCTTTGCCATATTCCAGGGATTCCTTCGTCGTCTGATCGACGTTCATGTTCGCGTAGACGAGAACCTGCGCCTTGCCGGCCCCCAGTGTCTGCGCGAGCATCGCGTCGAGGCTCGCCGCGGTGCTCTGGTCATAGCGCTGCTCGGCTTCCTGCACGCTCGTGCCCGAGCCGCCGCCGGCGCCGCCCGCCTGCGGCCAGAGCAGTTCGCCTGAAGCGTCGGTGATCGTGACCTTGCTCAGCTGCAGGCCCGAGACGCTGGAGGTGACGAGCTGGGCGATCCCGCGCACGGAGCTCGCGGAGAGCGAGCTCGTTCCCGACAGCAGCACGGCCGCGGAGGAGGCGTTCTGGTTTTCGCCGAAGATCTGGTTCTGGGAGCTGGGCAGGACGAGCTCGACCTGCGCGCCGGAGACGCCCTGGACGCTGTTGATCGTTTCCTCCAGCTGGCCCTGCAGTGCGCGCTGGTAGGTGACCTGCTGCTGGAAGTTGCTTTCCCCGAGGTTCTGTTTTTCGAACAGCGAGAAGCCCGGCTGGGTGTTGCCGAGCAGGTTCGCGCCGGCGAGCGCGACGCGCGCCTTGGAGGACTCGTTTGCCTGGACGGCGATCGCGGTGCCGTTGTTCTGCAGCTCGTAGGCGATCCCCTGGGCGGCGAGCGTGCTCGTCATCTTGCCCGTCTGTGACGGTTCCACGCCGCTGACGAGCGTCGTGTAGCTGGGCTTGGAGACGGTGTTCACGAACAGGTAGATGAACAGGATCGACACGACCGCGGCGGCGCCGGCGATCAGCCAGCCGCGGGGTGTAAGTCTCGAGACGAGGGCGGCGGTGGGCATCGATCAGACCTGCGTGTTGAAGATGTCGGTGGTCGCTTCCGTGGCCTTCGTGCGGATCGTTGACGCCAGTTCCATCGCCATCTGCGCGTCCTCGACGGTCACGATCGCGCTCTCTGGGTCGCTGACCGTGCCCATCGCGAGCGCCTGCGAGGCGCTGGAGGCGCTCTGCTGGGACTTCTCCAGCGAGGAGATCGCTTCCGTGAGCTCGCCGCCGAAGCCACCCGCTTCGCCGCCGGCGCCGACGCCGCCATTCGACTGGGCGGCCTGGGTCGCGCCTTCCGCGGATCCCAGCGATAGGTGGCTCAGTCCGCCGACCGGCGGGACGATCACTTGAGCAACCCGAGGGTCGAGGTGAACATCGACTTGGCCGTCTGCATGGCGGTCACGTCGGACTGGTAGGACTGCGACTCGGAGATCAGATCGGTCATTTCCGTGACCGTGCTGATGTTCGGCATCTTCACGTAGCCCTGCGCGTCGGCTTCGGGGTTGCCCGGGTCATAGACCTGCTGGTCGGGTGTGGCGTCGCTGACGATGCCGGTGACCTGGACGCCGCCCGCAGAGGATCCGCCCGAGGAGCCGCGGCTGATCGCGCTGGAGAGCGCGCCGCCGAAGTCGCTGGAGCCCTCCTGCGCAAGCTCGACCTCCTGACGCTGGTAGGGCTTGCCGTTGGCGGCTTTGGTGGTGTCGGCGTTGGCGAGGTTCTCGGCGGTCACATCCATGCGGATGCGCTCGGCCGTGAGACCGCTGCCGGCGATGCCGATCGCGTCGAAGAGCCCCATCAGGCGGGCGGCGCCCCGAGCGCCGAGCGGATGATGTCGTTGCGGGCGCCCATCACCTGCGTGAGCGCCTGGTAGTCGAGGGCGTTTTCGGCGAGCTTGGCGGATTCCTGATCGACGCTCACGCCGGAGCCGTTCGGGCCCGCTTCGGTGGGGACCGTCTGCGTCTGAAACTGAAGTTCTTC
>DATBZG010000192.1:0-14004 GCA_036513335.1 Solirubrobacteraceae bacterium | reverse complement strand
CGTAGAGGCCGCGGGGCACGGGCAGCTAGCGGCTGATGGGGTGTTTTCGGGCGGCGGTATCAAGGGCCTCGCGTTCGCGGGCGCGCTCACTGCAACTGAAGAAGCCGGCTACAGCGAGTGGCATGAGCTGGCGGGTACATCCGCCGGGGCGATCACAGCGATGGCGCTGGCCGCGGGTTACGACGCCGGGCTCCTCACGAAGACCCTGGATGCCTTCGACTTCGGTCTCATAGCCGACTACGGAAGTCCGATCCACGTGCTGGGCGCAGTACGGGACCTCGTGTTCCACGAGTCAATCGTCAAAGGCGATGAGCTCACAAACTGGATCGAAGAGCTCCTTGAGAGCTCGCCGGGCAAAGGCATCAGTAGGACAACTACGTTCGGCGAGCTCACGGCGCTCACCGGGCGCACGCTGGTGGTCGTGGGCACTGATCTCGCTCACTCGCGCATGGTGGAGTTTCCGCGCGACGTCGAGCTCTACCAGGACGAAAGAGGAAAGCCGTTCGACAAAGACGACTTCCCCGTCGCCAAGGCTGTGCGGATCAGCGCCGGGTACCCGTACTTCTTCCCGCCCGTCGGCGGCCTGTGGGATCGCTTCACGAAGAAGGAAGGCGTGTTCGTCGACGGTGGCGTGGCCGGGGCGTTTCCGGTGTTCGTGTTCGACAAGCCCGAACCGCGCCATCCCACCTGGGGCTATCACCTCCACGGCGGTCTCGACGCCAAGGAGAACGAAGCGACGTATCGCAAGATCGGGGGCATCGAGTGGCCCAAGCAGATGCTCGAAGGCATCCTCGACACGGCGATGAACGCGCTCGACAAGTTCGCAGAGAGCCGCTTCGAACAGCGCGTGATCCCGATTCCCACGGGCGAGGTCTCGACGCTGAACTTCAACCTCTCACCCCAAGAAAAGAAATACCTGTACGAATCGGGCTTCGACTCCGCAAAAGCATTCTTCGCCACGGGGCCCAAACCCGAAAATAGCTACGGCAAACTTCCTTGAACGAGCCCAGCGTCGAACGCCGCAGGGGCGTAGTCCGCTCCTCGCCTTCGGCCACCGGCTAGCCTTCCTCACAGTGGAGGGCAGGTGTTGAGCAACTCGGTGGCGGCGTCGCGTTTGGTGGGGATCGTGGTGGCGATGACGGTGCTCGTAGCCGGCTCTGCAGGTGCGCTCGCGTCGGCGACACACGCAGCCGGCATTGCCTTCATTCGTGTCAATCAGGTGGGCTACCCGACCACCGCGCCCAAGCGCGCATACCTGATGTCTCACCGAAGCGAGAGCGGACAGACCTTCACGGTGCGCTCCGCGCAGGGAGCGATCCTGTTCGACGGAACCGTGGGCGCGTCGCTCGGCTCGTGGAACAAACACTTCCGTTACGTCTATCCCATCGACTTCGACGACGTGCAGGTGCCCGGCACCTACACGATCTCGGTCGCGGGACAGGCGCCCGCAACCTCGCCGTCCTTCGCGATCTCTCCGACAGAACTGCTGTATCGAATGCCACTGGCGAACTCGCTGTCCTTCTACGAGAACGAGCGCGACGGCCCCGAATTCATCCCCTCGGCGCTGCGTACCGCGCCTGCGCACCTCAACGACGAGCACGCGATCACCTATCTGACGCCGACTGTCAACGAAGAAGGCGAATTCAAGGGCGAACTGGAAAGCCTGGGCGAAACGATCGACGCCGCCGGCGGCTGGTGGGACGCCGGCGATTACCTGAAGTTCGTGCAAACGACCAGCTACGCAGTGGATCTGCAGCTGATCGGCGTGCGCGACTTCCCCGGGCAGATGGGGCCGGGGGCGCCGCAGTCGAACTTCACCGAAGAGGCGCGCTTCGGCGCCGAATGGCTGCTGCGCATGTGGAACGACACGACGCGCACGCTCTATTACCAGGTCGGTATCGGAGAGGGCAATGCGACCACGATCGGCGATCACGACATCTGGCGTTTGCCTCAGGAAGACGACACGTACGCCGGCGCGAACCCGCTGTACCGCTTCATTCGCCACCGGCCGGTGTTCCGCGGCGGGCCGCCCGGTTCGCCTGTCAGTCCCAACCTCGCCGGCCGCGACGCGGCGGCATTCGCCGAGTGCTTCCAGGTGTTCGACAGGACGCGCCCAGCGCTCGCGGCGCGCTGCCTGCTCGCGGCCGAGCACATCTTCGAGCTGGCGAACACCGACCCACAGGGCAATTTGCTCACGACGATCCCATTCGACTTCTATCCGGAGACCGAATGGCGCGATGATCTCGAGCTGGGCGCCACCGAGCTCGCGGACGCGCTGTCCTCCGGCGCGCAGCTTCCGGCAGGCCTCCCGCACTCCCAGCCGCTCTACTACCTCGAAGACGCGGCTCACTGGGCAGGCGAATACATCACAAACAACCCCGGCGGTGGCGAAGGGTTGAACCTGTACGACGTGAGCGGCCTGGCCGACTTCGAGCTCGTGCGCGCGCTGCGAGCCGAGAAGGAGCCACCCGGGCTCGCGATGGACGAAGCGCAGCTGATCGCGGCGCTCGGTCAAAAACTCCAAGCCGCCGAAGAACAGGCGCGGCATGACCCATTCGGCTTCGGTTACCCGTGGGACGAAGCGGATACTGCTTCACACGGCGACGGCCTGTCTGTGATGGCCTCCGAGTACGACTACCTCACAGCGGGGTCGAGCTATCTCGCCTCTGCGGAGCGATGGTTGGGAAACATCCTCGGCGCCAACTCGTGGGGCTCCTCGTTCATCATCGGCGACGGCACGACTTTTCCCCACTGCCCGCAGCACCAGGTGGCCAACATCGTGGGTTCGCTCGACGGCTCGCCACCGATCCTTGCCGGCGCCGTCGTGGAGGGGCCGAGCAGCGAAACGAGCAAGGGCAAGCTCGACGGCATGCGTCCCTGCCCGGCGGGTGGTGGTGACTCGTTCGCGCGTTTCGACAACGCGGCCCACTACGAGGACGATGTGCAGTCCTACACGACCACCGAGCCTGCGATCGATCTCACCGCGTCCTCGCTGCTGGCCTTCTCGTGGCAGATGAGCTCTGCGACACCGCTGCGCAGCCGGATGTGATCGGTGTCCGAAATCGTGGCGCGCACTCATGACGTAGAGGTTTTGCCTATTTTTCAGGGGTGGCGATCGGCTCGATAGACCAGCGCCTGGGGGCGGCCGCCGGCAGGCTGTGGGAGATGGGTGACCTCGCAGAGTTCCGCGCCGGCCTGCTGTCGGTCATGCGGGAGCTGATTCCCGCCGAGATCGCCTCCTACAACGAGATCTCGCGTGAGCCTCCCGCAGCGCTCGTCGTCGGTGACCCCCACGACTCTCTTGGAGCGTTGACGCCTGAGCGCCAGAGGCAGTTCGCGGAGCTGGTCTGGCAGAACCCGCTCGCCGCGCATTTCACTCGCACGGGTGACGCCTCCGCGCAGCGGATGTCTGACTTCATCTCCCGCCGTGACCTGCACCGACTCGAGCTCTACGACCTCTTCTACCGGCCGATCGGAACCGAGCATCAGCTCGCTTTCACCGTCCCCGCTGAGGGTCGACTGATCGGAATCACGCTCAGCCGCTGCACGCGAGACTTCAGCGACGTCGATCGCGAACTGCTCGACAGGGTGCGCGAGATCGTCGTTCCGCTCTATCGCAACCTGCTCGACCGCGCGCGTCTGAAGGCCGTGCTCGCGGCCCTCGACAGCGCCGGCGCCGAGCGGGCCCCGCTCGCGGTCTTCGTGGTTCACGGGGGTGGCGCCCTGGAGGCGACCCACGCCCGCGCCGAGCGCCTGCTGAGCGTGCTCGTCGCCGAGGAGCACGCGTTGCGCCAGTTGCGCGAGTGGGCGGTCCTGCGACGCCACCGACGCGGCATCGTCCGCCAGGGCGAGCCTCTGCGACTGAGCGTGCGCGGAGAAGGACTGCTGGCCAGCTACGTCTATGGAGACCCGGGCGGCCTGGACGCGATCGCCCTGCATGCCGGCCCTCGCCCCGCCGTCGTCGTGATGCGCGACATGGGCCTTACCGCGCGACAGGCAGACGTACTGGAGATGATCTGCGCAGGTGCGAGCAACTTCGAGATCGCGCGCGCTCTGACGCTCAGCGAGCACACCGTGCGCCACCACATCGAGGAGATCTACCGGCGCCTCGGGGTGCGCTCACGCATCGCGGCGGCCAGTCTGGGCGCGCGGGCTCTCCGTGCCGAGGATCGTGGCGGCCTGTTGAGCTGATCCGTGCCGTCCGCCGGCGCGGCGGCGACCGCACGCACCCGATCGGCGTCGAGGGCGTACTCTGACCAGATGCAGGATCCTGGCGAGGGGGCGGGCTGGGAGCGGCTTTTCTGGCTGGTCTTCAAGAGGACTTCCAATCCGGTCGTGCTGCTCGACGAGCAGCGCCGGATCGTCGATGTGAACGGCGCGGCGCTCGCGCTGTTCGAGACCGAGCGAGCGGAGGTCGTCGGTACCTCGATGGCCGACTACATCAGACCCGACGAACGCGACATCGCCGCCCGGGAGTGGGAGCAGTTCCTGGCATCCGGCGAATACACCGGCAAACGGGCGCTCGTGCGGGTCGATGGGTCCGAAGTCCAGACAGAGTTCGCGGCCAGGCTGGAGCGGATCGGCGGGCACCGCTTGGCCACCTACGTGGCGATGGTCGACGGTGAAGGGGAGCCATCGGAGTCCGCGATCTTGAGCGCTGAGCTCCCGCTGACTGATCGCGAGCGCGAAGTCGTCACGCTGATCGCGCTGGGGCGCGAGACCCCGGAGATCGCCAGGGAGCTGCACATCTCGCCCGAGACGGTGCGCACCCATGTGCGTAACGCGATGTCCAAGCTCGGCGCGCGTACGCGCGCGCAGCTCGTCGCACTCGTCCTTTGCGGTGGGCACGCGGTCCGGGTTAAGGGTCTGGACGAATAGCCACGTAGAAATCCCTCATACGCGGTATTGCGCCGGGCGTGCCGGCGTTCGAGCATTGCGCGGTGCCAGGCGAGCTTACGTTGACCCATCGCGAGCGCGAGGTGGTCACGCTGATCGCCCTGGGGCACGAGACCGCGGAGATCGGCAGAGAGCTGCACATCTCGCCCGAGACGGTGCGCACCCACGTCCGTAACGCGATGTCCAAGCTCGGAGCGCGTACGCGCGCGCAGCTCGTCGCGGTCTTCATTTGCAGGGTGCACGCAGTCGAGGTTCCCAGCCTGGAGGAGTAGGGGAGCGGAAAATCCCGCAAACGCGGTATTGCGCTCGGCGTGCGCGCGACCGAGCATTCCGCTGTGGCTTTCGCGTTCGCTCTCGGCAGGGGTCGCCGCGCTCGCCAGCGTGTTCGTGACGATCAGGATCTCCTCGACGCGCTGCTCAGGATCGTCGGACTCCCGGTCGTCGCCTGCGCCGCCGACGGCACCCTCACTCATGCCAACCGCGCCACCTGCGAGTTGCTCCGCGCCGACTTGACGACGGGCACGCCGCCGCAGTCCTGGATCGAGGAGCTGCGTCCTCGCACCCCTTCAGGATTGCCGTTGGCGCGAGAGGACCTGCCGCCCGTGCGCGCGCTGGAAGGCGAAGTCGTCCGCGGCGTGGACGTGCTCGTGGACATCCACGGCAGCGACGTCCTGCTGTGCGCACGGGCCAGTCCGATCACCGACGAGCGTGGCCGGCGACGAGGCGCCGTCGTGGTGATGGAAGACGTCACCGAGCAGCGCCGACTGGAGAAGGAACGCCGGCTCGGCCTAGACTGTTCAGCCACACCCCTTTAGGAGGCTGGATGGGATTCGATCAGTATCACGAGCCACCGCAGGAGCTGTCCGCGCCGACGCGGACTTTCGCACGCATGTGCGCGTCGCTTACCGAGGAGGCTGAAGCGATCGGCTGGTACGAGCAGCGCCTGGCCGTCGAGAGCGACGCCGAGGCGCTCGCGATCATGCGCGACGCACAGGGCGAGGAGTTCAAGCACTTCAGCATGGACCTCGAGTTCCTACTGCGACGGACCCCGCTGTGGCGCGAGATCGCGCGTGGCATCCTGTTCCAGTCGGGCGACATCGTCGAGCACGGCGAGGAGTCCGAGGCGCGTGCCACGGGTGAGCAGGACGCCGACGGATCGGGCGGGGACGGGGATCTTGTGGGCTCGCTCGGGATTGGCCGCGACGCCGGGAGCGTGCGCTGATGAACCACCTACTCCGCTCACACGCACCGATCACCGACTCCGGCTGGGATCTCCTGGACGGTGAGGCCAAGCAGCGGCTGGCCCCAGCGCTGGCCGCACGCAGGCTGGTGGACTTCGCCGGCCCGCACGGCTGGGAGCACTCCGCCATGAACCTCGGTCGCACCGAGCCGCTCGCCACCTCACCCCAGGAGGGCGTCTCGGCGCTGCGTAGGCGTGTGCTTTCCCTGGCCGAGTTGCGCGCCGACTTCACGGTCTCCCTGGCGGAGCTCGCCGACCAGGACCGCGGGGCGCAGGACGTTGATCTCGCCTCTCTCGATGAGGCAGCCCACCGTATCGCCGTAGCCGAGAACGTCGCCGTGTTCCACGGCTGGTCCGACGCCGACATCGTCGGGATCGTCGACGCCACACCCCACGACGCCAAGCCGCTCGGCGAGGACCCCGAGCTCTATCCTCGCGCCGTCGCCGGCGCGGTCGAGCTGCTGCTTTGCAGCGGCATCGGCGGTCCCTACGCGATGGCGCTCGGGCGTGAGCAGTATCGGCGCGTGGTGGAGACGGCCGAGCATGGCGGGCACCTGCTCCTCGATCACCTGCGCAAGATCCTCGACGGGCCGATCGTGTGGGCGCCCGGGGTCAAGGGCGCGGTCGTGCTCAGTCGACGGGGCGGTGACTTCATCTTCGACTGCGGCCAGGATCTCTCGATCGGCTACCGCCGCCACGACGAGCAGGACGTCCACCTTTATATCGAGGAGAGCTTCTCGTTCCTCGCGGCGACCCCCGAGGCCGCCGTCGCGCTGACGGCATGAGCGTCCTGCTCGTCGCGGAGGTGCACGGCCGAACAGGCCTCGAGTCCGAGCTGCGCGCGCTCGTGAGAGACCTGGCCGACTCGAGTCTCACCGAGCCCGACTGCACGGGCTTTCGCGTGCTCGCCGCCGCTGATCCCGGCGAGCTCGTGCTGCTGGCGTCCTGGAGCAGCGAGGCGGCGATGCGCGCGCACTACGACACGAGCCACTACCGCTACTACCGCGACCAGGTCGAGCCGCTGCTCGCGCGCCCCAGCGACGTCGTCGTCCACCACGTGAGCGCCACCGTGCACGCGCTCGACCCAAATCCGCCCGACCCCGGCCTGCTGGGTTAGCGCACCAACCGGGCCGTCGCTGCCGGCAAGCCTGCTGCGCCTGCCTCAGGCGGGGTCCTGCGAGCGGTAAGGGTCGTCCTCGCCGCGCAGGTCGCGGTAGCGACGGTCGAACAGCTCCAGCACGGCGGTCACATCCGACGGTCCGTTGACGTCGTGGCTCACCGCATCGGAGTCCGGCGCCTCGGACTCCGGCTCAGCGTCGCCGTGCTCGACCAGCTCGTCGTGCTCGGGGTGGGAGAAGCGCAGCTCCGCCACGCCGCGGCCTCTGTCGAGGACGCCCAGCTCGAGCGCCTCGTAGCGCACCAGCGCAACATCCTCGGACGTGCGCTCGATGCTCACGCCCGGCCACGTGTTCAGCTCGTTGGCGATCTCATCGACGAGCTCGGGGTGGGCCATGCGAGCGATCCTAGCGCCCGGCAGGCGTGCGCGCTGCTCAGTCCAGGCTGAGCATCACGTGCTTGACCTGGGAATAGTCCTCCAGGGCATAGGTGGAGAGGTCCTTGCCATAGCCGGACTGCTTGAAGCCGCCGTGCGGCATCTCGGACATGAACGGCAGGTGATCGTTCGCCCAAACCGTCCCGAACTCGAGCTGCTTGCTCAGACGCAGCGCGCGCCCGAGGTCGCGCGTCCACACCGACGCCGCGAGCGCATAGTCGACTCCGTTGGCGAGCGCCACCGCGGCGTTCTCGTCGGCGAAGCGCTGGACGGTGAGAACGGGCCCGAACACCTCGCTCTGCACGATCTCATCAGTCTGCTCGACGTTCGCCACGATCGTCGGCTCGACGAACGCACCGGCGCGATCTGGTGCGCCGCCGCCGCAAAGCATGCTCGCGCCGCCTGCTGCCGCGCGCTCGAGGTAGCCGAGCACGCGGCGTTGATGCGCCTGGGACGCGAGCGGTCCCATCTCGATGTGCTCGCCGTCGGCCGGGTCGCCCGTCTGCAGCGAGCCGACCAGTGGAAGGAGCTCCGCCAGCAGCGGCTCGTAGAGGTCCTCGTGCACGAGCAGGCGTGTTCCCGCGGTGCAGTCCTGTCCGGAGTTGAAGAACGCCGCCTGACGTACGCCCGCCGCGACCGCCGCGGGGTCGGCGTCGTCGAACACGAGGAGCGGCGCGTTGCCGCCGAGCTCCAGGTGCACGCGCTTGACCGTGCTCGCGGCGCTGCGCGCGATCGCCTTGCCGGTGCCGAGCGAGCCGGTCAGCGAGACGAGCCGCACGGCGGGGTGCTCGACGATCGCGTTGCCGACCGACGCGCCGTCGCCACTGAGGATGTTGAGCACCCCAGCCGGGAGGATGTCGTGCGGCCCGGGAGATACTCGCCGGCTGTCGGCCCGTGCAGACTGCGCGCTGCGCCTGCGAAGAAGCGCAGGTTGTCGACCGTGACCGGCATTTCCTCGCGCACCACCGACAGCGGCTTGCCCACGTTTGCAAGCTCGAGCGCGCCGAGCTCCTCGGCGTGCTCGGCGATCGTGTCGGCGAGGGCGTTGATCCGCTCGCTGCGCTCGCGCGGGGTCGCATCGCGCCATGCCGGGAAGGCGCGCGCCGCGGCGGTGACCGCCAGCTCCACGTCGGCCGGCCCCGCGTCGGGAACGCTCGCAAGCAGCGCGCCCGAGGCCGGGTTGACGATCTCTCGCTCGCGCCCTTCAGCGGCCTCGAGAAGCTCGCCGTCGATCAGCATGCGCGCACCGGCGTGCGTCATGCGCGGGCCGCGTCGGCGAACGCGGCCATGTGCTCGCCGGCGGCGCTCAGCACGCCCTCGACTTTCTCGACCATCTCATCGAGTGTGTCTGTGTCTGCGACCAGCGGCGGCGCCAGCTGCAGGACGGCGTCGCCACGATCGTCGCAGCGCGCGATCAGGCCTGCGGAGCGCAGGGCGTGGGGGAGGAACCCGCGCAGCAGCTCCTCGCGCTCGGTCGCATCGAAGCGCTCCTGCTCGCCGTCGCGCACGAGCTCCAGCGCCCAGAAGTAGCCGGCGCCACGCACGTCGCCGACGATCGGCAGCCCGGTCAGATCGCCAAGTCGCTGCCCGAGGTACCGCTCGTTGGCGTGCACGTTCTCGAGCACGCCCTCGCGCGCGAAGATCTCGATGTTGCGCTGGGCGATCGCCGCCGAGAGGGGGTGCCCGCCGAACGTGATGCCGTGCGCGAGCACGCGCCGCGCGTCATAGAGCGGCGCTGCGACGCGCTCGCTGACCAGCACAGCGCCCATCGGCGCGTAGGCGGAGGTCAATCCCTTGGCGAGCGTGATCAGATCGGGCACCGCGTCGAAGCGGGTCACGCCGAACCACTCGCCGAGGCGCCCGCAGCCGGTGATCACCTCGTCCGCGACGAGCAGGATGCCGTAGCGGTCGCAGAGCTCGCGCAAGCCGTGCCAGTAGCCGCTCGGGGGGACGAGGCAGCCGCCGGCGTTCTGCACGGGCTCGGCGATCAGCATCGCGATCGTGTCCTCGCCCTCGGCGACGATCGTGCGCTCGATCTCCTCGAGCAGGACACGCGTGTGGGCCGCCTCGTCGAGCTCCGATCGGAAGCGGTTGGTGTTCGAGACGGTGCAGACGGGGATCGCGGGCGCGCCGAACTGCTCTTTGAACGCGGGCACGCCGGTCAGCGCCAGCGCTCCAAGGGTGACGCCGTGGTAGGCGATCGCGCGCGAGATCGCCTTCGTGCGCTGTGGCTCGCCGTTGGCCACGTGGTACTGGCGCACGAGCTTCCACGCGGTCTCGACCGACTCCGAGCCGCCGCCCGTGAAGAACACGTGCTCGAGGTCCCCGGGCGCGAGGTCGGCGAGCGTCGTCGCGAGCTCGATCGCGCCCGGATGCGCGGTGCCCCAGTTCGTGTTGAACGCGAGCCGCTCGAGCTGCGCGCTCGCGACTACGCCCATCTCTGCGCCAAAGGAGTAGCCCAGCTGCGCGCAGAAGAGGCTCGAGAGGCCGTCGAAGTAGCGGTTGCCCTCGATGTCGTACACGTGCAGCCCCTCGCCGCGGTCGATCACGAGCAGCTCACCGTCGGCGGTGGCGTCGCCGTTGCGCGTGAAGTGCAGCAGCAGGTGCTCGCGCGCCTGTCGTTGCAGCTGCTCGTTGCTCACCATCTTTCTGTGACCACCTTCTTGCGTGTGTAGAACTCGACGGCGTCGCGGCCGTTGGCGTGCAGGTCGCCGTCGATCGAGTCCTTCCAGCCGGAGAAGGGGAACCACGCGGCCGGTGCGGGCACGCCTATGTTTACGCCGATCATGCCGGCCTCGACGTTCGCGCGGAACGTCTGCGCCGAGCCGCCGGAGCTCGTGAAGATCACCGCCGCGTTGCCGTAGCGGCTCTCGTTGGTCCAGTCGATCGCCGCCTGCAGATGCGGGACGCGCACGACCGAGAGGACCGGTCCGAACAGCTCCTCGCGCAGCGCGGCGCTCTCCTCGGGAAGGCGATCGAGGATCGTCGGTCCGACATCCGCGCCGCCGGCGCCCGGGTCGCGGCGACCGTCGAGCACGAGCTCGCCCTGGCTCGCGGCCTGCTCGATCTCGCGCTCCAGACGCTCGCGGCTAGCTGCGGAGACGACCGGTCCGACGTCGGTGTCGGGCCGATCTCCCGCCCCGACGGTCAGCTCACGCGCACGCTGCAGGATCAGCTCGAGCGAGCGCTGCTGCTCGGCGTCGCTGCCGACGAGCACGGCGACCGAGCCGGCGAGGCAGCGCTGCCCGGCGGCGCCGAAGGCGGAGCCGATCACGCCCTCCACCATCAGCTCCGGACGGGCGTCGGGCATCACGACGATCGAGTTCTTGGCACCACCGAGCGCCTGCACGCGCTTGCCGTTGCCGGTCGCGCGCGTGGCCACGTAGCGGGCGGTCGCAGCGGAGCCGACGAACGAGATCGCATCCACCCCGGGGTGGTCCAGGAGCCCGTCCACCGCGTCGTGGGCGCCGTGGACGAGGTTCACGATCCCCGCGGGAAAGGCGTCGATCGAGTCGATGATCTCCATGATCCGCGCCGCCGGCGTGGGGTCCTGCTCGGAGGGCTTGAGGATGAACGCGTTGCCGCAGGCGAGCGCGAACGGCAGGAACCACAGCGGGATCATCGCGGGAAAGTTGAACGGCGTGATCGCCGCGACGACCCCGACCGGCTGGCGCAGCATGTGTACGTCGACGCCACGGGCGACGCGTTCGAGGTTCTCGCCCTTGAGCAGGTGCGGCGCCGCGATCGCCGCCTCCACGGACTCGATCCCGCGCCCTACCTCCGCCTTTGCGTCATCGAGTGTCTTTCCCATGTCGTGGGTCACGAGGGCGGCGATCTCGTCCTGGTGGGCGCGCAGCTCCTGCTGCAGGCGCATCAACGCGCGCGCCCGGACGAGGGGGGAGGTCTCACGCCAGGCAGGGAATGCCGCGCGCGCCGCGCGCACGGCAGCGTCGACATCGCCTGAGCCGCTGAGAGGGACACGGGCGACCGTCTCGCCGCTGGTCGGGTCGAGCGAGTCGAGCGTCGCCTGTGCGTCGGGCTCGATCCACCTGCCGCCGACGTAGTTGCGAAGCGTCGCCAGCTCGGGTCCGTCCATGACGGGGGTGCTTGACATGCTGATCATCGCCTTGCTCGTGGGTGGCTGCAGGTCAGCTTGATCTTGGACCCGCTGGCATGTGGGCTCAAGCGTCGAAACGTGGTCCCTTTACGTTCGGGACACCACGCTGCGAGGTGCTGCTGGGCTACTGTTGGTGGATGCAGGACGTACCCGGCGGGGGCTCTCTGATGACCGTGCGGCGCGCGCTGGCGCTGCCGTCACTGAGGCGGGGCAGCCCTAGCGTCCGAGCCGGCGCCGAGCGGCTCGACAACCCGATCCGCTGGGCCCACAGCGGCGAGGTCAGCAACATCGCCGCGCTGTTGAAGGGAGGTGAGCTCCTGCTCACGACCGGCATGGGCATCGGCGCGGGCGCGGCGGACCAGCGCCGCTTCGTGCGCCGGCTCGCCAAGCGCGACGTCGCCGGCATCGTGATCGAGCTGGGGCAGCGCTTCGAGCGCCTGCCGGACGCGCTCGTGGAGGAGGCGCAGGCGCTGCAGCTGCCGCTCATCGAGCTGCGCTCCGAGGTGCCGTTCGTGGAGGTCACAGAAGAGCTCCATTCGCACGTGCTCAACCGTCAGCTGGCGGTGCTGCGACGCGGCGAGGAGCTGCACAGGGCGTTCACGAGCCTGATGATCGAGGGCGCGGGGGTATCGGAGATCCTCGCCGTCCTCGCGAGGACGGTCGCCAATCCGGTGGTGCTGGAGAAGCTGGGTCACGGGGTCCTCTTCACCGCGACGCACCGGACGCCGGCGGAGGAGGTGCTCGCTCGCTATGAGGCCATCGAGGAGTCCGCGCGGGGTGGTGAGGACAGCGAGCTGGCGATCGTGCGCTCGGTGCCGGCCGCCGGCGAGCGCAGCTGGGGCCTGCTGGCGGTGCTCGCCGTCGACTCGTCAATCGACGAGTTCGACCGCGTCGCCGTCGAGCGCGCGGTGGCGCTCGTCGGGCTGGCGTTGCTGCGCAGGGACCAGGAGACGCTGCTCGCCAGCCGCCAGCGGGGCAACTTCCTCGCGGACGTCGCCGCGGGTGCTCTGCAGGAGCGTGACGCCGCCACGCGCGCAGTGGCCCTCGGGTTTGCCCACAGGCGCGGTCCGCTGCTGGCGCTGGCAGTCGGTTCGGCGGCTTTGCGCGACGGTCGAGCAGACCTCGACATGGAGGATCACTGGGCGCCCGTCTGGCAGGCGGTGCGGGCGGGCCTCGACTCCCATGGCGTCCCGGCGATCGTCGGGACGCGCGGGACCGACGGCGACACGCTGATCCTGTTGGGCATGCGCAGCGCCACAAAGCGCGTCGAGACCGTGGAGCTGACGGTGGACGTGCTCGAGGCGGCGCTGCGGGAGCACGTCGCGGGAGAGCAGCTTCCGGTGATCGTCGCGGGCGCCGCCGTCCCGGGCTGGGGGGAGCTCCCGGCGGCGCTGGGCGAAGTCTCCGGGCTCCTCGGCGTCGCCCGTGACGCGCCCGCCCGGCGCTGGCACGATGCGACCGTCCCCGACCTGGACCTCGCGCTGTGGCATCTGCGTGGCGATGAGCGCATCCGTGAGTTCGCCCAGCGGATGCTCGCCCCGGTGCGCGAATACGACCGCGATCATGCGCACAAGCTGATGCCGACGCTCGAAGCCCTGTCGAGCAACGGCTGGCGCCTCACCACGACCGCTGCGGCGCTGTATCTGAACCGCCGGTCGCTCTACCCGCGGATCGCTCGGCTGGAGCGCCTGCTCGGGTGCAGCCTCAGTGAGATCGACTCGCGCTTTGCGATCGACATGGCGCTGCGACTGGAGGGCTAGGTGGATGCGGTCGGGCGTGTGCTCACGAGCCCGCCCGAAGGTAGGCGCCGATCGCCTGCGCGAGTGCGTGTGCCGCGAGGCGCTGGAACGAGGCTCGCACAAGCAGCGCGGCGTCGGTCGAGTTGCGCATGTTGCCGCACTCGATCAGCACCTTGGGGACGGTCGTGAGGTTCAAGCCGGCGAGGTTGTCCCGGTCTGACACGCCGTCGGTGCCGTCGTAGTCGCTCACCGGCATCCCTGTCACCGCGCGGAAGCGTTCGATCACCTCGTGGCCAAACGACTTCGACGCGGCGATCACGCGGTCGTTGATGCCGTCGGCCACCGGCTCGAGCACCGCGAAGCCGCGCGCACCGGCCGGTCCCCCGTCGGCATGGATGTCGATCGCGACGTTCGCGTGCGCGCGGTCGATGATCTGCGAGCGCGTCGTCACGCACGGGCC
>DATBZG010000191.1:0-37477 GCA_036513335.1 Solirubrobacteraceae bacterium | reverse complement strand
GGCGTCTCGCGTCCTGCCAGGTCCCGACGGACGTCATCTCGCCCCAGGCCAATAGAATCGGCAGCCCAGGGCGCGTAGCTCAGTGGGAGAGCGCTCGCTTCACACGCGAGAGGTCGCAGGTTCGAAACCCGCCGCGCCCATCACGAAAGCCCTGCAGCAACGCGATCCGTTCCGAGTCGCGCGACGTGGAGATCGCGAAGGAGACGACGACCTCAGCCCAACCATGTCGGCCATCGCGAGAGGGCCATGCAGGTTCAATGCAGGTGACTCTGCCAATCGCCCGGCACGCGGCCTGCGGGCCCCGGCGTAGGCTGATCGAGTGGATGGTGCTCAGGCGCGGCGAGCTCAGGACCGTCGTAGTACTCCTCGGTCGCATAGTTCCAGAACCAGTTCTCGCCCGGCTCAAAGCTGCGAACGAGGTGGTGGCTGGTATCGGCCGCGTGGTGGCTCGCATGCTGCGAGGGCGAGGAGTCGCAGCAGCCGATGTGCCCGCACTCGGCGCAGCGGCGCAGATGAAGCCACCATCCGTCTTCGGCAAGGCACTCGACACAGCCTGTCCCGCTCGGCGGAACTGACGGGTTGATCGCAGTCTCGTTAGCCATAGTGTCCTTTCATCCTCCGTGTGTCGGCTGCCCAGGAATCCCCATTAGCCCAACCTACGGCTGCAAGGCTAGCGAGACCGCCTGCAGTGAGCAAAGTCGCCTGACAACGCCGCCACGCGGCTGCAGCCTGTTGTATTCACGCGGGCAAACGCCACTCATAAGTCTGTAGACTGTCAAGTAGCAATTGGTGACTCTTCTCCGCCGTGGAGGGCGATCTTCAACGGACAGTAGGCCGCAACATCAGGGCCTACCGCGAAGCCAAGGGAGTGAGCCAAGAGGCGTTCGCCGACGCGCTGGAAGTCCACCGGACGTACATGGGCGGCATAGAGCGGGGCGAGCGCAACCTGACGTTACGAAGCCTGGAACGCCTAGCCGAGCGCCTGCAGCTCGACCCACTGGTTCTCCTTCAAGAAGCTCCAGCCAAGGACGACGACTAAGTGCAAACGGCAGCCACGTCGATTATGTGCGTGCTCCAACGATCAGTCGCAAATGAGCCGCCGTCGTTTGCCGGCGGCGACATTCTCGATGTATGACGATCTCGAAGCGCGCGCGGGCAACTTCGCGCGCCACCGTGGCTCGTCTGACAGCCTGTTCGGCGAGCTCCAGCTCACGCATCGCGGCGCGCTCGGCGGGAGTCATCGTTCGTAGCGACATGGCCGCTAGACACCAATCAGGCCTAGGTCATCCAGCCGCTTGAGCGCTGACGAGGGATAGATGCGCGCGCCTTTGACCGCGACGACACCAGCGTGCTCGAGGCCCTCGATCGCCGCATCGACTTCAGCCGGCGCCCGGCGGAGTACTCGATACATCCTCTCGCGCTCGCGGCCCCGTGTCCGCCCCACAACCTGCAGGACGACCAAATATTCTGTGCGCTGCATCGGAGCGAGGGCGTTTCCTTTCTTGACGCGAGCGAGATTCGGCGCTGGGGTACGGACCGACCACCGTGCAATGAGAACTATACGCGGTGGAAGTCTAGACGGTGGAATAGAGCGCGTCAATAAGACAGGCTGCCGCAATGCCACCTAAGAAGTCTGCGGTCAATCAGGCACTCGGCCGCGCCATCCAGGCGCTGCGTAAGGAGCAGGGCTACACCCAGGAATCCTTCGCCATGAAGGCAGGCATCGACCGCAGCTACTACGGCGCCATCGAGCGCGGTGAGTTCAACGTGACCGTTGACACGCTTACGACGATCGCCGTCGGCCTGAACGTGCCGATTGCCGAGCTGTTTGGGAGAGCCGGGCTCTAGCGACCCGCCGCCGACTCTCCCGAGCACCGAACAGAGCTGTCCCAAGTCCTACTGAAACGCCTCGATAGGGGACCCCTATCAGGAGGTCGCAAACCTCTATTGGACGACTGCCGACTTCGCAGGGATGCTTCGCGGACTTTTCCGACCGAATTTATTCGGAACTCCTCGACGCAGTTCTGAAAGGGGGCCGCATCGATGATCGAAGTAACCGCGCTGACCAAACGCTACGGGTCGCTCACCGTCCTGGACGGTGTCGACTTCGCGGTGCAGGCCGGCGAAATCGCTGCGGTGGTGGGACCGAGTGGCGCGGGCAAGAGCACGCTGGCGCGCTGCATCAACCTTTTGGAGAAGCCGACCTCAGGCTCGATCCTCGTCGACGGGAAGGACCTCACGAGCCTCTCCCGGCGGGAGCTGCGCAGCGCACGCCGCGCGATTGGCACGGTCTTCCAGTCGGCGGGACTGTTGCAGCGGTTGACAGCTGCCGAGAACGTCGAGTTGCCGATGCGCTATGTCGGCATCTCCCATGGCGAGCGGGTCACGCGCGTGCGGCAGCTGCTCGAGCGAGTCGGGATGCTGCATCGCGCCAACCATTACCCCTCACAGCTCTCCGGCGGCCAGCAGCAGCGCATCGGGCTGGCGCGTGGACTCGCGCTCAAACCTTCGGTGCTGCTCGCCGACGAGCCCACCTCCGGGCTCGACCCGCAGACGACCTCCTCGATCCTGAGGCTGCTGGCGGAGCTGCGCGACGAGCTGCGGGTCGCGGTGGTGCTGATCACGCACGAGATGGATGTGGTCCGCAACGTCGCAGACAGCGTGGCAAGGCTCCACGAGGGACGGATAATCGAGCGAGGCACGGTCGCTGAGGTGGTGCGCTCCTCGGACTCGGAGCTTGCGCGTGCCTTGCTCCCGCTACCTCCCGGACCGGCGCCGCAGCACGAGTCCGAGGTGTGGCAGCTGCGCTACGAGCGCCCCGACGTCGACCCGTCCTGGCTGACCTCGATCGCCCGCGAGCTCGATACCGACATCTCTGTGCTCGCAGGCTTGATCGAGACGATTGACGACGGTGGCACCGCCGGGCGGGTGACGGTTCGTATCGAGCGCCCCCTGGAGGACGCCGAGGTGCGCGCGGCGTTCGCCTCGCGCGGCATCCACGCCAAGCAGCAGGCCACCGGCCGGGCGGAGCAGCTGGAGCCGCAGGAGCCGCACAGGACGCTCGTCAGGAGCGCAGCATGATCCTCGCCACCGCAACGCCTTGGTCGGGGGTCTCCTCGCTACTGCTGCCCGCGCTCGGACAGACGGCCGCGATGGTCGGCATCGTGATGTGCATCGTCGTCACGCTCGGCCTGCCGCTCGGCCTGCTGATCTTCAACACCTCACCGCGCGGGCTCACTCCGCACACGACGGTCCACGCTTCAGTCAGCTGGATCGCCAACCTCGGGCGCTCGCTGCCGTTCCTCGTGCTCATGGCCACAGTCATCCCCTTCACCCAACTGGTGGTGAACACGACGATCGGGATCAAGGCGGCGATCATCCCGATGTCGCTCGCAGGCATTCCATTCTTCGCCAGGCTGGTGGAGAACGCCGTCCGCGAGATCCCACGCACGCGCCTTGACGTGGGCATCGCCTCCGGCGCGAGCGTCCTGCAGGTGATACGGACGATCCAGCTCACCGAGGCACTCCCCGGAATCGTCGCCGGGCTCTCCCTGAACGTGATAGCGATGATCGAATACTCGGCGATCGCGGGCGCCATCGGGGCCGGCGGCCTCGGCTACCTCGCCGTCAACTACGGCTACGAGCAGTTCGACAGCCACATCATGATCAGCTGCATCGTCGTGCTCGTGCTGATCGTTCAAATCGTGCAGTTCGGCGGCGACCGCATCGTCCGGTCGCTCACACACTGACCAGCAAAGGAGCAGACACCAATGTCGACCGACGTGAAGACCAGACCACCAACCCCGCAGCTCCCACCTGACGACTTCCAGCTGCGTGGCGGCGGCAACCGCCGTAACTGGATTGCCGCCGGCGCGGCGGTGGTGGTGATCGCCGTCCTGCTCGCCGTGCTGCTGTCAAAAGGCTCATCGTCGAAGACCGTCACCGGGAGTCATTTCGGCACAACGCTACCCGTCGCATACGAAGCCTCCAGCAGCTCCGAGCGTGCACTGCTGGTGTGGCTCGACAAGGCGATCGCACCCACCTACGGGATCAAGATCGAACCGGTCGGGATTCAGGATGGCAACCAACTCGACGAAGCCACCGCCCACGGTCAGTTTGCCGCGAACATCTACCAGCACATCCACTGGCTCAACGAGGTCGTCCAGTCCACCGGCATGAAGCTCACAGCGGTCGGGCCAGTGTTCCAGTGGGCTTACTCCGTGTACTCCTCCAAGTACCCGAGCCTCGCGGCGCTGCCCAGCGGGGCGCAGATCGCGCTGCTGAACGACCCCGCCAACACCGCGCAGGCGCTGTGGCTACTGGAGCGGGCCGGCGAGATCACGTTCAAGCCGGGCACGGTCCCATGGTCTGCGACCACGAGTGACATCGCGTCGAACCCGCACAAGCTGAAGTTCGTGTTCGTCGACTACGGCGCCGGTCCGCGCACGCTCAGCTCAGTCGACGCGGTGATCGCCTACAACATGCAGTTCATCGCGGCGGGCACGCCCACGAAGGACAGGATCTACGCGCCGCCCGCGCCGCGCAGCTTCGCGGGCCAGCTCGTGGTGGGCGACGCGTACCGCCACGACCCGCAGGTGGAGAAGTTGATCAAAGTGTTCTTCGACCCGCGGGTCCAGCCGTATCTGCGCACCACCGACAACCCCGGGCTGAAGGAACAGCTGAGCCCGGTCGCAGCTCCGGAATCGTAGGCGCTCGAAGGTGGGCCCACGGAACCGCCCCGTGGGCCCACCCGAACCGGTGGTCGGGTGCAAACACCCGGCCGCGGAGTCGGATAACCCCTCTGATATAAGACAGCTGTGAGCACGAGCGAGCACTTCGGCGGGCGCCGTGACTGGGCCAGTCAACTGCGTCACGCGCGCACCAGCTACTTCAACGGCTCCGCATCACCGCAGTTCGTGGGCGCGCTGGTGCTTGCGATCGGGATCGGCATCCTGATCGGTATCGCGCCGAGCGGAGGCCCTACGAGCATGGCCACGCCGGTCGCCCAACTGCAGGCCGAAGAACGCTCAATCCTCCACATCGAGGAAATCAACGCGCGCTCGCACGCTCTCGAAACGAAGTACAGCAAGCACTAGCTGCTCGAGCGCTCAGTGGCGCCACGGAGCCAACAAGCGCGAGCGGACCGCCTGGATCTGCCCCTGCTCGAGGCCGCCGCTGAGTAGCGCCGCCTCGACGTCCAGCCCCGCAAGCGTCGCCAACACCACGTCGCGAGCACAGGTCCCGCGCTCGCCAAGATAGGTCTCGATCGCAGCGGCCTGGTCGACTTCACCGCGGGCCCGGTAGCGCGTACGCAGACGCGTACTCGTTGCGCAGGTCGATCACCGTCCGTACTCCGTACGCGACGAGCGCCGACCAGCCTCGAGCGGTGAGACGGTCGAGCCCGTCCGCGCGAATCACCGCCCGCCGGCGGGTCTCGCGCCCGTCCTGCGTGGGCATCCCGCCGAGATCGCGGACGTTCGCACACCCGTCCCAGAGAAGATCACGCTCCGCGTGGGGAACCCCGAGGATGTCGGTACTCTCGCCCACCCGGATTCCATTGGACCACATTTGAGCTCCAACCCCCTACTGCCCAGCCACGCCGGACCCGTGCCCGACCGCCTCACGATCTGGCCAGTCGACGACGGGCGCTACGGCCTCGATGCCACGTTCCACGGAGGCTCCGGCTATCAGCGGGCGCGCCAGCACCAGGCTGAGCTCGAACGCGACGGGGTGCCCCACACGTTCCGCCAAGAGCTCGACGGATCCTGGACACTGCGGTTCGGCCCGCTCCCCGCGGCCGATATAGCGCAGGCCCTGTCGGCATTCGTCTATTAGTGCCGGACCGCAACACCGGACCGCACGACGGGTTGGCGTTCAGGAGTACTGCGTATGCCTCGGCGGCGACCCGATCGGCGACATGAATGCGAGAGAGATGACGAGTAGGCACGCCTGGTCAGGGCGCCGTTCGCGCCGGAGCATGCGTGTCCCCCACCTGCTCGCAGCGACGGTCTGTGCCTCGCTCTCGCTGCTCGCCTCGCTTACGCCGGCCGCACACGCCGCCGCGTCGCTCACCTGGTCGCCGCCCAGCTCCTTCGACGCCAGCGGGACGCCGAGCGCTGTCTCGTGCGCATCCGAATCGGCTTGCGTCGCTGTCGAGCAGCAAGGGGAAGCCTTCGACACATCCGATCCCACCGTGGCGACACCGACCTGGACCGCCGTTCCGATCGACTCCGGCCAGTCGCTGGACGCTGTCTCTTGCGCTCCGGGCGGCCCCTGCGTGGCGGTCGACGGTCGTGGCGACGCCGTCGTCGGCAGGCTCGCAAGCGGCGGCGTCGTCTGGTCCTCGCCGGTGAGCACCCACGGAGGCGTGCTCACGGGAGTCTCCTGTCCGAGCGCATCTCTGTGCGTGGCGGTCGACGAAGGAGGCGACGTGCTGGCAAGCACCGAACCGAAATCCGGCGCATGGAAAGTCGTGAGCAGCAACGACGGTCGCCTCCTGGCAGTTTCCTGCGCGTCGGCTGCGCTATGCGTCGCGGTCGACGGCGCGGGCGAAGTGATCTCGAGCACCGAACCCACGAGCGCGAGCTGGACAGCGCGGCAGGTCGACTCGCGCGAACTCCTCGCGGTCTCCTGCTCGGCGTCCGGCGCCTGTGTGGCGAGCGACGCCGCCGGCGACGCGCTTGCGAGCGCCGATCCTGGCGCTTCGCACGCGACCTGGAGCCTTACTCCCATCGACAGCGAACCGACAGGTGTCTCCTGCGCTACCACCGGGCTGTGCGTGATCGTGGACAAGAGCGGTAATGCGTTCGCAAGCGGCGACCCCACGAGCTCCACCCCCGAATGGAGCTCCTCCGACGCCGACCCGGGCGGGTCGCTCAGCGGCGTCGTCTGTCTTTCGAGCGGCTTCTGCATCGCCGTAGACAGCGGCGGGCGTTCCGTGCGTGCGCGCGTCGCGGCGCCTACCACGACGAGCGCCCAACCGGGAGAAGTCACCGACGACGGCGCCACGTTCACGGGCATCGTCAACCCAAACGACGCGACTCTCACCGCGTGCTCGTTCGAATACGGCGAGGGCGCGACAGGCGGCTCCTACGAAAGCTCGGTCCCCTGCTCGCAGGCGCTGATCGCCAACGGTGAAAACCAAGGCGTCTCGGCGACGATCTCCGGACTGTCCGCCAACACCACGTATCACTATCGCCTCGTTGCCTCGAGCCTCTCCGGGACGGGGACCGGAGCCGACGAGACATTCACCACCGCTACCTCCACGCAGATCGCGATCATCCACCCGAACCCGTCGATCACGGGAACCCCCGCCGTCGGGCAGGCGCTCACCTGCCATGCGGGCACAGCGTCGGGAACCTCGCCGCAGCTTTCCTACGCGTGGGTGCGCGACCAGGTCCCGATCGTGGGCGCCGCGGGCTCGACCTACACTGTCAAGGGCCAGGACAGCGGCCACCACCTGCAGTGTCAGGTCACCGCTACCGACGGGGGTGGCAGCGCGACCGCACTTAGCGGCTTCGTGACGATCCCGGCCGGAGGCGCGCCCACGTCAGCTGGTGAGACCTCCGTCGGCAACGTGTCCTTCAAGAACGGGAGGGTCCGCGTGCCAATCGTCTGCTCGACCCTCGCCGGCAGCGGCTGCGAGGTCACGCTAAAGCTGACCGCGGTCGAGACGCTCAGCGGCCGTCGCATCGTGGCGGTGGCCGCCCGCGCCGGGGACGCTGCCGGGCACGCCGCTGTATCACGCCATGCGACGGTCACGCTGGCAAGCGTCCATGCGCGCATTGCACGTGGCGCCCGTGTCACGCTCACCGCCATCCTCAACCCCACTGCCCGACATCTGCTTGCCTCCAGGCGCCGCTTCACCGCATACGCAGCCGTTCACGGCACCGTCGTCGGCGTGATCGAAGCACAGCTCGCCCAGCAGATCCTCACCCTCGACGTGCCTGCACGCCGTGCGTCGAGCCACGCGACATCGGCACACAAGGCATCGAAACGTGCTGCGCGCGGCCGCTAGCCGGGCTCTTCCCATCGCGGGGGTGCTCGCGGCGTTGGTGGCGCTCACAGCCACAGGCGCAGCCGCCCGGGAGCCGCACCGAGGGGCAGCTGATCACGCGCGCTCCAGCACCTCGAACCCCGCCTCCACGAGCGTTCTCGCGGCAACGCCCTACATGGGCTGGGACACCTACTTCGCGCTCGGCGGCAGATATACCGAGGCGAGCGTCCTGCAGCAGGCGAGCCAGTTAATTTCCCTTGGCCTGCAGAAGCGCGGCTACCGCTACGTGTGGCTGGATGTCGGCTGGTGGCACGGCACGCGCAACGCCAGCGGCGAAATCACCGTCAGCGCCAGCCAGTGGCCGCACGGGCTGGCGTGGCTGACGCGCACGTTGCACGCCGCCGGGTTCCTCGTCGGTCTGTACACCGACGCCGGCCCGAACGGCTGCGGCGGCGCCGGGGAGGGCAGCTACGGCCACTACCAGCAGGACGTCAACTCGTTCGCGGCATGGGGCTTTGACGCAGTCAAGGTCGACTTCTGCGGCGGCGCCGAACATCATCTCGACCCGGCCACCGCATACGCCGAATTCCACGGGGCGATCGAGCACAACGCGAGTCACCGCCCGATGCTGCTCTCGATCTGCAACTTCCAGCAGCCTGAACAGTACGGCGAAGACCGCCCGCCGCTCAAGGAATCGGCGTTCGCCTCCTACTCCTTCGGCCCCAGCGTCGGCAACAGCTGGCGCACCGATACGGACGTTGGCACCCCCGGACACGTGTACTTCTCAAACGTGCTGCGCAACATGGACGCCGACGCTGCCGCACCGCAGGCGGCAGGTCCGGGACATTGGAACGACCCTGACTACCTCGCACCCGATCAAGGCATGTCCGCCACCCAGTTTCGCTCCCAGCTGAGCATGTGGGCGATGCTCGCCGCGCCGCTGATGATCAGCGACAACCTCACCAAGATCAGCGCAAGCAGCCTCGCCGCCGTGCAGAACAGCGAAGTGCTCGCAATCGATCAAGACCCCGCCGGCGTGCAGGGCACACTGCTGTCATCCGCCGGCGACGGCGAGGTGTGGGTCAAGCCGCTCCTCGGCGGTTCGCGAGCAATCGCCCTGCTCAACCGCGGCTCGAGCCCGATCGATATCCAGACCAGCGCCGCTGCCGCCGGGCTCCCGTCGGCCGCCAGCTACGCGCTGCGCGACGTGTGGACGCACACCACCAGCTCCACCGCCGGTGCGATCGGAGCCGTTGTACCCGGCGACAGCACCTTGCTGCTGCGCGTCTCCCCGCGCTGACACCAGACCACGCGTGGCTCAGATTGTGCGAGACGGCTCGCGGGCGCGCCGCTCCGCGCGCTTGGATGCCTCCGCCTGCGCAGCGGAGCCAGGGACCACGTCCAGGACGGTAGCGGTCCCCTTCGTGAGCTCGACCTGAAGTAGCCCCGTGCCGAACACGGCGATGATCTCACCCGCCCGGTCGATTGCCGCCGCCGTTTCGCCCGCGGGAACCTGGCATGTCTCGAGGAACCGCCGGACCTGTCCTGCTTGGAGCGCTTTGGTGTCTGCTTCGAGCTCCTCGACATGGTGGCGATCTGGAATCACAGTCATCTCCGGCACGACGATGCACACGGCCATGTCATCGGGTGTGGAGACGGCAGCCCGCTTTACTCGAGCGAGCAGCTTCGCAGCGTCCGGTCGGGGTCCGAGCTCACCCAGCATCGCGCTGACGCGCTCCTGCCCGAGCAGGCCCTCCTCGCAACGGGCCTCGATCAAGCCGTCGCTGAAGAAGCACGCGACCGACCCAGGCGGCAACGACACGGTGGTCTGCCGACAGCCTGTGGGGACCGTCCACCCGATCGGCGGCGAGGCGCAGTTAGAGATCGGCTGGCGCGTCTGCAGGCCGTGGAGGATCGGCGGAGGATGGCCGGCGCTCGCGTACACGAGGTGCCCAGCACGAGTGTCGTAGACGCCGATCGCCACCGTCGCGAAGTGCTCCAGCGACGCGTCCGCGAGGACACGCCCGGCGAGCGCGAGCGCCGCACGCGGCTCCAGGCCGGCCTGCAGATACGCGCGCAGGGTGTAGCGGGTGAGCGCTGCCTGCGCGAGCGCCTCGTGGCCGTGCCCAGCGACATCCCCCAGGATGATCGCGACCTTTCCGCGCTTGGGCACGAACACGTCATAGAAGTCTCCACCCGCGGCGGGCCCATCCGCGGGCTCATAGGCCACCGACACCGCCAGGCCACCCACCCGGGTGGGCACCGGCGGCACCAGCGCCGCCTGCATCACACCAACATCCTCGAGGAGCTCTGCTCGTTGGGCCTCGAGGCGCCGAGCGCGCCGAGCGGCAACACGGGCCCGGACGCCGAACCACAGCGCCATGAGCAATAGCAAGAGGATGATCGGCTTGCTCCAGTCGGGGACCGGCAGTGGCAGCGGAATGTTCCTGCCGATCGCATCCAGCGGGCTGCTTGCACGATGCGTGCTCGCGCCCGAGACACGAGCTGCACGTGGAGAGCCACCGCCGACAGGCTCCAGCGTGCTCGAGCGGGGGCCCGCCGCGGGAGCGCCCGCAACGGCCCCGCGCCGGCGGCGGCTCAGTGCCTTCGCCGCTGACCGCTGCAGGCGGCCGTGTGAATGCGCGCCCGTGCCGCCCGCCGCCGGGCGCGTGGTCGCCGTTTGCGTCGCGGTGCCGGACGTCGATGGCGATCCCACAGCTGCGGTCGACGCAGCGTGCGCCATCGGATCTGTGCTCCCTTCGGAGGACGGCGTTTCGCTGGGCGACGTCGTCGTTTCGCCGGCGCCGCCCGGACTGCTCGGCGTACTGCCGCCGGCCGGAGATTCGGAGGGTTCGCTTCCGGGAGCGCTCGGCGAGGTGGAGCCGTTGCCGGAGCTCGAGGCGCTCACGCTCGGGGTGGTGATGCTCACCGCAGGCGTCGTCACGGTCACGCTCGGCACGGTGACGGTGACGCTCGGCACGGACACCGACGTTTCGCCTAGAACCGGCAGGCTCGGCAACGTCACGGGCGGGAGCGTCACGGGCGGGAGCGACAGTTCGATCAGCGAGGAATCGCCCGAAGATGAGAAACCGGACGGGCTCACAGAGGAGGACGAACCGGAAAGAGACGAGAGCAACCCGGCCGCCTGAGCGTCGGCTTCGGCGATGGGGAACGCCGGGCATGTGCAGACGAGCGTCACCACACCCGCGAGCGCGCTGCGCCCGAAACGCGCCGCCCCCATCTTCACGGGCCTTGCTCGGTTGGTGCGTGTGCGCTCATGCGCGAGCCTTCGACAGGCGCACGGTGGTATTACCCGGCGCGACGCACAGCTGGACCGCGTCCATCAGGCGCGTCATCAGCGCGAACCCGCGGCCGCCTTCCGCGCACTCTCCCCGGTCCTGCTCAGGCGCCGCGAACGTGCCGTAGTCGCGCACGGCGAACGTCAGACGGTCGCCTTCGCTGAGGACGCTCAGCATGATGTGTCCGTGTTCGTCCGGTGCACCGTGGCGGATCGCGTTGGTGACCGCCTCGTTGACCGCGAACACGAACTCGTAGGAGCGATCGTCATCCAGGCCGAACGCCGCCGCCGCCTGCTGTGCGTATTCGCGCGCCATCACCAGCTTCGCCGGCTCGGCCGGCAGGCTCAGCTCGCGCTCCACACCACTCGTTGTGTCCTGTGCGATCAGAGTCCGCACCTCAACCAGCCAGAACGAGTGCCGAAAGAGCCTCCTCGCGCGAGCGGTGCAGCGTGATCAGGCTGTCCACACCCGCGATCTCGAATATCCGCAGGACCCGCTGGTTCTCCTCCGCGCACACGATCGTCAGCGAGCCGCCGTCCTCACGCAAGCGCATCACAGTTCCCACGAGCACACCGATCGCGGTCGAGTCGATGAACGTCGCCATCGATAGGTCAAGCACCAGGTGGCGCGCGCCCGCGTCGATGCTCTCTCCCAGGCGCTCCTTGAGCTGCGGGCTGGCCGCGTAGTCGAGCTCGCCGCCGGCCAACAGGACGGCAACATCATCGCCGTTCGTCGCTACCGCGTCCGTTGCCTCGTCGCCGATGTAGAAGAAACCCATCTGCTCCTCCAATGCTGGACCATCACATATATAGGGCACGCGCCCGCTCTTGGCTGTTCTGATACCCGGAACTGGACGCTTGTACTACCGGTATCGGGCGTGCGCGGGCACCTGTTGCGTGATGCAGTGGATGTTGCCTCCGCCCAGCAGGATCTCGCGCGCGGGAACCCCGACGATCTCGCGCTCGGGAAAGCAGCCCTGCAGCACCTCCCCTGCCTGCTCGTCGTAGCGCTCGTCGAGCAGCGGATACACGATCAGTGTGGTCGCGATGTAGAAGTTGGCGTAGGAAGCGGCCAAGCGATCGCCCGCGCGGCGCGGCAGGCTGCCCTCGACCGCGTCCACACCGCCTGCCTCCTCCTCGGTGATCGTGACAAGGCCCGGCGAGGGCAGACGGACGACCTCAATGGAACGGCCCCGAGCGTCGGTCGCCGTTTCCAAGCGCTGCTGCGCGTCGCGCGAGATCGCGTGCTGCGGGTCAGACTCGTCCTCGCAATAGGTGAGCAGCACAACGCCCGGCGCCGCGAAGCACGCGAGGTTGTCCACGTGGCCGTCGGTCTCGTCGTTGTAAACGCCCTGGCCGAGCCAGATCACCTTCTCGGCTCCCAGGTAGTCGAACAGTGCACTCTCGATCTCCTCGCGCGAGAGCTCCGGGTTGCGGTTGGGGTTCAGCAGGCACTCTTCGGTGCTCAGTACCGTGCCCTCGCCGTCCACGTGGATCGAGCCGCCCTCGAGCACGATCGGAGCGAGATAGCGATCCGCGCCTTCGATCTCGAGGACCTTCCGCGCCACGCGCTCGTCGCGGTCCCAGGGGAAGTACAGACCGCCGTTCAGCCCACCCCAAGCATTGAAATGCCAGTCCACGCCGCGGCGCCCGCCGTCGCCGTCGAGCAGGAACGTGGGGCCGGTGTCGCGGATCCACGCGTCGTCAGTCGCGATCTCCACGACGCGGATCGACGGCGAGAGCAGCGAGCGGCAGTGCTCGAACTGTGCGTCGGAGACCGCCACCGTCACCGGATCTGAGGCATTGATCGCCTCCGCCACTGCCGCGTAGGCCTTCTGGGCGGGCTTGGCCCCGAGGCGCCAGTTGTCGGTGCGCTCGGGCCAGGCGATCCAGCAGCCGGAGTGCGGCTCGAACTCGCCTGGCATGCGGTAGCCGTCGGCGAGCGGAGTGGTGGTCAGCGTCGCGCTCATTTACGAAAGCCTAGAGTCATGACGATGGAGAACATCAAAGTGATTGCTGCACTGCAGCCGCCGGAGTCTCCCGCCCGCACGCGCGCGCCTCGACGCGCGCCCTTTCGCATCGCGGCTGTGCAGGAGCGCTGGCACGCCGACCGCGACGAGCACGAAGGCGCGCTGGAGGCAGGCATCAGGCTCGCCGCCGGCGAAGGTGCACGGCTTGTGTGCCTTCAGGAGCTGACCCTCAGCCGGTACTTCGCGGTCGATCCGAGCGGGCCGCAGGCGGTCGGAGCGCAGCCGGAGGAGCTTCCCGGCGGACCGACGTATCGCTTTGCCGAGCGCATGGCGCGCGAGACGGGCATACACGTGCACGCATCGCTCTACGAGCGCGCCGAGGCCGAGGACGGGCTGGGCTACAACACGGCGATCGTCGTCTCGCCGGAGGGAGAGCTGTTGGCAAGGACCCGCAAGCTGCACATTCCGATCACCGCGGGCTACCACGAGGACCGCTACTTCAGAGGAGGCCCGAGCGGCGCTGAGGCCTATCCGGTGATTGGCCTAGGCGAAGCGCACCTCGGTCTCCCCACGTGCTGGGACCAGTGGTTTCCCGAGCTCGCGCGTGCGTACAGCCTCGCCGGAGCCGATGTGCTCGTGTACCCCACCGCGATCGGATCCGAGCCCGATCACCCGGACTTCGACACACAGCCACTATGGGAGAAGGTGATAGTGGGCAACGCGATCGCCAACGGTGTCTTCATGGTCGCCGTCAACCGGATCGGCGCCGAGCCGCCGTTGCGCTTCTACGGTTCCTCGTTCATCTGCGATCCGTATGGACGAAAGCTCGTCCAGGCACCCAGGGACGAGCCCGCCGTGCTGGTGGCCGATCTCGACCTCGACCAGCGAGAGGACTGGCTCGAGCTGTTCCCGTTCCTCTCCACGCGCAGACCCGATACCTACGCCAGTCTCACCGCTCAGGAGGGCAGCTGAAGGTAGGGCGGACGTAGTTTTCCGCGCTCCTCCTGCGGCCTGAGACGGATGGGGCGGCCGCTCACACGTGTGAGGCTGACGAACAGTGCCCGCTTCAACCGCCACAGCGACAACCCGCACACCGGAGCCGCCATCGGAGTGGGCGCGCGGGCTGCAAGCGCGCGTGAGCGAGCTCGTTCGCCTGCGCGACGGCTCGCTTGCGGCGGTACGCGCCACCCGGACCGACGATGAGCCGGCGCTGCGATCGTTCCTGGACGGGCTCTGCCTGGAAGCCAGGCGCATGCGCTTCTTCTCAGCCGCCTCGGATCTCACATATGCAGCGCACCTCGGCTCCGCGACAGGGGTCGACCGCTACGGCCTCCTCGCACACGACGAAGCGGGCGTGCTCGTCGGTCACGCCACCTATGTGCAGCTCGACGCCCGGCACGCGGAAGTCGCGGTCGAGGTCTCCGACGATCTCCACGGGCGCGGCCTGGGCACGCTTCTCATCGAGCGCCTCGCAGAGGTCGCCGAGGAGTGCGGGATCACGCACTTCGTGGCGGAGGTACTGTGCGAAAACCGGGCGATGCTGGATGTCTTCCGAGAAGGCTTCGACGCCCGCGTGGTACTTCGGGAGGGTCCCGAGGAGCGCGTCGAGTTCCTCACCTCCGGCTGGAGGCTCGCACGGGAGCGCTTCCTCCAGGACACCCGATCGCAGGGCCGCTAGAGCTAGGCCTCGAGCAGGTGCGCGCCCGCGCCCGGGCGTACCTCGCGCGCATCGGCCGGCGCGGGCACGCCCGGCGCGAACAGGCCGAGGACGCTCCCGCCGAAGCCGCCACCCACCAGGCGAGCGCCGCTCGCGCCCGCCTCACGCAGTCGTCGCACGGCCGCCTCCACAGACGGCGTGGAGACCTCGTAGCAGTCGCGCAAACTCTCGTGTGAGGCATCGAGCAGAGCGCCGATCGCCTGCAGCTCGCCGGCGCGAAGGGCAGCCACGGCGACGCGTACCCGCTCGTTCTCGCCGATCACATGCAGCGCGCGGCGACGCAGCGGCTCGGGCAACCCCTCCGCCGCGGCCTCATCGACCTCCCGCAGCGACTCGACGCCAAGCAGAGCACAGGCGCGAGCGCACTCCTCGCGTCGCTGGTTGTAGCCGGAGCTCGCGAGCCGATGACGCTCGCCGGAGTCGAGCACGACGAGCCGCCAGTCGCCGAGCTCGAGCGGCACGGGCTCCACGGAGAGCGTCTGGAAGTCGATGCACAGCGCGCTGTCGGGCGCCCCGTAGAGCGAGGCGAGCTGGTCGAGCAGGCCCGTGCGCGCCCCGACCCACTCGTTCTCCACCCGTGAGCAGAGCTGGGCGATCTCGGTCCTGCCCATTTCCCTGGCCTCCTCGGGCGAATGCTGCGCGCCGAGATCCGCGAGCGCCAGGCACAGCGCGACCTCCAGCGCAGCCGAGGAGGACAGCCCCGCGCCATGCGGGACTCCGCCGCTGATCTCGAGACGCGCGCCCACGAGCGGGAGGCCGGCGCGGGAGAGCTCTGCGACGGTCCCGCGTGCGAACGCCCGCCACCCGGGAACGTGCTCGGGATCGTGAAGCGGGAACTCGTCGCGCTCGCCAAGGTCTCGTGCGTAGGCACTGACACGACCCTCGCCGGGCGTGCCGGCGAGCTCGGCCTCGGCGCTCACCGTGACGCCTTCGGCGATTGCGAACGGCAGCGCCAACCCCTGGTTGTAGTCGGTGTGCTCCCCGATCAGGTTCACGCGACCGGGTGCGAACGCGCGGCTGCGCTCAGCCGGCACGGGCGATCGCCTCGCGCAGCCGCGCGGCCGACTCCTCCGGCAGCGTGTCCGAGATGAACGCCCCCTCCCCCTGCTCGGAGCCCGCAAGGTACTTGAGCTTCTCCGCGGTGCGCAGCGGCGGGTAGAACTCGACATGCAGGTGACCCTGCCCGGCAGCGTCCGCGTCGGGACGCGAGGCGGTGGCGGTTGGCGCTTGGTGGACGGCCATCACGTACGGGAAGGGTCGGTCGAACAGGGCGTCGTATCCGCGCACGAGCGTCTGCAGGGCGATCGACAGCGAGCGCAGCTCCTCGGGCTCGCACTCCAGCAGGCTGGCGCGGTGACGGCGCATCACCACGTGGGCTTCGTAGGCCCAGCGAGCGGCGTAGGGCACGTACACGACCGCGCCGTCGTTCTCGATCAGGGTCCGCTGCCCGTCGTCCAGCTCGCGTCGCAGGAGCGCGCACGGGGCACAGCCGCCGAGCCTGCGGTCAGCCTCGAGCTCGAGCCTCGCCACGGGCGGCAGGAAGGGATAGCCGTAGATCTGCCCGTGCGGGTGATGGAGCGTCACACCGACCTCCACGCCGCGGTTCTCGAAGATGTAGACGTAATCCACGTCCTCGCGCGCGCCAAGCTCCAGGTAGCGGTGGCGCCAGACCCACATCAGGTCCTCCGCGCGCTCTGCCGAAAGCGTGGCGAACGACGCGTCGTGCTCCTCGGTGTAGACGACGACCTCCGCCGCCCCCTTCGGCGCCTCGAAAGCCGGGAAGCGGTTGTCGAACACTGCGATCTCAAACGACGGGAAGGGAATCTCCGTCGGCTTACCCCCGGGCTTGGTCGGGTCGAGAGGACAGTGTTCGCGCGAGGGCAGGAACGTACGGTCCTGACGATGGATCGCGTAGGTGACCTCCTCGCCGCGCAGCTCCTCGAAACGCAGGTCACTCACGACCGCGCGCGCCGATCGTGCGTGTAGAGGATCAGCGCGCGCCCGTCGTCTTTGACATGGCGCTCGAGGACGAGCGGTCCGATCCGTTCGGGCTCCCCCGGCCGCTCGAGCAACGCGTCGGCTGTCTGCTCCTCGGTAGGCCTCTCGCCCGGTTTCCCAGCCATCGCACCGAGGGTATACCCCTGGCGGCGGTCACCGCCCGGGCGACACGCGGTTCGGCTATGCCGAAGACTAGACTGAGGAAAAGCTGCGGCCGGGGTTGACTAAGGTTGCGGTTTAGAGGGAAGGTAGATCGACGCCGCGACGCTGCGGCCAAGCGAAAGAGGAGGAGCACCCATGCCAGACACCGACCAGGCTCGAGAGGTAGCAGACCATCTCGACTACATCGATCGACCCGAGGGCGACCGTCCCGGCATCGACCGGCGTTCGTTCCTGCGCCGCACCGCCCTGACCGGCATCGCCGCCGGCTCAGTGGGCACGATCTTGAGCGCGTGCGGCTCGAACAGCTCGAGCGCCAGCAGCGGCGGCGGCAACTCAGACAGCGTGTTCGGGTCTCACCCGAGCTACAAGTTCGTCTTCGTCAACCACGTCACCACGAACCCATTCTTCACGCCAACCCAGTACGGCGCCGCTGACGCATGCAGTCTGCTGGGCTGCAGCTATCAGTGGACGGGCTCAGAAAACAGCAACGTCAGCCAGATGGTCGATGCGCTCAACAGCGCGGTGACCGGTGGCGCGGACGGCATCGCCGTGGCACTGATCGACCTGCACGCCTTCAACGCACCCGTCGAAGCGGCGATCAAGGCCGGCATCCCGGTAATCGCCTACAACGCCGACGCGCCCGGCAACGCGCGCCTGTCCTACGTCGGTCAGGACCTCAAAAAGGCCGGCGAAGAAATGGGCGTGAGGATCGTCGAAGCGGTCGGCTCCGGTGAAGTGGGGCTGTTCATCGCCACACCCGGCTCAGCCAACCTGCAGCCCCGTATCGAAGGCGCCGAAAAGGCGATCAAAGACTCGGGCAAGGCGATCACGGCCAAGTCCGTCGCGACGGGCGCGGCCGTGACCCAGGAGCAACCGGCAATCGAAGCCTGGTACCAGAGCCACGCCAGCGCCAAGGGCCTGTACGCCGTCGACGGCGGCAGCACCGAAAGCCTCGCCAAAGTCATGCAGAAGCTAGGCCTGGCCGGCAAAGGCATCAAGGCCGGTGGCTTTGACCTGACCGAACAGACCCAGAAGCTGCTGAAAGAAGGCGACATCGAATTCACGATCGACCAGCAGCCCTACCTGCAGGGCTTTCTGCCGATCCTGCAGCTCTTCCAGTACAAGGTCTCTGGAACGCTGACAGGACCCGCGGAAGTGGACACGGGCCTGAAGTTCCTGAACAAAGAAACGGTTGCCCCCTACGTGAACTCCAAATCTCGCTACGAGGGCACCTCCACGACCGCCGCGGTCGTCAGCTAGGAAGCCGGACGGGGCCGGAGCGCAATCGTGGCGAGCGCGGCTCAGAGCCCCGCCGAGAGCGGTTCCGCCGGCGCCGGCGGAACAGGCCGGGAGCATCACAGTGTGAAGCTCCCGGCCTGGCGTGAATTGCTGAACCGCGTGACCGCCCTGCGCGAGGGCAGCATCATCGTCGTGACGATCGTCGTCGCGGTCTACTTCTCGATCAACACGAGCAGCTTCCTCACCGGGGCCAACTTCAAGACGCTGCTGCCGTACTTCGCACCGTTGGCGCTGCTGGGGGCGGGCGAGGTGTTCGTGATGATCCTGGGTGAGATCGACCTCTCGATCGGAGCTATGTACCTGTTCGCTCCGATCGTCTTCTACAAGCTCGATCAGGCCGGCCTGGGGCTGGTTGCGTCGATGATCATCGCGCTGCTGATCTGCATGGTGGTGGGGCTGATCAACGGCGCCTTCGTGGCAATCCTCGGCGTGAACTCGTTCGTGACAACGCTGGGGATGTTGTTCAGCTTCGAGGGGCTCAGCCTGATCCTCTCCCACGGCACGCCCGTGGCCACCCCCGGCGCCCAGGTAACCCAGACGGAAGTCAAAGTGCACCACATCGTCAACGGGCACAGCATCGTGCTGGGTGAAAAAGTCAACCACATCGGGACGTTCGCGAAAATCTTTGGCGGCGGCGTCTACTCCGAGCTGATCTGGGCCGTCGCGATCGTGCTCCTGCTGCAGGTCGTCCTGACCTTCACCCGCTGGGGCCTTTACACGGTGGCAATTGGCTCTAACAAGCTCGGCGCCGCCGAGGCGGGCGTCAAGGTGAAGCTGGTGATCATCCGCAACTTCGTGCTGTGCGCGTTGCTGGCGGGGGTTGTGGGGGTCTTCGAGGCCGTGCGCTCGCAGACGATCCAGCCCGATCCCTCAGGCCCGAACGAACTGCTGCTGATCGCGATCGCCGGCGCGGTGATCGGAGGCACACTGCTCTCCGGTGGCTCGGGAACCGTGGTGGGCGCACTGATCGGAGCTCTCTTCCTGGGAATCCTCAAGGACGGTCTGATCCTCCAGGGCGTCAACGCCAACTACCTGCTCTTCTACACGGGCCTGGCGATCATCGTTGCGATGACAGCCAACGTGTATGTGGGACGGGTGCGAAGGGGGCACGGCGGACGTGAGTGACGAACCCACCACAGACACGGGAGTGGTCGGCCCGCACTCGGCGCCGGAGGATGTGCTGCGCCTGGAGCACATCGCCAAGCGATTCGGCCCTGTGACGGCTCTGAAGGACGTGAACCTGCACCTGAAGAAGGGTGAGGTGCTCGGGCTTCTGGGCGACAACGGAGCCGGAAAGTCGACGCTGATCAAGATCCTGTGCGGGTTCCAGAAGCAGGACTCGGGAACGATGACCCTGCATGGCAAGCCGTTCGAGCCGAAAAGCGTGGACGACGCGCGCGCGCAGGGCATCGAGACCGTCTACCAGGACCTGGCGTTGATCGACGAACTGTCGGTCTACCACAACCTATTCCTGCGCAAGGAGCGTGTGCATCGTCCGATCCCGCTGCTGGCGAACCGGCAGATGAAGCGCGAAGCGCGCGAGGCCCTGGACGAAATCGGAATCAACATCCCGCGCATCGACGTATCCGTGGCGCGCCTGTCGGGCGGCCAGCGCCAGGCGATCGCTGTCGCGCGCACGGTCAACTCCGACGCGGACATCATCCTGCTGGACGAGCCGCTGGCGGCGATGGGCGCAAAAGAGGGCGCGCAGATACTCGACCTGGTCGCGCGCCTGAAAGCCGAGGGTCGGGTCTCGATCATCATGATCCTGCACAACTACGTCCAGGTGTTCGAAGCGTGCGATCGCGTGAGCCTGATTCAGGACGGTGCGGTCGTGCTCGACAAGCCGACGGCGGAGACCTCGGTGGAGGAGCTCACGGACATCGTGGTTACCGAGTACCGCCGCGCACGCGAAGAGGCACACCTGCACGATGCCGCACCGCCCGCGCCGCCCGCGTGAGCAAACGCTGCGTAGCCACCGGCGCGCTCAGGCGTCGCTGGAAGGCGCCCAGATGTTGATCGAGCCGTCCACCGCGTAGCGCTCGATCTCCACCAGATCCTCGGCGGAGAACTCGAGGTTCTCGAGCGCTCCGTAGTTCTGCTCGAGCTGGACGACGCTGCTCGCGCCGATCAGCGCGGAGGTGACGCGCGGGTCGCGCAGCACCCAGGCGATCGCCATCTGCGCGAGCGACTGCCCGCGACGCTGAGCGATCTCGTTGAGCCCACGGACGCGCGCGAGGTTCTCCTCGCTCAGCAGACCTTCGTCGAAGGCCTCGCCGCGGCGCACGCGGGAGTCCTCTGGGACACCATCGAGATAGCGGTCGGTGAGCAGCCCCTGAGCGAGCGGCGAGAACACGATCGTGCCGACCCCATGTCGCTCGAGCACGTCGAGCAGCTCGCGCTCGATCCAGCGATTGAGCAGCGAGTAGGACGGCTGGTGGAGCAGCAGCGGCGTGCCGAGACCCTTCAGGATCTCGATCGCCTCCTCGGTTCGCTGGGGCGAGTAGGAGCTGATGCCCACGTACAGGGCCTTGCCTTGACGCACGGCGGCGTCGAGCGCGCCCATCGTCTCCTCCAGCGGCGTGTTCGGGTCGAAACGATGCGAATAGAACACGTCGACGTGGTCCAGCCCCATCCGCGCGAGGCTCTGGTCGAGGCTCGCGAGCAGATACTTGCGCGAGCCCCACTCCCCGTAGGGCCCGGGCCACTGGTCGTAGCCCGCCTTGGTGGAGATGATCAGCTCGTCGCGGTAGGCGCGGAAGTCCTCGCGGAAGATGCGACCGAAGTTCTCCTCCGCCGCACCATACGGCGGCCCGTAGTTGTTGGCAAGGTCGAAGTGCGTGATGCCGAGATCGAACGCGCGGCGCAGGATCGCGCGGGCGCTCGCGAGCGGCCTGTCGTCGCCGAAGTTCTGCCACAGCCCCAGCGAGATCAGCGGCAGCTGGATACCGCTCGCACCGGCGCGGCGGTAGGACATCCGCTCGTAGCGCGTCTCGTCGGCCAAGAACCGGCCCGTGGCTCGCTTCGGATCGAAGGGCACGCGACCGATCTTAGAGAGCGCGCGCGGTCGGCTGCGCCCTCTCCCCGTCGGCGCCAGGCGCACGTCGCGCCGGGATCGATGCCCGCAGGCGCGTGCCCTCATCGCCGGAATCGATGCGGAGGGTGCCGCCCTGCAGATTCACCCGCTCGCGCATCCCGGCAAGCCCGAAGCCACGACTTACCGTCTCGGGATCGAAGCCCGCGCCGTCGTCGCGAACTTCGAGCTGCAGTCGTCCCTCGCTCTCCCTCACGACGACCCGGACGCTGTGCGCCCCGGCGTGCTTGGCAACGTTCGTGAGCGCCTCCTGCAGCAGCCGGTAGACGGCGCTCTCGAGCTCGTCGTCGAGCCGGTTTGTCGAATCGGGGAGCGACAGCTCGGCCTCGATCTCAAAGCCGCTCTGCTCGCGATGGCGGTCTAGCAACCCCTCGATCGCCGTCGCCAACCCCAGCTCATCCAGCGCCGCCGGACGCAGCTCGGTGATGATCGCGCGCAGGTTCTCGATCTCACGCGCGATGTGCTCGACGGCTTGGCGCATTGCCTCCTCGCGGCGCTCCGCGTCTCCGCGGCGCAGCGCCGAGGAGAGCAGCACCTGAAGGCCGCCAAGGCCCTGCAGCGTCTCGTCGTGTAGCTCACGCGCCCAGCGCCGGCGCTCGGCATCGGCGGCCGCCAGTGAGCTGCGGAGCCGATCGCTCTGGACGCTCTGGGCGAGCGCCACCGCTGTCGCCGCGCTGGCGGCGAACGTGCGCAGCAGCTGCTCGTCGTCCTCACTGAACGGCTCACCGTCTGGCCCTCGGTCAAACGCGGCGAGCACGCCAACGCCGCTGTTCCGGTAGAGCATCGGCACCAGCAGAACAGTGTGCGGGTCGGCGACACCGAACTCCCGCGGGTCGATCCGCAGGCGCGAGCCCACGTCTGAGATCCGCTCCGGCCGGCGGCGTTCGAGCACCTGCCCTGAGGTCGACTCGGCGATCGACAGGCGCACCCCATGTGTCGGCGTCACGTGCCCGGCGCTCGCGTGCACGACCAGGTCCTCACCCTCGCGCAGCATGATCACGACGCTCCTCGCGCTGACGAGCGCCCGCCCACGCTTGACGATCAGCTCGAGCACGTGCCCGAGGTCGGTCTCCCCCCCGATCGCGACCGCAATGTCACGCGTGGCCTCGAGACCGCGGTAGGCAGTCTCGGCGTCCTGACGACGTCGCTCGCTCTCCTCGTAGAGCCTCGCGTTGTTGATCGCAATCGCGACCCAATCCGCGAGGATCACAGCGGCCTGCTCGTCTGCGTCGGTGAACTCGCCGCCGGCCTTCTCCGTGAGGTAGAGGTTGCCCCAGACCTCCCCGCGGATCACGACGGGCACACCCAGGAAGCTGTGCATCGCCGGATGCCCCGTCGGGAACCCGTAGCTGCTCGGGTGCTCGCCCACATCCGAGAGACGCAGCGGTTTGGGGTCCTCGATCAGCACGCCCAAGACCCCGCGTCCCCGTGGAAGGTCCCCGATCGCCCTCTGTGTCTCATCGTCGACGCCTGATGTCAGGAACTGCTCGAGTCCGCTGTGGTGCTCGTTGAGGACCCCGAGCGCCGCGTACCGGGCCCCCGTGATCTCGCGCGCGGCCTCGAGCACACGGTCGAGCACGATGCGCTGGTCGAGCTCTCTGGTGAGGACCCGCCCGACCTCGAGCAGCCGACGGATCGCCTGCTCTGTTGTGTCCCCCATCGCGTTCGGAGTGTAACTCGGTGAAAACCCTCAGTAGTAAGCCACGCGCGTGTGCGGTCCAACCGTGATGGCGCGTTCGCTCGCGCCGCCTAGCCTTGCGTTAGGGGCGAGATGAGCGGAATACTGAGATGCCAGCGCTGCGAGGACGTGATCGGGGTCTACGAGCCGATGATCGTTGTCGTCGACGGGCAGCCGCGAGAGACCTCGAGAGCCGCGGACGACACGACGAAGGCGCTGACCGGCATCTACTACCACCGCTCCTGCTTCGCGCAGGCCCAGGCCCAGGCCCAGGCTTCGTAGTTCTGGTGACAGCGGCTGCTCCCTCATACGCTCGCCATAGTGAGCGTATGGAGTCGAGCCATCCCGTGCCGGTGCGCGCACAGTCCGGCCCTGACCGCCTGCAGAACTTCAGGGACGTCGGCGGGCTGGCGAGCGCCTTGGGGGCCAGGATTCGCCACGGCGCCCTCTACCGCAGCGACGCCCCGCGCGCGGGAGACGCTCCTCCGACGGGCGTCGCCTGGCCTCCGGCGACGGTCATCGACCTGCGCTCGGCCGCGGAGGCCGAGGCTGACCATGCTCTGCGCAGCGCCGGCAGCGACGTCCACTCGGTCCCACTGATGGCGGAGGCGGGCATCGTGCGCCTCGCCGAGGATCCCGTGGAGCCCGACGCGGGAGTGGCTGGGCTCTATCTCCGTACGCTCGCAAGCGTCGGACCCGCGTTTGCCACCGTGGTGCGTCTGATCGCTCTCTCCGCGGGGCCGACCCTCGTGCACTGCACGGCCGGCAAGGACCGCACGGGCCTGGTCGTGGCCGTCGTGCTGTCGGCTGCCGGCGTGTCCGATGAGGACATCCTCGCCGACTACTTGCGCACGCAGGCCAACATGGCGGGTGTGATCGAGCGGGTCGCGAGCACGCCGGGACTCGATCACGGACGAGCGCTCGTGCGCCGCGTCGAGGAGACCCGACCCGAGATCTTGACTGCCCCCGCGGGAGCGATGACGGCAGTCCTGTGCCTGATCGCGCAAAGCGGCGGCGCCGAGACCTGGCTTGCGAGACATGGCCTCACAGAGCTCGAGCTGGAACAGCTGCGCGCCCGCCTCGTCGAGTAGCGGCGAGGCGGGCGACAGACGCGTCTGCTCAAGCGGTCGTGGCGGCCCCAAGTGCAAAGCGCACCCCGGTGAGCTCCTCCGAGGCGTCCCACAGACGCCGAGCCACCTCACGGTCCTTGGCAGCTCCAGAGCGTCCTACGAGCTTGGCGGGGCCGCGCTGCTCCATGAACCTACCCGGACCGGCGTAGCTGTCGCCGGGGATGTCCGCGACGGCAGCGTAGAGCGTCGGCAGCGCGCCGCCGTTCTCGTCCTGGGCGAGCGTGCGGTTGCCGACGACGCTGAGCAGCGCGACCACTTTGTTGCCACCGGCGAACTGGAGGTTGGTCGCCGCATAGCCGGGATGGGCGGCCGTGGCAAGGACGTCTGAGCCCGCGTCGTTCAGCCGCCGCTGGAGCTCACTCGTGAACAGCAGGTTGGCGAGCTTGGACTGCCCATAGGCGCGCCACGCGCGGTAGGGCTTTCGCTCCCAGTTGAGGTCGTCGAAGTCGATCGCGCCGATGCGGTGGGCGCCGGAGGAAACGCTCACCACGCGTCTCGTGATCCGCTCGAGCAGCAGGTTGGTGAGCGCGAAGTGGCCCAGGTGGTTGGTTCCGAACTGGAGCTCGAAGCCCTCCACCGTGCGGCTGAGCGGCGGCACCATCACGCCGGCGTTGTTGATCAGGATGTCGATCTCGCCCGTCCACGATCCCGCGAACTCGCGCACCGACTCGAGGCTGGCCAGGTCGAGACGGCGGACCTCGGTGCTCCCAGGCATCGCGGCAGCGGCGGCCTGCCCCTTCTCGATGTTGCGCACCGCGAGCACCACGTTCGCGCCGGCGCCGGCGAGCGCTGAGGCGGCGGCGCGGCCGATGCCGCTGTTGGCGCCGGTGACGATGACCGTGCGACCGGTCATGTCGGGGATTTGTGCACTGCTTGAAGTAGTCATGGACAACAATGTAGGCTATGACAACAATGGTGTCAACGACAACTTCATCCGCTAGCGTGCAAAACCGTGGGTGAGCGCCCTTACCACCACGGAAATCTGCGCGCGGAGCTGCTCGAACATGCCGAACGGACCGTGCGAGAGCGAGGAGTAGGAGAGCTTTCGCTGCGCGAGCTGGCGCGTGAGGCGGGGGTCAGCCACGGTGCGCCGCGCCGGCACTTCCCCGATCGCCAGGCGCTGTTGGACGCGCTCGCCGAGGCCGGGTTCGCACGCCTCGGCGAGGAGCTACGGGGGGCATTCGACAGCGCGGGCAACGAGTTCCAGGCGCGCCTGCAGGCGACTGCGGCCGCCTACATCCGCTTCGCCACGCGTGACGCCGCTCTACTCGAGCTGATGTTCGCAGCCAAGCACGAGCAGCCGACGGGCGAGCTGCAGACGGTCGCCGAGAACACCTTCGCGGTGCTGCTCGAGCTGATCGAGCAGGGCCAGCGCGAGGGTGTTCTGGAGAGCGGGGACCCGGAACGGGTCGGCATGGTCCTGTTCGCGACGATCCAGGGCATCGCCGCGCTCGTGACAGGCGGCATGGTCGGCGCCGAGCAGCTGGACGCGCTGCTGGCGGATGCCGTCGCCTACTTCCTGCGCGGATCTCACGCGAACGGCTCGCGCCGCCTTCCAAGCGTCCCCTAGGGCGTATCGTCTGCGGATGGCATGCAAGAGCCTGCGGGACTCGCCGGTGGCGTACCTGAGCGTCGCCGAGCGCGTCGCTGCGGGCAAGGCCGCCCGCGCGCGGGCGGCCCGATCGAGCCACGCGCAGTTCGAGCCGGCGCCGGGGCGGCCCGATCCGGTGGAGCTGCTTGAACGGCAGGCCAGTACGCGCGTGGCCGAGCTCGTGCCAATTCGCTACGGGCGCATGCTCGTCTCCCCGTTCGCGTTCTACCGGGGCGCGGCGCTGATCATGGCCAGCGATCTCGCCGGCACCCCACGCTCGGGGCTGGGCGTGCAGTGCTGCGGGGACGCGCACCTCTCGAACTTCGGCGTGTTCGCGTCACCTGAGCGCAGGCTGGTGTTCGACGTCAACGACTTCGACGAGACATTGCCGGGGCCGTGGGAGTGGGATGTGAAGCGCCTCGCTGTGAGCATGCTGATCGCCGCCCGCCAGAACGACTTCGCCGCCAAGCACCAGCAACGGGTGGTACGCGACACGGTGACGGAGTACCGCACGGCGATGCGGCGCTTTGCCGCGATGAGCAACCTCGACGTCTGGTATGCCCACCTCGACGTCGATGACACGTTCCGCGAACTGGGCTCGCAGCTGCACGCGAAGATGGCCGCGCGAACCGCCAAGGCGCTGGCGCTGGCACGCACGCGCGACAGCTTGTCGGCGTTCTCGAAACTGACGCGCGTGATCGACGGCGAAGCGCGGTTCGTCGCCGACCCGCCGCTGATCGTCCCGCTCGACGACCTCATCCAGGGCAACGAACGCGAGGACATGTCCGACGCCCTGCACGAGCAGCTGCGCTCCTATCGCGCCACGTTGCAGCACGACCGGCGTGTGCTGCTGGATCAGTTCCGCGTGACCGACTTCGCCCGCAAGGTCGTCGGCGTGGGCAGCGTGGGAACGCGCGCGTGGATCGCGCTGCTGCTCGGCCGCGACGGGATCGATCCGCTGCTTCTGCAGATCAAGGAGGCGCAGGCATCTGTGCTCGAGGGCTTTCTCGAGCCGAGCGAGTTCGCCAATCACGGCGAGCGGGTTGTCACCGGTCAGCGACTGATGCAGGCCAGCAGCGACATCTTCCTCGGCTGGCTGCACCTGCCGTCCGGCGTGGACGGCCAGCCGCGCGACTTCTACTGTCGCCAGCTGCGCGATCAGAAGGGCTCGGCGCAGATCGGGCGGATGAGCCCCAGCGGCATGCTCGCCTACGGACGGATGTGCGGCTGGACGCTGGCCCGCGCCCACGCCCGCAGCGGCGACCGCATCGCGATCGCGTCATATCTGGGCAAGAGCGCCAAGTTCGAGCGGGCGCTGGTGCAGTTCGCCGATTCCTACGCCGAGCAGAACGAGCGTGACTACCGGGCGCTGCGAGCGGCGGTCGACGCGGGCCGCGTCAAGGCCGAGACTGGCGTCTGACTCTGCCGGTGCGAGCTGGGCGAGTCGGGCTCAGATCGACGGCGGCTCGCCCGAGGGCGGAGCCCCAAGCGTCCCGGAGCCGGCCGCGTAGGCGAGCGGATCTCCGCCGCCGCCACGTAGGACATAGGCGCAGCCCACCGCGATGCACGCACCCGCGATCGGCCCCAGCAGATACACCCAGTAGCTTCTGAAGTCGCCGCTCACCAGGGCGGGACCGAACGAGCGGACGGGGTTCATCGAGGTACCACTGACCGGCGCCGCCCACAGTCCGGCGAGTGCGATGTAGCCGCCGACTGCCAGCGCGGCGACGCGGCCGACGCTCTGGGCGGTCGAAGCGGTCCCCAGGATCACGCTGACCAGCACTGCGGTGAGGACGATCTCCATCAGCAGCGCCTGCCAGTCCGCATAGCCCGGGCCGGGAAGCGTCGCGCCGAGGTGCTGGACGTCGCCGAACACCGCGTCCAGGAACAGGCACGCGAGGGTTGCGCCGATCACCTGCGCGAGCACATATCCGGGGAGGCGTTTCCACGGGAAGTCTTTGCGCAGCGCGAATGCGAGCGAGACGGCGGGATTGAGGTGGGCGCCTGAGACAGCGCCCATGAACAGAATGATCGCCATGACCATCAGCCCGGGCGCAACCACAGCCGCAGGGAGGCCGATCTGGCCCTTGCCGTGGAGGATGCCGCCCCCCGCGGCAACCAGTACCAGCATGAACGTCCCCAGTATCTCGGAGAAGAGCCTGCGCCACTCCTGGCTTGGATCGTCGAACTGGGCTTTGGAGCCGAACTCGAGCGCGAGCAGATGATGGGCGCGTGGCGCGATCGCCTGCTGATTGAGGCGCTCCAACTCGGTGGCGCGCTGATCGGGCACGCGCACAAGCTACAGCGAGCGCAGCCCCCGGTCCAGCTCCCGACAGGTGTCGCTCAGGAAGTGCCCAACACCTGCTCGCGCCGACGACGGCGCCATACGCGCACTGCCGCGGTCAGTCCGAGAAGCAGAAGCGCGAGCGGCACGAGCGCAGCCGCGGCGATCAGCAACACGACGAGTGTGACGGTGAGCACGCGGCCGGCATCGTGGAGTCCGCGATGCAGGGTCAGGCCTTCGCCGGCTGCGTGTGCATCGCCGAGCACGGTCACTTCCACTTCGGCGGTGCTCGCGCGTCGCGACACGACTTCCAGCGCAGAGTGGGCGCCTGCGAGCGCACCGCGTGACTGGGCGAGACGTTCGCGCAGACTGTCGATCTCCCCTTCGGTGGTGGCCTTGGCGAGGGCGCGCAACAGCGCCTGGCGTTCGGCCTCGACGTCCCTCAGCCGCTGGCGCGCGGCGTCGTAGGTGTTCGTGATGTCCTGCAGCGACTGGCTCTCCTCGCGCACCGGCGCGATCTGTTCGAGAGAGGCGAGAGCGGCGCTCAGCTTTTCGCTCGGCAGTCTCAGCGTCAGCGTGGCTTCGCCGCCGCGCCCCTGCTGCACCTGCACGTGCGAGCTCTGCACGAAGCCCCCGTCGCGAACGACCAGGCGCGATACGCGGTTGGAGGTTTCCTGAACGTTTGCGGGGGTGACCGCGAGCGTGACGCTTGCACCCAGCTGCTGGATGCGGCCGAGCGCGGCGGCCGGCCCGTTCGAGGACGGCGCCACGGCCGCGCCTGCCGGCGATGCTTCCCCGGCGGCTTGCGCGGATCCTTTCGGCGTCGGCGTCGGCGTGGCCGTGGCCGAAGGCGCGCGAACCAACGCTCCGGAGGACACGTGCTGGGCCGGCTCAGCTTCGGGCGCGTGGCCGCCGCGCCACGGAGCGACGGCCACGAGCGCCACCAGCGCCACGACCGCGACGCTGAACGCGGTGGCGATCGCCGGCCGAGAAGGACGTGTGAGGCGAAGCTTGCGCGGCACGCGAGCACGGTCGCGCTCGAGGATCCGCTCGCTCAGCTCGCGTTCGAAGTCGGCTGACATCGCGGGCGCCAGCGAGCGCACGTCATCGCGCAGCTCGCGCCAGGACTCGGCCGCGGGTCCCTGCGCGTCGCCGTCCAGCGCGGACTCGAGCTGCTGCAGCCAAGCCTGCTCGGCGCCGTCGTCATCGTGCGCTGTGGGGAAATGGACGATCCTCATGCGACCTCCTGTCGGTCGAGCTCGAGACATTGTTCGCGCAGGTGCGCGAGGGCTCGGTGCAGGCGGGTGCCGGCGTTGGACTCGCTGATGGCCAGCACCTTGGCGAGCTCGGCGTGGGAGAGCTGGCCGTGAAACTTGAGCAGCACCAGCTCGCGCTCGCGTAGCGACAGCGAAGCGAGCGCCTGACGAACGGTCGCGCGCTGCTCGACGCGCTCGAACGCCTCGTCGGAGCCGGGATCGCCAAGACGCTCGCCTTCCAGCTCGACGCTGGGTTGGCGCCGGCGCCGTCGCAACTCGTCGAGCGCAGCGTTGCGCGCGATCGCGAACAGCCAAGCCCTGGCAGTGCCGCGACGGCGGTCCAGGCGCCGGCGCGAGCGGTAGAGGCGCTCGAACGCAAGCGCGGTGACATCCTCGGCCGCGGCGCGGTCGCCGAGCAGAGAGATCGCGTACGCGTGGACGTCACGCGAGCACTCGTGGAAGAGACCGTTGAACGCCGCCTCGTCGAAGCTTGGGGTGGGCATCACACTCACTACGCCACAGGCATGCGATCTATCACACATCTTCGCCCATTGTCCGGGGCGGCGGGCCGGTAAAGCCGGCGGCCTGTTGACTCAGGCTTGGCGTTCGAGAACCACGACGGGGATCTCCCGCGTGGTTTTCTCTGCGTAGTCGGCGAACTGCGGGCGCAGCTCGGCCTGGCGGTTGTACAGCTCCGCGCGTTCCTCACCGGAGGCAACGCGCGCCGTTGCCTGGAAGCTCTCGGTGCCGAGCTCGACCGTCGCGGTGGGGTTGGCAACGAGGTTGTGGTACCAGGCAGGGTTGGTGGGCGCGCCCGCCTTGGAGGCGAAGATCACCATGCGCTCGCCGTCGGGCAGGTACATGACGGGCGTGGTGCGTTCCTCGCCGCTCTTGGCGCCGGTGCTCGTGAGCAGCAGCAGCGGCGCGCCCTCGAAGGGCCCGCCCACGCGACCACCGTGGGCGCGGAACTCCGCGATGACGGAGGCGTTGAAGTCGTTCACAGGCGCACCGGAAGCGACTTTAGCTGGTTTATGAACAGCGATTCCACCGCCGCCCCCTTGCCGTCGATCTGGATCGCGGGATAGCGCTTGAGCGTCTCCTCGAGCATCACCTTCAGCTCCAGGCGCGCCAGCGCCGTCCCGAGGCAGAAGTGCCTGCCGCCGGCGCCGAAGGCCTGGTGCTCGGCTTTGCGGCGCAGGTCGAAGCGGTCGGGGTCCTCGAAGCGCGTCTCGTCTCGGTTGGAGGAGACGTACCACATGACCACCTTCTCGCCCTCGCGGATCTTCTGGCCATGCAGCTCGGTGTCACAGGTAGCGGTGCGGCGGAAGTGCGCGAACGCGGGGAACATGCGCAGCGACTCCTCCACAGCGTCGGGGATGAGGGAAGGATCGTCCAGCAGCAGCTGGAGCTGCTTGCGGTCTTGCATGAGCGCACGCATGCCGCTGCAGTAGGTCGCCTTCGTCGAATCGTTGCCGGCGGCCATCAGCAGGAAGAAGCCCATCACGATCTCGTGTTCCTCGAGCTTCTGCCCATCGACCTCGGAGTGCACGAGCACGCTGGTGAGGTCCTCAGTGGGGTTCTCCTGGCGTGCGGCGATCAGCTTGCGACAGCGCTCGAAGATCTCCGGCAGGTCCTTCTCCACGGCACCCTCGAAGCCGTTGGGGTTCAGGTCGGGATCGGCTGCGCCGAGCGTCGAGTTCATCAGCCGTGCCCAGATCGCGTCGTCCTCCTCGGAGATGCCCATGAAGCTGCCGATCACGCGCGAGACGACCGGCTGGGCGACGTCGTTTACGAGGTCGCAGGTCTCGCGACCGTCGAGCCGGTCGAGCACCTTGATCACAATCGCGCGGATCGCATCCTCGTGGGCAGCGATGCGCCGTGGAGTGAAGCCAGCCTGGAAGAGCGCCTTCAGCCGGTCGTGCTTGGGCGGGTCCATGCCGATGAACATCGCGCGCGCGAGCTCGATCGGAAAGCCGGCGGCGGCCACGAGCACGCCACCGGCTTCTGAGGAATAGGTCTGCCAGTCGCGGCTGACGGTGTGCACGTCATCGGCGGTGGTGATCGACCAGAAGCCCGGCTCGTCGGGGAACTCTTCGAAGCTCTCGGTCCAGTGGACCGGGCACCTGCCGCGCATCTGCTTGAACGTCTCATACGGGGGACCGTCGAGCCACAGCTCGCGCTCGGTCAGTTCCAGCTTCTCGATGTCCCGCTCTGCCGTGGCCATTTCCCAAACCCCCAAGTCTCGCCTGCCGGATGGTTCGCGGATGATACTGGCTGCGTGGCCAGGATCGCGCCGAGAGGCTCGAATTGCTCTGTCAGCGCGGCTCGGGCGAAAACCTCAGCGCACCCGTGCGGTAACAGGGCGTACCCCTGACAGCTGCAGTCACCGTCAGACTGCGCGGGAGCGTGACGCGATCGACGCCGCAACCGAACGTCCCAGGCCAGGGGATCGTGGCCTCCTTCGGCGCGCGCTTTTGGATGCTCGTAGTGGTCATCGGCGTAGCTGCAGGCCTCGGGGGCGCGGCGCTGATGGAGCTGTTGCGCGTGATCCAGCACCTCGCCTGGTCCTACCACTCCGGAAACTTCCTGACGGGGGTGCAGCAGACATCCGCTACGCAGCGTGTGCTCGTCCTTTTGATCGGGGGCGTGGTTGCGGGGACGGGCGCGATGCTGCTGGCGGGCAGCGGCGCAAGCGAGGTCTCAGAGGCGATCTGGCTGAAAGACGCGCGCGTTCCCTTTCGCGCGAGCATCGCCCGCGGCGTGCACTCGATCCTGGTGGTCGCATTGGGTGCGTCGCTCGGACGGGAGGCGGCGCCCCAGCAGGTCGGCGCGGCCGTCGCGAGCGCGCTCAGCGAGTGGGCGCAGCTGCCGGAGTGGCAGCGGCGGCTGCTGGTCGCGTGCGGCGCGGGCGCGGGGCTGGCGGCTGTCTACAACGTGCCGCTGGGCGGGGCGCTGTTCGCGCTGGAGGTGCTGTTGGGAGCGCTGACGCTGCCGCTCGTGCTCCCGGCGCTGGCGACGTCGCTGATCGCCACGGCCGTCGCCTGGATCGCGCTGCCGAGCCGCCCGACGTACACGATCCCGACCTACCACGTCCATGCCTCGCTGATCGTATGGGCGTTGCTGGTCGGCCCGATCGCGGGACTAGCGGCGATCGCCTACATCCGCGTGATCGCGCGCGCACACGCGATGAAGCCGCGTGGATGGATGCGGCTCGCCACCCCGATCGCGGTCTTCACGGCGCTCGGCGCTGTGTCGATCGCCTACCCACAGCTGCTGGGCAACGGCAAACCGATCGTGCAGCTGGCGCTGGTTGGACGCCTGAGCGTGGCGCTGCTGGCGATCCTGCTCGTGCTCAAGCCGATCGCCACGGCGGCGTGCCTAGGCAGCGGCGCGCCCGGCGGGCTGTTCACGCCGACGCTCACCTTCGGCGTGCTGCTGGGAGGTCTGCTGGGCGAGGCCTGGACGCAGCTGTGGCCGGGCGCTCCACTCGGCAGCTACGCGATCATCGGCGGGGCGGCCGTGCTCGGCGCGGCGACCCAGGGACCGCTGGCCGCGGTGGTGCTGCTGCTCGAGCTCACCCACCACGCGGACTCGCTGATGGTGCCCGTGCTGCTGGCGATCGTCGAGGCAACGGTGCTCGCGCGCGTGTTTGGTGCGCCTTCGATCTATTCCGCGCGGATCTCGACGGCATCGGAGCAGGAGGTGGAGCCACGTCAGACCGCGCCCGGCCGGCAGGACGGCGCGGTCGAGCCCGGTCACCGGCCGGCCATCGAGGCCCAGAACGATGTGGTGCCTGACTCGCTTGCGCATAACCTGGAGCCATGATCAAGGACCGTCGCCTGCAGATTGCCGCCGCGGCGGGGCTCGTGCTCGTCCTGGCGACGGGCGCGTCGGACTTCGTGGTGGGCAGCTTCTGGGAGCGCCACGGGATGCTGACCTCGCTGGTGGCGAACCTGATCGTGGTCGGGGTGACCGTGGCCGTCTTCAACCAGGTCGTGGAAGGGCGCGACCGGCGCCGCTGGAGCCTGCTGGCGCAAACGGTGTTGTTCGCGCTGATCCAGAGCGCACGCGCGACGTGGACGACGATGCTCGAGGTGCTCGAGCTGGCAGACGTGCAGAGCGGCTCCGTGGAGTCGTTGATCGAAGGCAAGGAAGTCGCACTGAACGCCACGCGCGTGTCGCAGGCGGCTGAGAAGCTGGTGCATGACGAGGAGCGTCGCGCGCAACTGCTGCGCGCCAGCGGCGGGCTCTCCAACCACGCCTCGGATGTGATCGCGAAATGGTCTCCGGTGATGATCAACGCGGGCCCCTACGCGGAGATGCTCGACCGACACGTGGAGCTGGCGACGCGCCTGGAGTGGCTGAACAACGTGCTCACGCACAACGAACCGCCGGAGGGGCAGAGCCGGGCCGACCGTACGCTGACACGCAGCGCCGTGGGGACCGAGCACGCCGAGCAGCTGGGCACGGACGAGTGGCTGCACGACCAGATCCTGGCGATCGTCACGCTCGCGACGAAGCTCGACTACGAGTCCCGCGAATATGCCTACGCGATCGCTCCGTTGAGCTGGTGGTCGGAGCGCACGGCGGGCCTCGCGGGCAACGAGGCTCCACCGGAGCCACTGAGCGCGGAGCTGCCTGCGGGCGGCGGGGACACGTCGGCGCACTGAACCCAACCGCCGGCACGCGTTTTGCAGCGCTGGTTAGGAAGGTGCTGAGGTGGTACTACTAAAAACATGCCTCGCGCGATTTGGACGGGAGCGATCAGCTTCGGCATGGTCACGGTCCCGGTGAAGCTGTACAGCGCGGTGAACCGCAAGACGGTGCGCTTTCACCAGCTCTCGGGCAAGAGTGGGGTGCGCGTGTCACAGAAGCGGATCGACCCGCAGTCGGGTGAGGAGGTCCCTTACGAGAGCCTCGTCAAGGGCTATGAGATCGCCCCCGAGCGCTATGTGGTGATCGAGCCGGGCGAGCTGGAGACACTGCAGCCGAAGAATACGAAGACGATCGAGATCGAGGACTTCGTAGAGCTCTCACAGATCGACCCCGTGTACTACGACCAGCCCTACTACCTGGCGCCGGCGACGGGTGGCGCAAAGCCATACCGCCTGTTGCTGGAGGCGATGCGCGACACGAACAAGGTCGCGATCGCACGAGTCGTGATCCGCTCCAAGGAGCAGCTCGTGGCGGTGCGCCCGATGGGAGACGCGCTGGGAATGGCGACGATGCTGTTCGCGGACGAAGTGCTCCCGCCCGACCGGATCGACGAGCTGGCGGACGCCGCGGAGGTCGAGACGACCAAGCGCGAGCTGGACGTCGCAAAGCAGCTGGTCGAGTCGCTGGCGGGCGACTTCGAACCGGAGAAGTACCACGACACCTACCGCGCGGACGTGCTGGCGATGATCGAGCGCAAGGCGCAGGGTGAGGAGATCGTGGTGCAGCCAACGCCGGAGGAGATCAGCGAGCCAGCCCCCGACCTGATGAGCGCGCTGAAGGCGAGCCTCGAGGCGGTGCGAGCGCGCGAAGGCGCGGGCGCAGCGAAAGGAAAAGCGAAACCGCGCAAACCGGCAGCCACCAAGGCGAGCGCCCCGAAAGCGGCTGGAGCAAAAGCGGCTTCCGTGAAGAAACCGGCCGAGAAGAAAGCCGGCGCAACGCGGCGCGCGGCAACGAAGCGCTAGCCGCAGCGATGGCTGCGCGCAAGCGCGTTCAAGACGACAAAGGCTCCGGCGAGAAGCTGGCGCGCTATCGCGCGAAACGCGACTTCGCGCACACGCCGGAGCCGGCGTCGGGCGAGGCTTCGGGTGGGGGCGAGCGGCGCTTCGTGATCCACGAGCACAGCGCGCGCCGCCTGCACTGGGACCTGCGCTTGGAGCGCGATGGCGTGCTCGCTTCGTGGGCGATCCCCAAGGGACTGCCGCAAGAGCCGAAGGAGAACCACTTCGCCGCGCACACGGAGGACCACCCGCTGGACTACCTGGATTTCCATGGGGAGATCCCGGAGGGGCAGTACGGCGCGGGCACGATGGGCATCTGGGACAGCGGCACTTATGACTGCCTGAAGTGGGAGCCGCGCAAGATCGAGGTGGCACTTCACGGCCACAGGCTGAACGCGCGCTACGCGCTGTTCGCAATCCAAGACGGGCAGGACCCGAAGGACTGGATGATCCACCGCATGGATCCGGCGGACTCGGATCCGGCCCACCCGCGCGAGCCGATGCCCGCGCATCTGGTGCCGATGTTTGCCACGACGGGGTCGCTGCCGCAGCCGGACGACGGCTGGGCGTACGAGATCAAGTGGGACGGCGTACGCGCGATCGCGTACTCGCGCCCGGGAGAGCTGCGACTGGAGAGCCGCAACCTGAACGACGTCACCGACCGCTACCCGGAGCTCGCACGCCTGGGCAGGGCGCTCAGCTCCCACAGCGCGATCTTGGACGGCGAGATCGTGGCGCTCGACCGCAGTGGGCGCCCCAGCTTCGGCAAGCTGCAGCGAAGGATGCAGGTGAGCTCGCGTGCACAGGCGCAGCGCCTGGCGAAGGACACGCCGGTGACGTACATGATCTTCGACCTGCTGTGGCTGGACGGCCACTCGGTGATGGGGCTCATGTATTCCGAGCGCCGCGAGCTGCTGAGCGCGCTCGAGCTGAACGGCGAGAGCTGGCAGACGCCCGAGCACACGGTGGGCGAGGGTGAGGCGCTGCTGCAGGCGAGCACGGAGCAGGGGCTGGAGGGTGTGATGGCAAAGCGCCTGGACTCCAGCTATCAACCGGGGGCGCGTAGCCGCAATTGGGTGAAGATCAAGGGCGTGCGCCGACAGGAGCTGGTGGTGGGAGGCTGGCTGCCGGGCAAGGGCAAGCGCGAGGAGCGCATCGGCGCGCTGCTCGTGGGCGTGTACGAGCAAGACGGCGCGCTGCGCTACGTGGGTCGCGTGGGCAGCGGCTTCAGCGAGCAGGAGCTCGACCGGCTCGAGCGCCTGCTGGGCCCGCTGCGACGGGACAGCTCGCCGTTCGGGGCGGGCGTGAGGCCGCCCGGCGAGGCGGTCTTCTGTGAGCCGAAGCTGGTGGCGGAGGTGGAGTTCAGCGAGTGGACGTCAGCAGGCAGCCTGCGCCAACCGCGCTACAAGGGCCTGCGCGACGACAAGGACCCGAGGGAGGTCGTGCGCGAGGAGCCACGGCTGACGCAGACCCCGGAGAGCGCGCCGCCGCGCGGCAGCAGCGGCCAACGAAAACCCAAGGCAAGCGACGTCCGCACCCCGCTGGTCGTGCACGAGAAGACAGCGAAGAGCGCCGAGACGACGGTGGAGGGACGGGAGCTGAAGCTGTCCAACCTGGCGAAGGTGCTCTATCCAGCCTCAGGCTTGGACAAGCGTGCGCTGATCGACTACTACGCGACGATCGCCCCGGTGCTGCTCCCGCACCTGGCTGGTCGAGCGCTGACGGTGACCCGCTGGCCGGACGGCGTGGAAGGGAAGTCGTTCTTCCAGAAGCAGGCGCCGGCGCACCGTCCGGATTGGGTGAAGACGGCGACTCTGGCAAGCGAGCGCAAGCCGATCGACTACATCCTCGCGGATGATCTGCCGACGCTCGTCTGGCTGGCGAACCTGGCGGCGATCGAGCTGCACGTTCCACTCGCACGGGCGGACTCCAGCGAGCGCCCGACGGCGCTGGTGTTCGACCTCGACCCGGGTGCCCCGGCGAGCATCGTCGAGTGCTGTCGCGTCGCCCTGCAGTTGCAGGGGATGTTCGAGGGCCTAGGCCTGCAGAGCTTTGCCAAGACGTCGGGATCGAAGGGACTGCAGGTGTACGTGCCGCTGAACACCGCAGACGTCACGTTCGAGCAGACGAAGACTTTTGCGAAAGCGGTGGCGGAGACGCTGGAAGCAGCGCAGCCCGATCTGGTCGTCTCACGCATGACCAAGGCCCGCCGCACCGGCAAGGTGCTGATCGACTGGAGCCAGAACGACGCCAAGAAGACGACCGTCTGTGTGTACTCGCTGCGCGCGCT